>JAUNJB010000108.1 GCA_030535375.1 Clostridia bacterium | reverse complement strand
CCAGTACCGCATGAACATCACCGAAGAAAAGGCGCCGACGCTCGTGGCGGAAGGACCCGGCGCCGTGGCGGCTCCGAACACGGAGTATCTTGTGCGACGGCTGACGCCCGGCGAATGCTGCCGCCTGCAGGGCTATCCGGACGGGTGGTGTGAGAACCTCGCAAGCACTGCGCCGTCCAACCGTGAAACCGACAGGTGGGAGGCCATCTTCGAGGAATACCGGCAGGCCATCGGCAAGAGCAGTAAGCCCAAAACCAGACGGCAGGTCATCAAATGGCTCCAAGACCCGCACACGGATTCTGCGGAGTACAAGGCATACGGCAACAGCGTGGCTGTCCCGTGCGTGTTTTTTGTTCTCGCTGGCATCGTGTGGGCGGCTGAGCAGGAAATCAACGAGGAAAGGAGGGACGCCCCTTGAGAGAGATCAGCCTGAACGGATACATCGACGAGGAGGTCTGGTACGGCGATGAGATCACGCCGGAGAGTCTCCATGAGGCGCTGTACGGCGCGGACGGTCAGTTCGCGGACGACGTGCATATCCGCCTCAATTCCTATGGCGGCAGCTGCAACGCCGCCACTCGGATGTTCGACGATATCCGCGCCTATCCGGGCAATGTCATCATCACGATCTCCGGCACGGCGGCCTCGGCCGCGACCGTGCTGTCCATGGCTGCCGACCGCGTGGAAATGACGCCGGGCAGCCTTTTCATGATCCACGATCCGTCTACCGTTGCCTGGGGCAGCGAGCGAGACCTGCTGGAGAGCATCCAGCTTTTGAGAGCCTGCAAGGAGAGCATTCTCAACTGCTATGCGACCCGGTGCAGGAAGGAGCGGGGCGTGGTGGCCGATATGATGACCGCCACCACCTGGATGGACGTAGCCACCGCCCGCGAGAACGGCTTCGTGGACGCCGTCACGGAATCGGCTGGCGGCCCGACCAACGCAGAAGGGGAACGCATCGTCAGCCGCAAGGATGCGGAGGCAAAGGTGCGGGCATGGTTCGACCGGCACAGGCCGCGAATGCAGCGGTCGGACATTGCGGGAAACGAAACGTCCCCTGCCCCGGATGCGGCCGCTGAGACCGTGCCCATTACAATCAGCCAGTCAACGGGCAAGTCCGCCGGCACCCCTGTTGCCCAGCTGCGCAGGCGGCTGGAACTGATTCAACCCAAAGACCGATAAGGAGGATACCCATATGAGCAACAAGAGCAAGGTACTGGAAATGCGTCAGAAACGCGCCGACATCTGGAACCGCGCCAGGGCGTTCCTGAACGAACGTTCCGACGAGAACGGCATGATGTCCGCCGAGGATACGCAGGAGTATGAGCGCATGGAGAAGGAAGTGGTCGATATGGCCGCAGTCATCGACCGTCTGGAGCGCGCGGATCAGATGGATCGCGAGATGGACAGCCTGGTCACGCCGCCCCTGACGGGCAGGCCCCAGCGACAGGATCCCGACGCCCGCGGCGGTACCCGCAGCGAGAGCTACAGGCAGAACTTCTGGGATCACATGCACGGCCGCTCCGGCTACGATGTGCGCAACGCCCTGCAGGTTGGCGAGCTGTCCGAGGGCGGCTATACCGTCCCGGACGAGTTTGAGCATACCCTCGTCGAGGCATTGGAGGATGAAAACGTCATGCGCGGCGTGGTGCATGTGATCACCACTGCCTCCGGCGACCGCAAGATTCCCATGGTGGTCTCCAGGGGCGCGGCGAGCTGGATCGAGGAGGAGCAGCAGATCCCCGAATCCGACGACGCTTTCGGCCAGATCTCGCTGTCCGCCCACAAGGTGGGCTGCATGATCAAGATTTCTTCTGAGCTGCTCCACGATTCCGCCTTCGACATGGCGGCGTACATCGCCCGCGAGTTTGGCCGTCGCGTGGGCGCGGCGGAGGAGGACGCCATCCTGAACGGCGACGGGAATCACAAGCCCACCGGTCTGCTGCATGATACCCTGGGTGCGCAGCTGGGCGTGACCTCCGCCGCCCCCGCCGCGTTTACGGCGGATGAGATCATCGACCTGCAGCACTCCATCAAGGCAGGCTATCGCCGCAAAGCCGTGTTCATCATGAATGACGCCGCCATCCAGAAGCTGCGCAAGCTCAAGGATGGTACCGGAAATTACCTCTGGCAGCCCAATGTGCTGTATGGCCAACCGGATATGCTGCTCAACACCCGTGTGCTGACCTCCAACTACATGCCGCTGCCCACCGCCGGCAACAAGGCGATCCTGTACGGCGACATGAGCCAGTACTGGGTGGCCGACCGCGAGGGCCGCAGCCTGCAGCGCCTCAACGAGCTGTACGCCGACAAGGATCAGATCGGCTTCAAGATCACCCAGCGCATGGACGGGCGCCTGATTCTGCCGGAGGCCGTCAAGGTGCTGCAGATGAAGGCGGCATAAGAGCCGCCGGATGAATGGAGGAAAAACATATGAGCGAAATGCGCACCACAAAGAACTACTTTGCCCATGGCGGCAGTGTGCTGGTCATCGGCGGAAAGCTGACCTTCCTGCCCGGAGCGACCGTAGAGGGCATGGAGGGCCTGATGGAGTCCCTGCCCACAGCGGAATTGATGGAGCAGAAGGTTTCCTATGTAACAGACAGCGAGGCTACCACTGTGGCGGCCCTCCGCGAGGACTTCAACGGTCTGCTGGCGGCGCTGCGTGAGGCAGGCATCCTTTCTGAAAATGAAGCATCTTCCGAGTAACGGGGTGATGGAGCATGATCCTTTCGGTTGATGAGGTAAAAACCCATCTTCGAATTCAGCATGATGAAGAGGATGCATACCTGGAAGGGCTGATCCTTCAGAGCCAGGGCGCGGCAGAGGATTTCTGCCGCGCGTCCTTTGAGGATGATGCGCCGGAGCCTGTGCGGCTGGCCGTGCTGCTCATGGTCAGTCACTATTACGAAAACCGCGACAATCCCGACCGGCAGGTGTATCTGGCCATGCGTACCGCGTTTGAGAATCTGCTGTATCCTCATCGTGATCCCGACAGGATGTTCTGAGGGGGCGAATTGATTGAGAGGTTATAAGAACTTCGATGCCACGCCGCATCCGGGAGATCTTCGGCATCTGGTGGAGATTGGCTACACGGAGAACACCATCAACGAGAACGGCTATCCCGTGCCCAAAGATGTGGTGGTCTGCCGCGTCTGGGCGTCCGCCATCGACGCGGGCAACCAGAGCTATCGCGCCGCCGATGCCAAGAACACGGAGGCTGTGGCCAACTTCACCATCCGGTATCGAAGCGACATCCGCCCTGGCATGTGGGTGAAGTTCCGCGATATGAAGTGGCACATTTCCACGCTGGGCGAATATGGCTTTTCCAGAGCGTATCTGGGTCTTAAGGCATCCATCTCCGAAGGGGTGAGCGGCTGATGAAACAGGTACAGGAAGCCTTGACAAACATCGGCATCCCGGTCATGGCGGGCATATGGCGTGCAACCTCGCCCGATCCGCACACGCCGCCGCAGTATGTGGTATATTCCACCACAACCACGGAAGCAAGCCACCGGGACGATCATGTGCAGTCCTTCCGCACCTTTGTGTACCTGAATTTGTGGAGCGAAAGCGATCCCACTGAGATGGCGGGCCGCATCCGCAGGGCGATGTATGCCGCTGGTTTCTCCATCGTGGAGGAGTCTGACCGAGGGTACAATATGCCCGCCTATGACACCGCCACAAAACAATACACGGTGCAGTGGACATGGTGTCTCCACGAGGATGCTTTGGATGAGGAGGCGACCTGACATGCCCCTTGAAGTGGAGGGCTTCAGTGATCTTATGACCGATATCGCGGGCATGGCTTCCGCCATGGATGCGGATGGCGCGGGCGCTCCGGCTGCCAGGCACATTCTTGAAGCCGCCGCACAGCCCATCCATCAGCAGATGAAGGCCAACGCCTCCAAAGACCCCAGGATCATCACCGGCGCACTCCACCGATCCATTGAGATCGGCAGGGTGAAAAAGCGCCGGTACAGCGGCAAGAGCATCACCATTGGCGTACACCGCAAGGCCGAGGGCGCGTACTACGCCCCGCCCGTGGAATACGGTCATGGAGGCCCCGCGCCCGCTCCCGCCCACCCGTTCATCCGTCCCGCCTACGACACCCGTCAGGATGAGGCCTATGAGATCATCCGGGAAGGGCTGCGCAATGCGCTGGACAAACTGTAACAATACAAATTGATGAGGAGGACAGGCATATGGCAAATCCCGCTGCATCCCCGGCCGTATCCAGTACGGTCGGCCTGAAAAACGTGGTGATCGCTCCCCTTGTGGAGGACACCGAGGAAACGTTGACCTATGGCGAGCTTCAGCTGATGGCAGGCGCGATTGAAGCGTCCATCACGCCGGAGAACGCCGACCCGGACGTCCAGTATTTTGATGACGCGGAGGGCGACGTCCTGTACGCCGACCCTGAGCTGTCGTTCAAGACGAAGATGGCCGATATTCCGCTCCTGATCCAGGAGATGATCTTCGGCAACAAAATCGACGACAACGGCGTGCTGATCCGCACATCCACGGACAAGCCGCCGTATTTCGCGGTGGGCTTCAAGAGCGAAAAATCCAACCACAAGTACCGTTTTATATGGCTGTACAAGGGTGCGACTCGTTGACATACAAACGTCATTCTACCTGACAAAATCGGGTAGACAAAAGTCCATATGGCGCTAAAAATGTCGGGCTTATCGTAGGATAAGCAACAACTATCATTCTGAAGGGTGGAATGCGTGGGTAACGCCACAAAACGCCCTCCCTGATACTCCGACTGGCGTACAGGCGAAAACCTGTGGGTCAGAAGCTCGGTGAAGTCGGTTGTATGCACCCGCTTTATCGCGGTTAACGCTGGAAACAACGATATTGCAAAAGCAAGCCAGAGGTGGCTGTGGGTGTCAGACCGGGGGTCTATAAAATACCTATGGTGAGAATGTCCGCATTTGGACTGACGAACCTGTGAATGTACGGGTCTAGAAGAGCGCGAGGTCGAAAAGGCTTTGACACTGTTATGCAGTGGTCGGTGCGGTCGAGTAAGAATCTTTGTTATGAAAAACCGTAATGCGTTACAGGCGCATTCAAGCCGACAGGCTTAAAGCAGGCACCTAAGGGTATATGTACAGATAAGGATGATGGAACGAGGAAAGGCATGGGGTTGCAAATGCAACAGGCTGACGAAGCAAATAAGCAGTCGAACCCATGCTGAAAAGCGAAGCTCGAACCTATGAAGCTCCTGTAATGAAAGCTGAGGAATGGGCTTTAGTCGGTTGCAAAATGGTCAGTGCTATTCAATCGTAATAAGGATTGCGAGTACGAGAAAAAGAGACACTTTCCTGTGAAAGGAGAGTGATGCCTTATGACCATAAGCGCAAACCTATAGCAATCGATGGAACGCCGTGTGCGATGAAAGTCGCATGCACGGTGTGAAGTGGGGGAAAATCCCGAGATTGTATCAGAGGATTACCTATCACTATTGCGCGCCAAGCCCGTCACTGAAAACTATGCCACCAAAGAGGGCACCACCATCACCCGTCAGACGGGCGAGGTGGAGTGGGTTGCCATCAAGAGAACCCACGACAATCGGTATCAGGCTGTGGCCGACGAGGATCAGAGCGGTTTTGACGCCGCAAAGGCGGAAGTCTTTCTCCAGTCGGTCTACGCGCCGGCTTTCACTGCGGGGGCCGGCGCCTGACATTTTTTAGCCGCACGGACTTCTGTGCGGCTTTTCATTGAAAACAACGCCGCATGGCGATGAAATAGATCAATATATCAATCAGGGAGGGAAAGCACATGATTACCTGTACGCTGAATGGCAGGAAATACACGGTTGACTTCGTTTCAGGCCGCGCCCTTCGTGAGATCGAGCCCGCCGCAAAGATGTACGGGCGGATTGTCGCCCTGTCCAACGCGGCGGTGAAAGGCGAAGTGCCCGCCGACGCCGACCAGCTCTCCGTCGCCGGCGCGATGGACGAGATGATCAGGTGGTTCTGCATCCTGTTTGGCAATCAGTTCACCCCGGACGATGTGCTGGACGGCTACCCCGTGGATCGCCTGATGCACGATATTGCCTTGGCGCTCATGGCGGTGCAGACCCAGACCACGTCCATCCTCGGCGAGTTCCCTACGAAGGCAGCGCAGAATCAGACTCCGGAGACGGCGAGCGAGGAGATTCCGCTGTTCTGACGCTGCCGGATTTCATCTATTCTATCTACAACAGCCTCCTGGAAGGCGGTTGGCGGATGCGGGAGATCGACGAGATGGATATGCTGGGGTTTCTGCGGATTCGCGCCTGGAATGCGAAGAAGGAGCAGAAAAAGAAGGAGCCTAAACACGCCTATATCGACGAGGTTTGGACTCAATTGAAGCCGTAAGGGCAAACAGCTAAAATTTGCTTTCGAGAATTTAGGGATATAGGTTGCTATTTTCGCTAAAATTGCGTATAATAAAATTAGCTAAAGGAGGCTGGTTGTATGCAGACAGCGAAAATGGCATCGACAACGGATGTCCAGAACAACTTCGGTAAGTATCTCCAGTACGCCATTGACCATGGGCAGGTGGTCATTACACGAAATGGCAAGCGCGTGGCGCGGATTGTTTCCGAGACGGAATCCGTACAGTATCTGACAGATTCTCTGCGCGGAATTCTGAAAGAGCAATACAGCGATGAAGATGTCGAGGCGGCAAGAGTCGAAAAGTACACGTTGTGAGGTGGGACGTCAAACATGAGAGTATTGATTGATACGAACATCATCATGGATGTCCTTGCCAATCGGGAAGGCTTTTCGGAGCCAGCGTCGCAGCTTTTCAGGCTCTGCGAGGTTGGGCAGGTACAGGGCGTGATCTACGCGCTATCCATTGCTAACATCGCATACATCATGCGAAAGGAACTGGATCGGGAGCAAATCAAGGATGTCATAGCCAAGCTGGACGCGATTTTCACAATAGCGGACATGAATGGCGGAGATTTAAAAAAAGCTGCCGAGCTTCCCATAGACGACTTTGAAGATGCGCTGCAGAGTGTCTGCGCATCTCGGCTAAAAGCGGACTTCATCGTAACACGAAATCTGAAGGACTTTAAGAACAGCAAAGTCATGGCGATCAAGCCCAGTGAATTGATCGAGCGCATGGCCGAGTGATGAACATTGCCATCTGAACCGTCACGGGAAAATAGAATAATCGTCCCACCGAGCGAATTCCGCGCATTGAGCGTGGAGTTCGCTTTTTGATCACCCAAGCGCCTATTGGCGGCGCTATTATTGTGCGAAGGCGAGGTGAATCCCTATGAGCGAAACGCTGCGCGACCTTGTGGTGTCTCTGTCCCTGCAAACGGACAATTTCACGAGAAATATCAAATCCGTGGGTAAGCAGATCCAGGAGGCGGAGTCCAGGTTCAAGCTGGCTGCGTCCGGCGTGGAGGGCTTCGAGAAAACGACAACGGGACTCACCACGCAGCTTTCCACGCTGGAGCGCCGCTTGTCTCTCCAGAAAGACGCCGTCACGCAGTATCAGCGGGCACTTGAAGCGGCAAATAGCAAGCTCTCGGAGTGCTATAACCGCCAAAACGACTATACACAGCGTTTGGAGGACGCGAAAAAGGCGCAGCAGGCGCTCAAGGAGCAGGTCGGCGCGGCGGCCCAGCAGGTGAAGACGTTTTCCGCCACGCTGGGCGAATCCGACTCCGCGACCATCGCTGCCAGGGCCAATCTGGACGCGCTCAAGGTGGAGTATCGGGCCTCCGTGCAGGAGGTCAAAAAGCTCTCCGGCCAGAATACAGCGCTGCAAAAGGCCACGCAGAACGCGGCGGACGCGGTGTCGCAGGCCAGTACCAACCTCAACCTGGCTCGCGCGGGCGTGAAAAATACAGAGGCGGAGATCGCCAAATGCAATCAATCCCTGCGTCTGGCGCAGACGAATTGGGACGCCGCTGGGAAGTCCATCGACGAAAGCCGCACAGCAATCACCACCTTTGGCAAGCAGATCGGGCTGGCGGAGAGCCGGTTCAAGCTGGCGACGGCGGGCATCAGGGACATGGACACCAGCGTTTCCGGCCTTTCCGCCAGGCTGGTGCTTCTCAATGAGAAGCTGGTTATCCAGCAAAATTCTGTTACGCAGTATGAAAACGCCCTGCGCGGCGCAAAGGAGCAGCTTCTTGCCGCGCAGCAGGCTAACGATCCTGAGAAAATCCGTCAGGCGTCGGACGCGGTCATCGACGCGGAGGCTGCGATGAACCGGGCGAAAGCTGCTGTGAGGGAAACTGCCGCCGAGATCGAAAAGACCAACAAGGCGCTCAAAACCGCCCAATCCGCATGGACTGCCACAGGCAAATCGCTGGAGAGCTTCGGCAGGAAGTGCGATACTGTCAGCAAGACCATGACGACGGCGGGCAGAACGCTCACGACCGTCATGACTACGCCCATTCTGACACTGGGCACTGCGGCGGTCAAGGCGTCCATTGACTTCGAATCCTCCTTTGCCAGCGTCAGAAAGACCGTGGACGCGACGGAGAGCGAGTTTGGCGCGCTGGCCGCGTCCTCGAAACAGATGTCCACGCAGATAGCCGCCTCCACGGGCGAGATCAACGAGGTCATGGCGACGGGCGGTCAGCTTGGTATCGCCAACGACTACCTGACGAGTTTTACGCGCACCATGATCGACCTGGGGAATTCCTGCGAGGACTTGGACGCAAATGACGCGGCCACTTCTATCGCAAAGTTTGCCAACGTCATGGGCACCAATCAAGGATTGTTCCAGAACATCGGCTCCACCATCGTCGATCTCGGCAACAACTTCGCCACCACCGAGAAGCCCATCATGGAGATGGCGCAGAGGCTTGCCGGTGCGGGCAAACAGGTCGGGCTGACAGAAGCGCAGGTGCTGGGCTTTGCCGCTGCGCTGTCCTCCGTAGGCATCGAGGCACAGATGGGCGGCTCCGCGTTTAGTAAAGCCCTGATCAAAATGGAAGTTGCCTCCGCGACGGGTGGAGAGGCTCTGGAGGACTTCGGACGTGTAGCAGGAATGACCGCCACGCAGTTCAAGGCGCTGTTTGACAGCGATCCAGCCGCCGCGTTTCAGGCGTTCATCGTCGGTCTCTCCAAAATGGATGACGAAGGTGAAAGCGCCATTGCCACCCTGGATGAGATCGGCATCTCCGAAATCCGCCTGCGTGACACTTTGCTTCGCGCTACCAACGCCACCGAGCTGTTCAGCCGGGCGCAGGCCACGGCAAACCGCGCCTGGGCAGAAAACACCGCCCTGACCACCGAGGCCAACAAGCGCTACGCCACCACGGAGAGCAAGCTCGTAAACCTCAAAAACAAGGCGCTGCTGTTTGGCCAGCAGATCGGCGACGATCTGAACCCGACCATCCAAAACCTGATCAAAGGCGCGGATGAGCTGCTGGACAAATTCCTTGAAATGGACGAAGCCCAGCGCAGGCAGATTCTCCAGTATGCAGCGATGGCCGCCGCCGCTGGCCCCATGCTGCTCATGCTGGGCAAGGTCACCAAGGGCGTGGGCACTGTGGCGACGGGCATCGGTAAGTTCGCCACCGCTGTCGGCAAAGCGGGCGGCGGGATCAAGGGCTTTCTGTCCGTGCTGGGCAGCTCGCCCGCCGTGTGGCTGGCCCTTGCCGCCGCGACGATTACCGCCACCGTTGCCATCGCCGACTATGTGTCCGGTGCGAAGCAGGCGCGGGAGGCCCTCAAAGGCATGGAGGAAACCGCGAAGAAATGGAAGGACACCGCCGCTGAAACCTTCTATGGGAGCAGCGATGGGCTGTCCTTTTTTGGTATGTCGGAATCCGACTTCACCCGCACCACGGCCACCACGCAGGACTGGCTCTCCGGCCTTTTGGCTGTGTGGACGGACGGCAAGAAGGAAACCGATGAGATCGTGTCCGAATGGACGGAATCCTTCAAAGCGCTCACCGCTTCCACACGCACAGAGTTAGAAGAGATGAAGAATACAGCGGATGCAGCAGGCTATACCTCTGTGTCCGACCAGCTTGCGGCGGATATTGCTACGCTGGATTCTATGGACGCGGAGATTGCTTCGCTGCTCAAAAAGCGCCAGTCGAAACTGTTCACCGAGCAGGACAAAATCCGCCTGCAGGAGCTCATCGACACGCGGGAAGCTATTGAGGTCAAGTATCATTTGACCCCGGCGGACGTGGACGGTTTTGACACCATCCGCCAGAAGTTAGATGCCGAAGTTGCCCGTGCGCAGGCCCGTGGGCAGAAGGACGCGGATGTGTCCGTCTACGAAGCGGCCATTGTCGCCTCTGCCGAGGGCATGGCGGCGATCAACGCTCAGATCGACGCGCAGTATGACAAGGAGTTCGCACTCATCCAGCTCATCTCCGATGCGACGGAGAGGCAGACCGCACTGGACGAGCTGAACTCTAAGTACAACGAGAACCGCCGCACCGCCGCCCTCGAATACGCACAGACGCTGGCCAGCGTGGTGATGCCCGTCTGGCAGCAGGAGGACATCCAGCAGGCTGCGACCGACGTGGAAACACTCACCCAAAAGCTGCGCGAGTACAGTACCGCCGCCGAGACGGAGAAGCCCGCGCTGCTGGAAGATCTGAACGCCATCACCGCCGCCATGGACGAGGGCGCGCTCACGGAATACGTTTCGATGATCACCCAGATCCAGTCGCTGATGGACATCGGCATGTCGGAGAGTGAGATTCAGGCCATGTTCCCGGAGATCGACTTCACCACGGCGCTGGAGCAGATCGCCTCCATTCAAACGTTCCTCAGTAACCGCGAGATTGAATTGCCGGGCCTGAACGAGATGTTCGGCGAAGCGCTGCCGGAGGAAGTGCTCAAGATTGCCACCGACCTCGACATGACCGGAGCGCAGGAGCGCTGGAACGAGTTTGCACAGAACCCCGGTGCGATTACGACCGAGGCCATCATCTCCGAGATCAAGGAGAACGAGGAGACGGTGAAGCTCCAGCCACAGGTGGAGGCGTTTATCACCAAGTACACCGAAATCCCGGAGGGCGCGGACAAGGCTGCGCTCACGCCGGAGGGGCTGATTGCTGTGGTCAGCGCTTATGCGGAGGCTACCACCGGCGCAGATGTGTCTGGGTTGACTCCTGAGAATGTGACCGCCATGGTCGCGGCCTATAAAGAGCTGGATGCGGGTGCGGATATGTCCACGCTCAAGCCGGATGAAATCACCGCTTATATTTCTTCCTACGCACAAGCGCAAGGCATTGACCTGTCGGGAATCTCACCAGACGGCCTCACTGCCTTTGTGCTGGCCTATGAGGAAGTCACAGGTGGTGCGCTCACGACGGCGCTGA
>JAUNJB010000262.1 GCA_030535375.1 Clostridia bacterium | reverse complement strand
CCAGCTCCAGCGAGCCGGAGCGCTTGGTCACATACGGCTCCGACCAGGTATCCGTATCGGCGGAGCCATCCTCCGTATCGCCCTCTACGGTGCGCGTCAGGCTGGTCAGGCCGTAGATGCGCATCCATTCCTGCGTGCCGGTGTCCAGAATGTACACCAGCCAGTTGCGGATGTTCACCGGGCAGCCGTTCTTTCTGCCTCTTTTCATGGGGTTTGTCCTCCTTTTTTGCTCAATAGTCGCAGTAGTACACCCGGTAGTTGCTCACGTAGATGTGCCGCCCGCGCGTATCCAGCCCCACACCCTGCGCGGAATTGGTCACCTCGATGCGGGCATAGGGTCCATCCCCGCTCAAAAAGCCCAAAAAATCGCCCAGCTCATCCGTGATGGCGCAGGCGCGCTCATACGGCGTGCGCGCATCGCCCACCGTTCCCCGGCACATGATCTGAATCCGCGCGCCGGATGTGCTGCCGGGATAGGCCGTATCCGTCGAAAAGACGCAGACGGCCGCATCCGGGCTTTCCGGCATCTGCCCCCAGTAGAGATCGCCCTCGTGCTCCAGCGTGGCGCAGACGCCCAGGCCGCAAAACTCCATATGGTCGGCAATCTGCTCAATCAGGTTCATCGGTTTCATCCTCCCATACGGCTCCCCAGGCCGCCGCCGAGCAGCTTCACCATCTCGCTCTGCACGACGGGATCATTCAGCGGGTCTTCCAGATACTTGGCCTTGCGCCCGCGCTGATGGGCCATGCCCGTATCCTCGTGCTGCACGACGGCATAGGGCGTATCATAGGACACCGTGCCGGAGGATCCATCGTCCGCCACGTCGATCTCGCAGGAGTTTTTCAGCGGTCCCTGATCAAGCGGAACCTGATCCTTGGAGACGGAGGCCAGATGGTCAAGCGCGGCAAAGAGCCCTTCTTTTCCGCCCGCCCGCGCCGCGCTGTCGATCAGCGCCCTGTTCAGCTTGATCCTCAGCTTGATTCCCCTGCTCACTCCAGCAGCACCTCCAGATGGTGCGCGCCAAAGCTGCGCATCACGCTGCACTGGATGACGCGCATCGTTCTGTCCCCATAGCGCACCTCGCTGTTCACCGGGATCTCCTCCCCCCGCGCAAACATCAGCGCGGAGGCGGCAGTCTCCACGACGGAGCCGTCCGGGTTCTTGTACACCGTCTTCGTCTTGGGCGCGGGCTCCATCCTGCACGCGAGCGCATACGGCTCGCCGTACTGGATGCTGCCGCCGCCAAAGCGCGCATAGGGGCGAACGGTCACTTCCTCGTTAAGAAACGCATCCATCAGCGACACGCGCCGCGCCTCCCTTCCCTCTCCACGCCGCGATAGAGCAGCCCGGCCCGCAGGAGGATACCATACGCCGCGTCGCAGATGGTTTTGCGCGAAAGCCTTGAAGACATCGCCCCATCGCCAAATGTCATCTGGAAATGTCCGATGACAAAGCCGGTCGTTCCGTCCGGGAGCTGCATGCCCGCCGTTGCCTCGCGTTGATGGCGCTCGTGCTCGATTTGCAGGGCGCAGGCCGCTTCAAACGCCTCCTGCTCCTCCTGCGTCACGGGCACATTCGGAAAGATGTATCCGTTCATCCGGGCGCGCATGGTCAGGCGTTCCTGCGGCGTGGGTTCCAGGGGCAGGCCGTGGTTCTCGCTCATCGCCGTGTCCTCCTTCACAGACATGCGGTTTTCTCCCCCCGGATGGAGGGAGAAAACCCTTGCAGATTCCTCCCGTGCTTACTTGGCAGCCTTCGCCTTCTGCGCGGCG
>JAUNJB010000261.1 GCA_030535375.1 Clostridia bacterium | reverse complement strand
TTGGATATGTCATCTACAGCAATCCTGATGAGGAATGGGGAAAACAAAGGTCTGGTTTTGACATGGATACGTGGTATCTGGTGCCGTCATGGGTGATGGACTGCTACATTCTGGATGATCCAAAGGTAGATGAATTGCGTGAATATCCTCGTATATGGGAAATGACTATTAACGCGCAGACGGGCGAGATGATGGATTATTTTGACACGAGCCTGTATGGACGCGGCGATGCACGGTACAAGGGCTTCATCCCATGGGATGATGTGAAGTGACCGCGCAGGCCTTGACGCATATGGGAAATTTGGCTCGCAACCGCTGAATCGATATTGAGAAAAGGGACGCCGTGTGCTATAATAAATCACTGTATCGGATTTTTGCATCTTTGCGGGCTGCGCGGCGGCTCCAAAGCGGCGGCGTAGATGCTGCATGATATGGCAAATGAAGGAGCTGTGAAGATATATGAAACTCGGTGTGGTCGGGCTGCCCAACGTGGGCAAGTCCACCCTGTTCAACGCGATCACCAAGGCCGGGGCGGAGGCCGCCAATTATCCCTTCTGCACCATCGAGCCGAACACGGGCATGGTTGCCGTGCCGGACGAGCGGCTTGACAAGCTGGCCGCCATGTATAATCCCAAGAAGCGCACGCCGGCCGTGATCGAATTCGTCGATATCGCGGGCCTGGTCAAGGGCGCCAGCCACGGCGAGGGCCTGGGCAATAAGTTCCTCTCCCATATCCGCGAGTGCGAGGCCATCGTGCACGTGGTTCGCTGCTTTGAGGATGCGGACATCATCCGCCACGCCGACAGCGTGAGCCCGCAGCACGATATCGAGACGATCAATCTGGAGCTGATCGCCGCCGACAGGGAGAGCGTCGCCAAGCGTGCGGAGCGCGCGGCCAAGATGCTCAGGAGCGGCGAAAAGAAGTTCGCGGATGAGGCCGAGCTGGGCGCCAAGCTGCTTGCCCATCTGGATAATCTTCAGCCCGCGCGCACCTGCCCGATGACGGATAAGGAGCGCGAGATCGCCCGCGAATGGTTCCTGCTGACGACCAAGCCGGTCATATACGCCTGCAACATCAAGGAGGATGACCTGGGCAGGGATGAGGATGCCATCCCCGGCGTGACGGATGTCAAGGCGATCGCCAGGGAAGAGAACGCCAAGGTGCTGGTCATCTCCGCGAAGATTGAAGAGGACATCGCGCAGATGGACGATGAGGAAAAGCAGATGTTCCTGGAGGAGCTGGGGATCGGCAGGAGCGGGCTTGACCGCCTGATTGCCGAGTGCTACGATCTGCTGGGGCTGATCTCCTTCCTGACGGCGGGCGCGGACGAGTGCCGCGCGTGGACGATCCGCCGCGGCACCAAGGCGCCGCAGGCCGCGGGCAAGATTCACAGCGACTTTGAGCGCGGCTTTATCCGCGCGGAGATCGTCTCCTTTGAGGAGCTGGAGAAGAACGGCTCCATGGCCGCCTGCAAGGAGAAGGGTCTCGTGCGCAGCGAGGGCAAGGATTATGTCATGCAGGACGGCGATGTGACGCTGTTCCGCTTCAACGTGTGAGAATATGAATGGCCATACAAAATGCCCCTCCGTTTTCGGAGGGGCAGCTTGCGTATTTTCCTTACTTTTTGCAGCACTCGTAGGAGCCGCACATGCTCTCGTCGGCCTTGCCGGAATGGCAGTCGCAGTTCGGGCAGACGTTGATGCTCTCCAGGCGGCAGGTGTTCTTCGTGTCGTGGTGACGGCAGGAAGACACGGAGCAGTGAATGGTCTGATTCATG
>JAUNJB010000260.1 GCA_030535375.1 Clostridia bacterium | reverse complement strand
ATCACGATTGTCAGCGATGCAGCGCAGTACAACGGCACATCAAACTGGATGTGGCAGATCGCATTCGGCACAAACGCGACCATCTACGCGAGGCAGAAAATCAATACCAGCGCGTTTACGGAGTGGGCGAAGATTCTGTGACGAAAGCCCCACAGGAGGAGAGCATTATGAAGGTACGAAGTCCCCCGATAAAAAGATCCCGAAAAGAGGCGGTGTGGCGCACCGCCTGATCACCCCGGCGCGATGGAAGTGCGGCGTCGGGGTGTTCTTTTCGGGATTCGTTCATTATATCACCGGCATGGGGCGGGGACAAGAACGCCTGCGTATACCCGTGTATGCCGGTGTCAAAACGGCACAAAAAAATTTTGAGGAGCACGTCCATGATTGAACTGTATACCGGGAATTGCCGGGCGTTTCTTTCCAATTATAATGGTTCCAAGTTTGATGCAGTGATTACCGATCTCCCGTATTCCAGCGGAGGTGCGACGCTGGCCGAGCGATCTGCTTCGACGGCACTCAAGTATACGAGTACCAAGAGCAAATGCCCATTTCCCGACTTTGCTGGAGACCAGATGGACGCACGGAGCTGGCTGCATTTCATGACCGACGTGCTGGAGCTGGCGCGCGTTCACTGTCACGATGGCGCGGTACTGGCGGTGTTTTGCGACTGGCGGCAGATGCCGCTTTTGTCTGATGCGATCCAGTGGGCAGGCTGGATGTGGCGTGGGACGATCGTCTGGGATAAGCTTACCAGCAGACCGCAGAAGGGACGGTTTCGTCAGCAGGCCGAATTTGCTCTTTGGGCAAGCAACGGGAAGCTGCCGATTGACCGCCCTGTTCCAGTGCTGCCAGGTGTTTTTCAGGCATGCAATGTGCAGGGTATCCGCCGCATGCACCAAACGCAAAAACCACTGGATCTGATGCGCAATATCTGCAAAATCTGTGTGCCGGGCGGACGGATTCTTGATCCTTTTGCAGGCTCCGGCTCGACTCTGGAGGCAGCGGAGCTTGAGGGTTTTGATTCTATTGGGGTGGAGCTCTCCCCGGAAATTGCAAAGACTGCCTCAGAGCGCCTTGGGACGCCGCTGAGGACGATTCAGGAGGTACATGATGAAGAAGTTTGACCTGTTCTTTTTGCTGCTTTGCCTGATGGTTATCGCTGTTCCGGCCTGTGCCGAGGGGATCGAGCCGGGTGTCAGCGCGTTTTTCGACTGGAGCTATCTGGCGACCTACTCCGGCGCGGTGGCTGCTGTCGTGTTCATCGTGCAGTTTCTCAAGCTGCCGATCGACCGGATCGGGCATGTGCCGACGCGGGCGCTGGTCTACGTCGTATCGCTGGCCGTGCTGCTGCTGGCGCAGCTGTTTACTGCGCAGACGTTCACTGTGGAGGTTGTGGCGTTGGCTGTGCTTAACGCCGTGCTTGTCGCGTTCGCGGCGATGGGCGTATATGAGCGGGCAATCGCGCTCCCGGAAGCCGAGAAGAATGGCGAGTTGGTGGAAGCGGCGCAGCTGCTGACCACGGAAGGCATTGAGATTAAGACTGCCAAGATGGATGAAACTGAGGACGGGAAAGACGGAGAGGCGAGAGACGCCGTCTGATGCTTTAGACGGGAAAAATGGCATGAATGACGAAAAACCGGTCTGCATAAACAGGCCGGTTTTTTGCATTTTTGGCGGTATAGTAGACGTGACGCGGAGCGCGCGCGAGCGTGACACGGAAAATGCGCCGCCACACTGCCGATGACGCTTGAGTGCAGGCTGATTTCGTATGATCCAACGAGCTGCCGTT
>JAUNJB010000107.1 GCA_030535375.1 Clostridia bacterium | reverse complement strand
CTTTTTTCTTTACACACATCGCATGCTCAAAAAATAAGGGACTGTCAGGACTAGGCGCTGCTAAGCACGCAGATTTTCTGCTTGGCCAGACGAAAAATCCGCTCGGAATTGCAATTTTTCAGCATGAAAAACACACCCTAAGTATTTGAAAGATTTCAGAAAGGTTTCATCTGTCTTCGCCAGGGACGGGAAGCCCCATGGCAGGGCATTGGGGGACTGGAGCCTGCCGCCGCCGTTTACATCTTGCCGCCGTCAGCGGCGGAAACAGGCAAGATGTAAGCCGGGAGGCTGGCGGATAAAGGCAGGCAGAATAACGGGAAGTGCGCTGCCAGCGGTCTATAGTCGGCAACCTGCTTTGAGAGCGCAAGGAGCGCTGAAAGCGCGGTTATGCGAGGTTCCCGGATAAAGCGCAAAGCCCGAAGAATGTTCGGAATGATTCTGGCAGTTTCTTTTGTCTGGGTGCAAAACGGGGCATGACGAGGATGAAAGAGGGAATGCGGCATTTATTCCCCGCGGAAGCCCGCCCGCGGTCAACCATTTCGCGCTTGAAACTTTGCGATCAGCTTTTTGTTTGCTTCATCAATCCTTTTTGCGTCTGGTGAATCGCTGCGATACACCAAATCATAGTTCCTGTCCCTGGGTCTGTATTGGTTGATTCCATAGGCCACACTGTTCATTGGAATGTCTTTTGTGATGATCGCTCCGGCTGCAATCACAGAATTGGCGCCGATGATAACGGGCCCCAGGATCTTTGCGCCATCACAGACAATTACGTTTTCAGAGATAATGGGGCTTCCTATGTTTTCCCACTCCTGTGAAACCTTGTTGTATTTCATATTGGAACCCATTGTTACATTCTGATAAATGACGACGCCTTTGCATATTTTTGCGGCGACGATCGTGCAGCCCCGCGCGTGATGCGCGAAGAGGACGCTGGGATCGATCTGCGTGCAACGGATTTCACAATGATACAGAAGCTCCAGGTTTTTCGCAGCTTCCTCTCGTTCGGCCGCATCTTCGGAAAAGCAGCTCTTCTTGATGAGCTCTTCAAACATATGGGACACCTCCTTGATTTACTTCTTTGGAAGCAAAAATAAGGATAGCATCATTTTGCTTCCTTGTCAACAATTTTGCGCAAATCAAAAAAGACAGCCGCATCCCAACGGATGGGCGGCTGCTTTTTTGATGCTACAATTTATCGGCGATTCCTGACTTGATATCGATATGGAGCTTTTGCAGCTCCCGGTTTAGGTGCTGATTATACAGGGTGATAAAGTGCAGAAGACAATCGTATTCACCCTCGGAGAACTGTTCCAATACGGGCCTATCCCTCTCGTCAAATTCCCGGTTCAATTGCTCGTGGATTCTGTAAACCGCCTGTCCTTCCGGGGTAAGGCGGAAATAGACCTCTTTTCGATTATCCGGGCTTTTATATGCTTCGAGAAGCCCCTTTTCCAGCAGCTTTTTTGTCAGCTTGGTCACGCCGCCCGTGGTCATCCGAAAGGCGGACGCGAGCTTAGTCACATTGGAATCGGGATGATCGCCGACATACTGAATGCAGTGTATTTCGGACGGCGTATGTCCCTTCAGACGCTCCTTCTGGATATGACCTTCGAGCGCCATTTTCATTTGGAATACTTCCCAAAGCCCCTCTAAAGCCTGTTTGCTCTTATCCATGTTTGCTATCCTCGTTTCATGTTTGAGGTCTATTATATTCCACCCTGGCCTCTGCGTCAACAAATTGCCCTCTCTCCAGCGGAGAGAGGGCGGTTTGGCGATATAAGCACTTGGCTGTCGTGGCGTGGCTTTCTTTTCCCGTTCCCGCCTGGATTCTTTTGCCGGCAGCTCGGTGCATCCATGTGCGGCTTTAAGCGCAAGAGCAAGCCTTATTCAAACGTGTACAGCTGCCTGTAGCCCGCCTCGGGATTGGGGGTGAGCACATAGAAACGCTCGCCGAGCAGCTCGTCGGGGCTGCCGCCAAAGCGCTCGCAGTATGCCCGCACGTGCGGGGCGAGCTCCTCGCGGTCGCCGTCCTGCATTTCGCGCACGAGAACCTGACGGGGCAGGCCGGTCGGCGCTTCGTCGCAGCGCAGGATGATCTTGCCGCCGTGCATGCCCGTGCCGCAGAAGAAACGGCACGGATAGGCGCCGCCCGCGTCCCGGCCCAGCACGGCGATCAGGCCGCCCGCGAGGTATTCGCCCAGGAAGGAACCCGCCGTGCCGCCGACGACCAGCACGGGGTGATGATCCATGTAGGCCTTCATGTGGATGCCGGCGCGGTAGCCGACGTTGCCCTCGATCAGGATGCGGCCGCCCCGCATGCCGTAGCCGCAGGCGTCGCCGCAATGGCCGTGGATGACGATTTCACCGGCATTCATCGTGTCGCCGACGGACTCCTGGCAGTTGCCGAAGACCTCCACCGTCGCGCCGTCCATGTATTGCCCTAGGCCGTTGCCCGGCGTACCGTAGAGGGTGAAGCTGCGCGCCTTCTCACCGCAGCCGATGTAGCGCTGGCCGCAGAGATTGCGCACGATGATATCCGTATCCTCGCTCGCGCGGATCGTCTCGTTGAGCTGCTGATAGTAGATTCCGGTTGCGTCCAGGATCACAGTGTGCCACCTCCCAGTTTTTTGGCGCGCTCTGTGGCGGAGAAGGCCATGAGCTGCGGCGTCTCACGGATGAGTTCAAAGTCGATGGAGGACAGCGGCGTGCGCTCGCGCACCAGCGCGGTGTAGATGCCCGCACGGTCGACGTTGCCTAGCAGGATGAAACCCACGAGGCGGTCGTCCCGGGTGTAGAGAAGCTTGTAGAGATCCGCCGTGTGGGTGAGCAGCGGCTCGCCGTCGTAGCAGCCCGCGCTGATCAGGTGCAGGCCCATGAAGCCGGTGGCGTTCATCGGCACGCCCTTGTCGAAGACCACGTGCGCACCGGCCATGTTGCGTCCGGCGGTATCGCCCTGCATGGAGGCGTTGGGCCAGATGGCGAGCATGCGGCGTTTGCCGGTATCCGGATCGGCGGAGACGGTGCAGTCGCCTGCGGCGTAGATGCCCTCGACGCTCGTCTGGCAGCGATTGTCCACGACGATGCCGCGATCGAGCAGGCAGCCCGCCGTCTCGGCCAGCGCGGTGTTGGCGCGCACGCCCACGGCCAGCACCAGCACGTCGAACGGGATGTCCGCACCGCCGGAGAGGTGTGCCAGATTCGGCTCACAGCGCGCAACGCTTTCGCCCAGGTGGAAGCGCACGCCGGCCTTCTCGATCTGCTTTTGCACGATAGCGGCGGGCTCCTCGGGCAGCACGGTGGAGAGGATGCGCGGCGCGAGGTCGACCACGTCGATGGAGGAGGCGAGGGAGAGGATGCCCTCCGCGCACTTGAGGCCGATCAGGCCAGCGCCGACGATGAGCACGCGCTGATCCCGCCTGCCGCCCAGCATGGCTTCAAGCGCCAGCGCGTCGTCAAGCGTGGTAAAGCAGGTTTTGGACGGCACGGTTTCAAGGCCCTCCATCGAGGGCGTGAACGGTGAGGAGCCGGTGGCGATGCACAGCCTGTCGTAGGGGAGCGTTTCGCCGTTGTCAAGCGCGACCAGGTGCGCGGCCGCGTCGATGGATGTGGCCGACACGCCGCGGATGGCGCGCACGCCGTTCTTTTCCTCGTAATCCGCCGGGCGGTAGGCGAGCAGCTTTTCCCGTGTCGTCTTGCCCTCCAGCAGATAGGAGATCAGGGGGCGGCCGTAAAAGGCATAGGGCTCGCGGGAGACGAGCGTGATTTCGCCGTCCTTATCGATGGCGCGGATGCCCTCGATGCAGCCCACGGCCGCGGCGCTTCCGCCGATGATGACATATCGCATGGCGCTCACCTCTCTTCGTAGACGATCGCTTTGTTCGGACAGCCCTGCACGCACAGCGGAACGCCGAACTCGTTCTTCTGGCAAAGCTCACATTTCTGGATGACGCCGTTTTCGCTGTGGCTCAGCGCGCCATAGGGGCAGGCCATGATGCACGAGCAGCAGCCCACGCATTTGCCGCTGTCGATGAAGACCGCGCCGTCTACGATGCTCAGCGCGCCGGAGATGCAGCTCTTGACGCACAGCGGATCGTTGCAGTGGCGGCAGGAGACGGCGAAGGAGATGCCGTTTCGCTCCTCGATGCGGATGCGGGGGACGATGTGGCGGTCCTTGAGCGCCTTGATCATGCTCGACTTGCCGGAGTTGGCGAAGGCGCAGTAGTATTCGCAAAGATGGCAGCCGAGGCACCACTTTTCGTTGACGTACACTTTTTTCATGGGGCTTACCTCACTCTCCGGCGTGCTTGACGCCCAGAATATCCAGCTCTTTCTGCGTGAGGCCGATGCCGCGGAGCATCAGCCTGTTGCCGCGCAGCGCTTCGATGGAGTTGATGCCCATGCCGCCCATCATCTCCTTGAGCTCGTGATCCCAGCTCGTCAGCAGGTTGATCAGGCGTTTTTCGCCGATGTCCGGGTTGAGACGCTTGACGAGCTCCGGACGCTGGGTGGCGATGCCCCAGTTGCACTTGCCCGTCTGGCAGGAGCGGCACAGGTGGCAGCCCAGCGCCAGCAGGGCGGAGGTGGCGATGTACACGGCGTCCGCGCCCAGGGCGATGGCCTTGACCAGGTCGGCGGAATTGCGGATGGAGCCGCCGATGACGATGCTCACGCGGTCGCGGATGCCCTCCTCGCGCAGCCGCTGGTCGACCGCGGCCAGCGCGAGCTCGATGGGGATGCCCACGTTGTCACGGATGCGCGTGGGCGCAGCGCCCGTGCCGCCGCGGAAGCCGTCGATGGCGATGATGTCCGCGCCGGAGCGCGCGATGCCGGAGGCGATGGCCGCGACATTGTGCACCGCGGCGATCTTGACGATGACGGGCTTTTTGTAGTGCGTCGCTTCTTTAATGGAGTAGACGAGCTGGCGCAGGTCCTCGATGGAGTAGATGTCGTGATGCGGAGCGGGGGAGATGGCGTCCGTGCCCTCCGGAATCATGCGGGTGCGGGAGATATCCGCGCCGACCTTGATGCCCGGCAGGTGGCCGCCGATGCCCGGCTTGGCGCCCTGGCCCATCTTGATTTCGACTGCCGCGCCGGCGTTCAGGTAATCCGTGTGCACGCCGAAGCGGCCGGAGGCGACCTGGACGATGGTGTTCGGGCCGTACTGATAGAAGTCCTGATGCAGTCCGCCTTCGCCGGTGTTGTAATAGGTGCCCAGCGCGGTGGCCGCCCGTGCGAGGGATGCGTGCGCGTTGTAGGAGATGGAGCCGTAGCTCATGGCGGAGAACATGACGGGGATGTTCAGCGTGAGCTGCGGGGGCATGCTGCATACGAGGCTGCCGTCCTCGCCGCGCTCGGTCGTCTGGGGCTTCGCGCCCAGCGTGGTGCGCGTCTCCATCGGCTCGCGCAGCGGATCGATGGACGGGTTGGTGACCTGGGAGGCATTGATCAGCAGCTTATCCCAGTAGATGGGGTAGGGCTCCGGGTTGCCCATGGAGGAGAGCAGCACGCCGCCCGTGCCCGCCTGTCGGTAGACCTCGGAGATGGCCTTGCCCGTCCAGTTGTCGTTCTCCTTGAACGTGTGATCGGTCTTGACGATTTTGAGCGCGCGCGTGGGGCACAGGGAGACGCAGCGGTGGCAGGCGACGCATTTGCTTTCGTCGCTCATCATGCAGCCAAAGTCCACGTCATAGTGGTGCACCTCATTGGCGCACTGGCGCTCGCACGCGCGGCAGCAGATACAGCGCTGCGGGTTGCGGATCACCTCATATAATGGATAGAGAAAATCGATAGCCATTACGCGTTCCCTCCTTCCTTGAGCTTGTCGAGCGTGACGATGACGGGCTGCCCGCCGCCGGGGGACCAGACGCGGTCAAGCTCCGGCTCGATGATGCGGATGGCGCACTCCTCGGAGGCGATGTAGACCATATCGTCCTTTTCGCCCACGACCATGGAGCGCAGCTTGAGCCTGTCGTTGAGGGCCATGAGGCCGCCCTCAAAGCCCACCAGAATGGAGAACGGGCCGTTGATCAGCAGGCTTGAGAAGGCGTTGCGCAGGTATGCGGCGCGGCTTCTCTGCGGCTCGGGCATGGCCTCAATGGTGGACCAGAACGGCGCGGCGATGACGCCGGCCGTCTCCTCTAGCGTGAGGCCGCGCTTCCTGACGAGATAGTCGATGATGTAGGTGATGGCCTCCGTGTCGGTTTGCAGCGTGCAGGCGTAGCCGAACATCTGGATGAAGCGGCGGTTGGCGTCGTAGCTGGAGATTTCGCCGTTGTGCACGACCGTGTAGTCAAGCAGCGCGAACGGGTGCGCGCCGCCCCACCATCCGGGGGTGTTGGTGGGATAGCGGCCGTGCGCCGTCCAGCAGTAGCCGGCGTATTCGTCGAGGCGGTAGAATTCGCCCACGTCCTCCGGGAAGCCCACGGCCTTGAATACGCCCATGTTCTTGCCGCTGGAAAAGACGTATGCGCCCTCGATTTCGGCGTTGACATGCAAAACGCGGCGGACGATGAACTCCTTCTCGTCGAGCTGGCTCTCGTCAAGCGCGGTCTTGCGCGGGGAGAGGAAGTAACGCCAGATCATCGGCTCATTCGTGATGGCCGGGATGCGGCGTGTGGGCATCTTTTCAAAGCTGACGATGTCAAACGACTCCTCCAAATAGCGTTCGCACGCGGTGCGGGCCGCCATCGTGTCATAAAAGAGGTGGAACGCGTAGTAGTCGGCATACTGCGGATAGATGCCATATCCCGCGAAGCCGCCGCCCAGGCCGTTGGAACGGTCGTGCATGGGCGCGATGGAGCGGATGATTTGCCCGCCGCCGACGGCCCGGCCGCTTCTTGAAAAGATGGAGGAGATGGCGCATCCGGAGGGAATATGAACCTGGCCTTCCTTGAGCATGGAGGGTCCCCCTTTACAAGTCAGAATGAGTGGAACGGACAGTGTGCCGATTCTCCCTTGTCAGGAGGACATGCAAGCGCCGCCGATATGCTCCATATTATAACGCGAAAGGGCGGCGCTGTAAATGGCTTTGACGAAGAAAAATGAAGTTTACGTTCAAAAACATTTAATTTTCATCAGATTCAAGCGTTGAATTCATTACTTTTGCAGGAAATGGTGGTTTAACTTTTAAAAAATGCCGAAAAACGGTTGACGGACGGCCGGAAATCGGCTATACTGTCGCCTGTTAGCAGATGGTTGCGCTCCTGTGGCGGAGCGCGAATGCAGCCTTTGCGATATGAACGCGCCGGTCACCGGCGCCAGATGGGAGAGATCACGATGAAGAAAGTTCCGGAGCTCTTTGGCAGCATGGTCTTCAACGAGGCGGTCATGAAGGAACGGCTGCCCAAGGACATTTATAAGGCGCTCAAGTGCACGATTCGCCAGGGAACGGCGCTTGATCCGCAGATCGCGGGCGTGGTCGCCAACGCGATGAAGGATTGGGCGATTGAGAAGGGTGCCACGCATTTCACCCACTGGTTCCAGCCGATGACGGGCATCACGGCGGAAAAGCACGATTCGTTCATCTCGCCCTGCTCGGACGGCACGGTGATCATGGAATTCTCCGGCAAGGAGCTGATCAAGGGCGAGCCGGACGCGTCGTCCTTCCCGTCCGGCGGCCTGCGTGCCACGTTCGAGGCCCGCGGCTATACCGCGTGGGACCCGACCAGCTACGCCTTCATCAAGGACGATACGCTGTGCATTCCGACGGCATTTTGCTCCTACACCGGCGAGATTCTCGACAAGAAGACCCCGCTGCTGCGCTCCATGGAGGCCATCAGCAAGGAGGCCTGTCGTGTTCTCAAGCTCTTTGGCAAGGATGTCGCCCGCGTGACGACCACCGTCGGCCCGGAGCAGGAGTACTTTCTCATCGATAAGGAGGACTACAAAAAGCGTCCCGATCTGATCCTCACCGGCCGCACGCTGTTCGGCGCAATGCCGCCCAAGGGTCAGGAGCTGGAGGATCACTACTTCGGCTCGATCCGTCCGCGCGTCAAGGCGTTCATGGCGGATCTCGACGAAGAGCTGTGGAAGCTGGGCATCAACGCCAAGACGGAGCACAACGAGGTCGCCCCATGCCAGCATGAGATGGCCCCGATCTTCGCCACGGCGAACATCGCCACCGATCATAACCAACTCTCCATGGAGATGATGAAGAAGGTGGCGGACCGGCACGGCTTCGTCTGTCTGCTGCATGAAAAGCCGTTCGAGGGCGTCAACGGCTCCGGCAAGCACAACAACTGGTCCATTTCGACCGACAAGGGCGAGAACTTGCTCGATCCGGGCGTCACGCCGGCGGAAAACGCGCAGTTCCTGCTGTTTTTGACCGCGGTGATCAAGGCGGTGGACGATTATCAGGATCTGCTGCGCATCAGCGTGGCCAGCGCGGGCAACGATCACCGCCTGGGCGCGAACGAGGCGCCGCCCGCCATCGTCTCCATGTACGTGGGCGACGAGCTGGCCGCGGTGATCGAGTCGCTGGTCTCTGGCGCGGATTACAAGTCCGCCGGCAAGAAGAGCATGGATATCGGCGTTTCCGTGCTGCCGGTCATACCCCAGGATAACTCCGACCGCAACCGCACCTCGCCGTTCGCCTTTACCGGCAACAAGTTTGAGTTCCGCATGCCGGGTTCTTCCTTCAATATCGCCTGCACGAACGTCATGCTCAATACCGCCGTGGCGGATTCCCTGATGAAGTTTGCGCAGGAGCTGGAGGCGGCGGAGAGCTTTGACGTAGCCCTTGCCACGCTCATCAAGCGCGAGCTTTCCGCGCATCAGCGCATCCTCTTCAACGGCAACGGATACAGCGCCGAGTGGCCGGTGGAGGCGGAGCGCCGCGGCCTGCTCAACCTGCATTCCACCCCGGAGGCCGTCATCCATTACACGGATGAAAAGAATGTGGAGCTCTTTGCCCGCCACGGCGTTTACACCCGCACGGAAATGCTGTCCCGCCAGGAGATTTCCCTTGAAGAGTACGCCAAGGTCATCCATATTGAGGCGATGGCGAGCATGGATATCCTCAAAAAGCAGATCATCCCGGCCGGCATCGCATACTCGAAGGAGCTGGCGGAGACCGTGGCCGTCAAGAAGGGCATAGGCGTCGATGCGCCCGCCGAGGCTGCCAAGGTCAGGGAGCTCACTGAGCTGACCGCCGGGCTGATGGCCGCCGAGGAGGCGCTGGAGTCCGCCGTCGCTGGAGAGCCGGAGGACGTCGAAGCGCGCGCGATGTATGAGCACGAGCGCGTCATCCCGGCGATGGAGGCGGCGCGCAGGCTCGCCGACGAGCTGGAGACCAAGGTGGCCAAGCGCTGCTGGCCGTTCCCGACGTATGCGGATATGCTGTTCTACGTTTGATGGGCATACGATTCCGTACAACTGAAGACTGCACGAGGACGTGCATGCGGGCTTACTGCATGTGCGTCCTTTTGTAATCAGGCATCCGTTTGGAAATCTGAACGGTGGAGAAGGGGGATTTGTCTATGGATTTGGCAACGATCGACCTGGGCGCCATGGAATTGGCTGTCAACACGGGATGGATTCTGCTGGGCGCCGCGCTCGTGTTCTTCATGCAGGCGGGCTTTGCGATGGTGGAGACGGGCTTCACGCGCGCCAAGAACGCGGGCAACATCATCATGAAGAACCTGATGGATTTTTGCCTGGGCACGCCGATTTTCTGGTTCATCGGCTTTGGCATCATGTTCGGAGGCACGGGCAAGCTGATCGGCGGGCTTGACCTGTTTACGGACGCGGGCGGTGACTGGGCGACGATGATCTTCCAGACCGTGTTCTGCGCGACGGCGGCCACGATTGTCTCCGGCGCGATGGCCGAGCGCACAAAGTTCTCCGCCTACTGCATCTATTCCATGGTGATATCGGCATTTATCTATCCGATTTCCGGCCATTGGATTTGGGGCGGCGGCTGGCTGGCACAGCTCGGCTTCCATGATTTTGCAGGTTCCACGGCGGTGCACATGGTCGGCGGCGTGGCGGCGTTCATCGGCGCGGCGATCCTCGGCCCGCGCATCGGCAAATATGGCAGGGACGGCAAGGCGCGCGCCATTCCCGGCCACTCCCTGACGCTGGGCGCGCTGGGCGTGTTCATCCTATGGTTCTGCTGGTTCGGATTCAACGGATGCTCCACGGTCGCGCTGACGGACGGGGCCGCGGAAACCGCCGCGCGCGTCTTCGTCACGACCAACCTCGCCGCGGCGGTTGCGACCGTCACTGTCATGTGCATCACCTGGATTCGCTACAAGAAGCCGGACGTCTCCATGACGCTCAATGGCACGCTGGCAGGCCTTGTCGCCATCACGGCGGGCTGCGATGTGGTTACCCCTGCCGGCGCGGCGCTCATCGGTATAATCGCGGGCTTCGTGGTGGTGTTCGGCATCGAATTCATCGACCAGGTGATCAAGGTCGACGATCCGGTCGGCGCGGTCGGTGTGCATGGCCTGTGCGGCGCGACGGGTACGATTCTCACCGGCCTGTTCGCTTACTACACCGGCAATGAGATCACCAGGGACGGCCTGTTCTACGGCGGCGGCGCGCACATGCTGATCGTTCAGCTTCTGGGGGTGGCGGCGGTTATCGCGTGGGTCGCGGTGACGATGACCGTTGTCTTCAGGCTGATTGAAAAAACCATCGGCCTGCGCGTTTCCCCGGCGGAGGAGGTTATGGGGCTTGACAAGCCAGAGCACGGCCTGACCAGCGCCTATGCGGACTTTATGCCGGTGGTCGGCGTGCTGGGCACGGCGGCGGGAGAGGCCCAGGCCGAGGCGCATGCCGGTACTCCGGCGCAGGCCGTGCCGGTCACCCGCGTGAGCGGCGACAATCCGGCGGCCATGCACAAGGTTGTCGTCGTCTGCAAGCAGAGCCGCTTTGAGGCGCTCAAGAATGCCATGAACGAGATCGGCGTCACCGGTATGACGCTTACCAACGTGGCGGGCTGTGGCGTGCAGAAGGGCGCGGCGGAGTATTACCGCGGCGTGCCGGTCGACGTACAGCTGCTGCCCAAGATCAAGCTGGAGATCGTCGTCTCCAAGGTCGCGGTGGAGGATGTCGTCGAGGCGGCGCGCAGGGCGCTGTACACCGGCCATATCGGGGACGGCAAGATCTTCGTCTACGACGTGGCGGACGTGGTCAAGGTGCGCACGGGGGAGCACGGATTTGACGCGCTTCAGGACGAGGAGTAATCAAAGGAATATAAAGAAGCGGAGTCCATCGGCCTCATGCCGGCGGGCTCTGCTTTTGCAGTTTCATATGAGACAAAGAAGGCCGCATGCGGCGGCGGAAGAAAGCCTCTTTGAAAACCTTCGGGCAGATGCTTGGCGAAATATCTGGATGTCCGGGCCGACATACACCAAATGCAATGCTTCAGGGGCTCCCGGGCATGCGCGCAAAGCGTCTTTTTTCCGGGCGGCGGTTCAGCGGCCAGTGACCGCTTCCCCCCTTCCGAAAATCGCTGCAAATTGCCCGATGAGGGCGAACGCGGCCGATTTT
>JAUNJB010000106.1 GCA_030535375.1 Clostridia bacterium | reverse complement strand
ATGAGTGAGCTGCCCGGCACAATCCTACCGTCGTGAACCGACCCGCACGATCCTATCGATGTGAGCCAATAGGGGTGAGCCTATCGTTGTGAGCTGCCAGGCAGGAGCCAATCGATGTGAGCCTACAGACGTGAGCTACCCGGCATAAAACAGCCTGCGTGAGTACCCAATCCGACTGACCTATCAAACCAAAAAATCCGTTGCCGGGGCGTTGCTGACTGCTGTTGCTGTTAAGGATTGGGACGGCAACAGCAACAAAAGGGGCAGGCATATCGCCGTTGGAATGATGTTGCGTAGCCATCTAAAAATGGACAGCAACGCCGGACAGCAACAGCTTCTTATCTCGCTATATAATAGGAAGAAACTTTTCGAGTTGCTATTGTAACTATATAATCTATTTTAAAGAAAAATGAGAATATATAGAGAGAAAAGAGGATACAGGTACATACACGCGTACGCATACGCGTTTAATTATATACGCGCGTGTGTGAGGCAACAAAGACGCTGTTTGGACTGGATCGGGATGAAGTATCAGAGGGCGAGATGTCAGAGGGTGAGGTGCCGGGGTGGATGTGTCACGGGCGAAGTGCCAAGGAAGAAGCGGCGGAAGCTGCACGGTATGTCACTGCGACAAAGTGTGCATGTGCCGAAGGGATGATTGATCGGCGGTACATGCCCATATGAAAAAAGGAGGATGCGATATGTATTTTGATTGGATGATGAAGATGTATCTGGGCAAGGACACGCCCAGGGGCGACCTTGCGGGAGACATGAAGAGGTCGGGAGATTTCCCCAGGTGCGATGACAGGCAGAGGCTTCTGCGGTATTTGTACAGCAAGAATGCCTGCGATGAGGCCATCGGGCTGTTCAAGAGGTCTTTCAGGGATTATGAAAAGTCGGGGCAGAAGATGAAACCGCTGCAGGATGAGAGCCTGATGACGACGAGCAGGTGTTTGAAATGAACAGCGTGGGTAATGTGGAGCGGCATAAGGCAGACACGGGAGGGCCGCCTCAAAGCGGTACGGATGGCTTCGCCCGGAGCGGTGTGGCAGAGACGCCCGCCGCTTTTCCTTTGGAGAATTCCACGCCTGGAAGCAGGACGTCTACAGCGGTGAGCAGCAGGCCTGCGTCCGAGGGCAAGCCGCTGCTGACCGAAAGCAGTCTGCATCGCTATCAGAAGTTCTGTGTGGACTTCATCGAGGAGCATCCCAACTGCGGCGTGTTTCTGGATATGGGACTGGGCAAAACGATCATATCGCTCACGGCGATCTCGCATCTGCTGTATGACAGTTTCGAGGTGAGCCGTGTTTTGATTATCGCTCCGCTGCGCGTGGCTCGGGATACATGGGTCGCAGAGCTGGATAAGTGGGAGCATCTCAAGGGCCTGAGGATGGAGCGGATCATTGGCACGCCCAAAGAGCGCATCGCCGCGCTGGGGCGAAAGGCCGAGATGTACATCATCAACCGCGAGAACGTGGAATGGCTGGAGAAGCACTACGCTGGCCGGAAGCTCCCCTTTGATATGCTGGTGATCGATGAGCTGTCCTCATTCAAAAACAGCAGGGCAAAACGGTTTCTGGCGCTGAAAAAGGTGCTGCCTCAGTTCAGCCGGGTGGTTGGGCTGACCGGCACGCCCGCGCCCAACGGACTGGAGGATCTGTGGCCGCAGGTATTCCTGCTGGATCGCGGAGTACGTCTGGGCAGGACGATGAAGAGCTACCTGGATATGTTCTTCGATACGCCCAACAGCTGGCTGCCCTATAAGCACGAGCTGAAGCCCGGCGCGGAGGAGGAGATCTACAGGCGGCTGGGTGATATCTGCGTCTCCATGCGGGCGGCGGATCACCTGCAGATGCCGGAGCGTGTCGACAACATCGTGGAGCTGACGCTTTCCGCCAGGGAAGAAAAGCTGTACCGGCAGATGGAGCGGGACATGCTCCTGCCCTATGCGGACGGAGATGTGCTGGCGCTCAATGCGGCGTCCCTTGCAGGCAAGCTCCTGCAGCTGGCCAACGGCGCTGTGTACGACGAATTCCATAACGTCCGCGTCATCCACGACCGGAAGCTGGATGCCCTGGAGGATCTGATCGAGGCTGCGAACGGCAAGCCGCTGCTGGTCATGTACACGTACCAGCACGATCTGAAAAGGATTCAGGAACGCTTCGGCAGGTATGGCCCGGAGAATCCTGACGGCGTGCGCGAACTGAAAACGGCCTCCGATATGGAGGACTGGAACGAGGGACGAATCAAGGTGGCGGTCACGCAGCCGGCCTCCACCGGACATGGGCTTAATTTGCAGTACGGCGGCAGCACCATCGTGTGGTTCGGGCTCAACTGGTCGCTGGAGCTGTACGAGCAGGCAAACGCAAGGTTATGGCGGCAGGGGCAGAAACAGACGGTGGTCATCCACCATCTGGTGACCAAAGGCACGATGGACGAGCAGGTGATGAAAGCCCTGCATGATAAAGCTGCGGATCAGAACGCCCTAATGGCTGCGGTCAGGGCGCGAATCGACGGAGCCGTCAGTCGCTGACGGCAGAAAGGAAGGATCACATGGGAAGAAAGAATCGCAATGCGCGGCAGCGCAGGCACAGGCAGCGCAAGACGATGCGGGCGCCGGCCGCACAGGCAAATTGTGCACGGGAGGGACTGGCGAATATGGAACCCACAGTGATGGAACAGAATCAGCTGCCGGCCAGTACGGACAATCACGATACGACCACGAAAGCGGAGGAGGAAAAGATCATGAAAAAAGACAGGCTGCCGGGACGGGAGAACGGGCAGATCGCCATGGATGGCGTCATGGAGCCGCAGAAGTTCAAGAACGTGGAGCAGAATATCTGGCTGATTCCGCTCGGCCTGATCCGGACGGAGATTTATCAGCGTGTGCTCAACATGAAAAATGTGAACAGGATCGTGAAGGAGTTCAATCCCGCAAAGCTGGGCGTCCTTGTCGTCAGCAAGCGCGATGACGGAACCTATTCTGTTCTGGACGGGCAGCATCGCCTGACCGCCCTGCGGCGCCTCGGTTTTTCTGCAGCAAACTGCATTGTGCTGGAGAACATGACCGTGCAGGAGGAGGCGGATTATTTCCGCCGCCAGAATGAAAACAAGCAAAATCTGCGCATCGCGGATACCTTCAACGCCTCCCTGTATGCAGAGGACGAGGAAAGCCTGGAGATCAAGAGACTGATGGACAAGTACGGATTCCGCTTCGGCAAATCCGGCTCGCCCATGTGCATTTGTGCGATTGGCGCCTTGCAGACGATTATCCGCACCTATGATGTACAGACGCTGGAAAATGTGCTGTGCTGTATCGCCGGAACCTGGCCGAAGGACGCGACGATTCTTCGCAGGGAGATGCTGGCCGGTCTGGCCGAATTCTGGCATCGCTTTGCGGATGCCGTGCCGCAGGCCCGCTTTGAACAGCGGATGGCCGCCAGAGCGCCCGCCGCGATGTATCAGGAACTGACCATGCGCACGAAAGGCAGAACCAGCCCGACGATGGCGTTCAACAGGAATAACCGATTCGCCTGTTGCGGCGTGCTGGTGGATAACTACAACCGCAAGCTGCGCGCCGGTTCTGCGAACCGGCTGGTACTGGAATGGGCTGACGGGAGGGAAGCATGATGGAACAGAAGATGGCTGCGAGCGGTATGATCCCGCCTGATGAGATTCGGATTTCGGATCGCATCCGCAGGGATAACGGGGATATCGATTCGCTGACGGAGAGCATCCGCGAACACGGGCTGATCAATCCCATCACCGTGATGGAAACGTCGGACGGCGGCTATGTCCTGATTGCCGGATTGCGCCGGCTTGAAGCGGTGAGACGGCTTCGGCAGGATACGATCTCAGCAACGGTGCTGTCGCCTCTGGAAGCAGACGAAGCGCTGATGCTGGAGTATGCGGAGAACGAGGAGCGAAAGCCCTTCACGGTCACGGAGCGCCTGGCCTATGCGGAGCGCATCAAAGCGATTGAGAAGGAGAAAGCAAAGCAGCGCATGAAAGCGGGCAGGAAGGTGGATGAAGCTGACCCTACGGGCAAATGCCCGGAGGGTATGGAAAAAGGTGAGGCACGAGAAATTGTGGCGCGCAAGGCTGGATTTTCCAGCGAAAAGCAGATGCGCCGTGCTGAAAAACTGGCCAACAGGAGACCCGACTTGGTTGAGCGGGTGGACAGAGGCGAAATGACGATAGGGCGTGCGGAAACGATCATGAAGAACGAGGTTGCTCAGAAGCACAGCGTGGAGAACCATGAGCAACCTGAAATCGTGGACGTGGTGGTGGAAGAACAGCCTGTCGTGGTCGAAACGTATCAGGCGTTCAAGCCGCACATGATGAAAGCGCCCGGCAGCGTGAAAACCATCAGGGGAGCGGATCACGATCATCTGATGGAAAACCCGATCTACAGACAGCTTTTTGCCAGCTATAACGACGCTGTGCAGCAGGTGAATCTTGCCCGTGGAGAAATGCGATCACGCTGCGAGGGATATGAGCGTCAGATCCGCGCCCTCAAGGAAAATATCTTTGCACTGCACAACGAGAATGTACGGTTGAGAGGTGATCATCATGCCTGAAAAAGATATTGTCGCCGCGATCAAAAAGTATCTGGCGTCGCTGGGCAGCGACGTTTTCTTTTGGAAGGAGTGGGGCGGACCCTACGGGACGAGCGGCGTGCCGGATATTATCTGCTGCTGCAAGGGACGTTTTCTTGGGCTGGAAGTGAAGCAGCCCAAGGGTCGGCTGACGGAGCTGCAGAAGCGGGCGATTGAAAAAATCAATGCAGCGGGCGGCATCGCCTGTCGTGTGGAGAGTGTGGAGGATGTGAAGTGCGTAATCGAACAGGCGGATCGGGAAGTCCTGCCGATTCAGAAAAACAGCACGCAGGGAGCCGCCCGCCGCCCGCGCATCCCGTTGGTCTATATTTGTTCACCCTACAGAGGGGATATCGAAACCAATGTGCATCATGCCAGAGCCTATTGCAGCCTTGCAGCTTCGCAGGGCTGCATTCCTTTTGCGCCGCATCTGCTGTTCATGCAGTTTCTGGATGATAACTGCACGGATGAACGGATGCTGGGCATGTACATGGGCGCGGAGATGCTGAGATTGTGCGACGAGCTTTGGACATTCGGGGAGCCCAGCGAAGGCATGACCGCAGAGATTGAGCTTGCCCGGCGCATCGGTATTCCTGTGCGCCGTCACGATATGAAAGGTCAGGTGATTGACGATGAATGAGAAGTGCTTTGCCATGAACAAGGGGACGTGCCGTGCCCTGACGTGCAACTGCCCGGGCTATGCCGCCTGCGGATTCTATAAGCCTCGGTGGAAGCTGGAGAAAGAACAGCGCCTGGTCAACCGCAGACTGAGCCGCATGCCGATTCAGAAGCAGATGGAAATCGCCGAAAAGTATTATAAGGGCCATATGCTGTGGAGGAGTGGTATCGATGCGTAACGAGAAGATGATGAGCGCCAGGGAGTATCTGTCCCAGGCCATGTACATCGATCAGCGGATCAACAGCAAGCTGGAGCAGGTGATGAAGCTGCGGGAAACGGCGGCCAAAGTCACGGCAACTCTGTCGGATATGCCGCGGCCAGAATCCCCGAAATGTCAATCCATGGAAGAGACGATTGTGAAAATCGTGGATTTGGAGAATGAGATCAATCGGGATATCGACCGGCTGGTGGATCTGAAAGCGGAGGCGCGCAGGACGATCGCCAGGCTGGAAAACCCGGAACAGCAGCTGATTCTGGAACTGCGGTATCTTTGCTTCAAACAGTGGTCAGCGATCATGGGGGAAATGGGTATCAGCGAGACAAGCGTATACCGAATTCACGGCGAGGCGCTGAAAAATATCGTTGTTCCTGAAAAGTGGGAGTAAATGCTATTGAATGGGAGTCGCTTCCTGTGCTATAGTGTATCCTGTCAAAAATGGTTCGAGGCTCCGCAGCGTGTAGCGGAGCCTTTTGATGTCAAAGCTGTAATTGTGAATGCGCCGTCACAGATTATTATCCGTTTTGTTGCTGGCTATTCTGGCCGGATGACGGTAATATGCTGCTATCCAATACGGAACGGGAGGCAGCGAGATGACGCAAAAACACAGAGATCTGCTTGAAGAACTGAAAGAGTACGCCTATGACATTGCAAACTGGCGTGTGGATCATATCGAAAGCAGAATGAAAAAGGCACCGGACGACTACACTGATTTTGTGGCAGCCGCAAGGGCGCTGGACGAAGAAAAAGAGCGCATGATTCAAAAGTTGGGAGGAGATTTTCGTGAATTGGAACCCTTGACCAGTGCGTTTCTAAAGTATCAGAGCATTCTGATCTACGAAGTATACACGCAGGCAGTAATGGACGGCGGTAGAGTGCTTCATGCCTTTGTTACTGGCGAACTGCCTGCCAGACCAAAGTTCCCAGGTGATAGAACCTGAATTCAGAAACGCATACAGTTGGGCAGCTTCCACACGGAGGCTGCCTTTTCCTATGCCTATGGAGGAATGCAGAATGATTACATACCGATCCAGAGCACCAGATGTGGATTGCGGAGGGCGCTGTCCCTATGTGCAGATCTGTGTTATAAATCCTGGGTATGCATCTCTGAAGAACTCGGATTTTGTGAATACAATATCTACAAGATTCATGGAGAGGCGTTGAAGAACATCGTTGTGCCAGAAAATTCTGCTGCATTTGATGAAGAGTAGAGCTTTTTCCATTGAAGTGGAGTTGGATCCTGTGGTATAGTATATCCTGTCAAAAATGGTTCAGGCCCCGCGACGAGCGGAGCAATCGTATTTCAAAGCATGGGCAGTTCCAACAGGGGCTGCCCCTTTCTCATGCGGCAAAGCGAAAAGCAGGCCGCCGGCGGATGTGCCGGCCAGAAAATATAGAACGCATGTTTTCCTGACAGCGCTTGACTTTCATCGGGAAAAGAGCGTAAATGTCACTACCCTGAAGGAATGGAGGAAACAAAATGAGACTGCAAACCACCCCCGCGGATCGCAGGCAGATGGTCAGGGAGATTTCTCAGCATGTGAATACGCCGGCAATTTACCTGCGCATGCCGACCTGCGCTTACCAGATCGGTGGCATCATCGTTAACCGCGACGGCACAATCGATTGCGATCAGCCAGAGCTGCTGGAAACGCTGATTCCCCTGCTTTTGGAGAAGGGCTGCCTGACGGAAGCTCCCGCTGTGGAGACGCCGAGGCAGTCAAGCCCGATTCAGGAGCGTGATGGAGAAAGCGCCGAGGATGCACAGCTGAACATCAGGCTACCGCTCGGTGACACAAACGCGCAGAGTCTGCGCAACCTGCTGTTTATGCTCTACTCGGAACAGCGGCTGCTCAACAAGGCGGTCGGCAGCGGGCTTCTGTTTATCCACGACGACGCGATTTCTCAGATCAGGGAAGCTGAAAGCGTTTCCCAGCTGTGCGAAGTCATGGAAAGGCTTGCTGCGGTCGGTAAGGCGGGCGGCATAGCCCTTGAAGAGAGCAGCGTCACCATGCGCTTCCCTGTCAATGAACAGCATCCGGACGACGGTATGATCTTCGCCGCGCTGACCGCGAAGATCTTTGAAAACTGCCGGAGGGCCAGGCGGGTACATCCCAGAGTCCACACGCTCGGAGAAAATGAGAAGTACCAGATGAACAGCTGGCTGAATCGTCTTGGCCTTCGCGGTCCCAATTTCAAAGCGCTGCGCAGGCGCATGACGGCGGGGCTTGCGGGCTGCTGTGCCTTCCCGGATCAGGCGAGAGCAGAGAAGCACAGGGCAAGGTACGCGGAACTGCGGCGGCTCCGCATGGAAGGAGATCGGAAAAGGGAGGATGAGGGCGATGAACGCATGGCTTGAGGAAAGGCTTCGGGATTTGAAAGATCGACAGCTGGCCGGTGAGCACATGCCGTGTCCCCGCTGCGGCAGGGACGTCATGAAGGACAGGATTCACACCAACGCGCTCAGTCGTCACGCGGACATCTACATCTGTGACGAGTGCGGCACGGCGGAGGCGCTGCTGGACGCGATGAGCAATCCGCTGCCGCTTGCCTGCTGGGCGGCGGTGCGGGAACAGCCACCCAAGTCCGATTTGAAAACGCTGACCGGTGCGGAAGCGATGGAGCGTGTCCGGGCGGAACAGGTGCCGTTCCTGACGGAGCTGTATGAGCGTTGGCGGGCTGCGCCGCCCGGCGCGGATTTCGAAGAATACCGGCGCGAGGCCGTGCGGGAATGCCCGGGCATGACTCGAATGTGGAAGCAGCCGTTTTCCGTGGAGTACGCCACGGCGACCGGTCGCCTGCTGATTCAGTTCAGCACCGGCGACAGCGGAACACAGGTCAAGGGCTTTGTCATCGACCGATAACAGAGCTTGATTTCAAAGCAGTCTGGCAGCTCGCCGGGCTGCTTTTTCGTTGCCCCTGTCGCGGCCACGTTTGGCTCACGTCGGCCTCCGTATTGTAGCGCGAGGGTTTTCCCGACCGGTGCGCGTGGGCGGCACGTCGGCCCGACAGAGGCCCAGATTTCAAAGCCCTGCACAACGAGAAAAACCGCCCCAGCGGAGCGGCAATCCTCGATTTGTCTTGGGCTTACCTGTATTTGAAAGACCGGTAGCTGGTGTTGCTGAACAGCAGCCCGCGCTCGTTGATGAACCCGCCCACCGTGGCGATGTACCCCGTCCTGTCCATGATGGCCAGCTTCGACTGTGCCAGCTGGCCGATAAAATTCAGGAGCCGGGGCTGTGTGAGGTCGTTGGGCGAATGGATGATTTCGCAGAGGTAGCGCGTGATGAACAGCGCCGTGTCGCTGTACTCGTGGTTGGTCGGGTCGCTGGTCAGGCGTATGATGCCGTTGTGCGCCACGCCGCACTCGCATTCGACGTTCAGCGCCTTCATGTGCGGCAGTTGATTTGAGAGCGGGAACGGATGGGTCATCTCGGGGTTCACCCCGGCCTGCGTACTGATTCTGAAGTGGTACACGACGCTGTCTTTTGCGGTGAAGTGTTCCGCGCGAATAGCTGTAAGGAAGCTCTCGATGTCCATGAAGCCCTTGTGGATGTGTACCCGCCCGCCTCGGGCGAACATGTATCCAGCGCCGTGCGGGTTGTGGGCAAACATGGTCCTGATTTGGGAGATGCTGGGCTGGCGGGTTCTCGCCGGGGATACGCAAATGATGCACATGCTGTTTTCCTCCTGCTTGTGTTTTTCCTGACCGCCCCGTAGGGTGATGGTATTCATCACTCCACGGGGACGGAAAGTCAACGGGTGTCTGTGCCGGGGCGAAACTTTATTTCAGAGTTTCGCGTCGCTGTTCAGTGAATGTATCGTTCTCGGTGCTTTCTCTCTGAACCAGTTCTCGAAGCAGCGTTTCAACGATTTTCTGAATTGACGTTTTGCGTACAAGGGAAATGTACTTCACCTTGTAATGCAGTTCATCGTCTACGCGAATCATAATGTGCTTCATGTTGTTTCCTCCTCGATTTCAAAGATTGTGTGCGGCTTCCCGCGACCGGGCGTGTACCCGGTTTCGGCCTGTGCCAGAGGCCATCCGGGGGCCGACCTTCGGCTCAGGCGGGTTGATTTGAAACATATTCAACCGGATAGGCCAGTTCACTGTACTGGTAGCGTTCAACCAGTTCCATTGCATAGTCCCATAAATATGGGAGCGCCCGTTGGATACGCTGTTCGCCGTCCAGCTTGGCAAGTAGAGTGTGGTTGATGTAGCCGTACAAGCTGTCATCAAACCAGTCGAAAATATCCATGCAGATTTCAAGGCTCATGTTCATGCTGTGTACCTCCTTGATTTCAAACCTTTTGGGATTTGGAAGCTGTGGCTTCCCGCGACCGGGCGTGTGCCCGGTTTCGGCCTGAGCCGAAGGCCATCCGGAGGCCGACCTTCGGCTCAGGCGGGTTATTCAAAGCTGAGAATGTCGTAGCGCTCAACAATGTCATCTGAGTAGTTGTTCAGCGGATTCCAAAGCATCACGCTGACTATCTTGAGCCCTTCGGGGTATGTGTCCCGGTCGATTCCAAAGCCGATGTACTCGCCGAGGTGGTTGTGCCCATAAATGTGTCCATCCGGTTCGATGCCATCGACCGTTGAAAAGTCCACTTCGATGAGGGTGAACGGTGCCCTGTGCCTGAAGATTGTCTGTCTGCCAATGCCCAAAGAAACCATGCCGGAAAGGATGAGCGATGTGGCTGTGTATACCGCCGCGATTTTAAGCGCTGTTCGGGGTGCTTTTTTCATGGTGTGTGCCTCCTTGATTTGAAAGATGTGTGCAGCAGAGGGGTTGCCCCAGCTTCCCGCGACCAAGCTCAGCCTCAAGCTGTGCCCGGTTTCGGCCCGGAGCCACCGGGCCATCGTCAGGCGGGTGTGTCAGGAAGCCCGGGGAGCGGACTCCGCTTGCCGCCAGGCGGCGTTGCCGGGCAGGTTTGCCAGCAGGTGTTCCCGCGCGGTGGCGAATTCGTCTCCGATGAACCCCAGCCGCAGGAGCCAGCACCGGAAGGTGTACTTCGGGTTGTCTGTGTCGGGGCGGGCCGGACTCGCCGCCTTGGTGGTCAGGGCTTGCGCGGAAATGGCGAGGCAAAGCTGGATGTAGGCTTTGATGCGCCCGGCGTGGAGTGTGCCGTTGAAGGCCCGGAACTCAATGGTGTGCGCGGGCCGCTCGGTGGAAAAGGCCGCGTGGAGGTTGAGCAGGTGGTAGCGGCTTTGGTCGTAGTGCCGGGCCGCGCAGGTGTGCCAGTCGGAGGAGGAGCCGCCGCTGTGCGCGTACCAAAGGGCGGCGAAGTCGTCCATGGTGCGCGGCTTGTAGCGGTTCAGCTGTGCGAGGAATTCCGGCTCGACCGGCTTGCACCAGCGCCCCCTGCGGGCTGGGTCGATGCCCAGCGCGAGGGTGAGCAAGTCCTCCTTGGCGTTGACGATGTTCACCAGCCGCCGCAGGCTTTGGGGCGTGTGTTCACCGAGGCCGACGTGGATGTGGATGCCGCAGGAGCCGTCCGTCCTGCCACCCGCCGCGCGGATGACCCTCGCGACCTCCTGCACCATGGGGATGTCCTCCCAGCGGCACACCGGGCTGACCACCTCGGAGCTGGGGTCGGTGACTGAGCCGTCGCTCTCGACCGTCCAGTACCGGCCGTCAGGCATGGGCACACGCCAGTCGTCCAGGTGGCGGCCCCGGTACACCGCCGTCGTGCCGAAGTGCGCGGCGATAGCCCTGGCTGTGCGTTCGCGGCCCAAACCGGTGGTTTCGAGTTCGATGCCGAAGGTCTGGTTCTTCATGGGTGTTCCTCCCTTACCCGGCGGCTTTTCCCGCCCGCGGCGGCGGCCCGGTTTTCGGCCCGCGACACATTCATCACTCTTTTCGGCCGAAAAAGCAACCCGACCGAAAGCACAATGATTTCGGGCAAAAACAGCTCTGATCTGACAAAGCGAATCCCGATGGCGGGATTCCTTCCTTATAGCGCGCGAAAGGCCTTTTTCGGCGCCGTCCGGCGTTGCCGCTTCGCTGTGAAGAAGTCCGAGCAGAAGGGTCGGCTTTGCC
>JAUNJB010000259.1 GCA_030535375.1 Clostridia bacterium | reverse complement strand
CCCTGACAGAAGAAGGATTCGACTTGAACTACTTCGATTCCATGCTGATGCACTTCACAGCGGAAAAAGAATGACGAGGTGAGAAAATAATGTCTACTAAAGCCTACAATTGCCCCGCCTGCGGCGCGCCGCTCGCCTTTAACGGGCAAAGCGGAAAGATGGAATGCACCTCCTGCGGCAATGCGTTTGACACCAAGACGCTGGAAGCCCTGTCCACCGCCGAAAACCGGGAGGAGATTTCCTTTGAAAACACCGCCCAGAGCTTCGATGCGAACGAGAACGGCGTGCAGGCCTACGTCTGCAAAAACTGCGGCGCGGAACTGATGACCGAGGACACCACCACCGCCGCCTGCTGTCCCTACTGCGGAAGCCCCACCGTGCTGCCCGACCGGCTGGCGGGCGGTGTGAAGCCGGAGTGGATTGTGCCCTTTAAAATCACGCGCGAGCAGGCGCAGCAGCAGTTTAACGACTATTTCAAGGGCAAACGCCTGCTGCCAAACCTGTTCCTCGAGGGACGCAACCGCATTTCCGAGATGCGCAAACTGTATGTGCCTTACTGGCTGTTCGGCTGCGGCGCAGAGGCGGATATCCTCTACGACGCGCAGAAGGTTCACAGGGAACGGCGCGGAGACTGGGAGATCACCCGCACGGAGCACTACCTCGTGCGTCGCAGCGGTCATATGCGGTTTGAAAACATTCCGGTGGACGGCAGTGTGAAGCTGAATGACAAGATCACCGAGTCCATCGAGCCCTACGACATGAGCGCCGCCATTCCCTTTACGCCTGCCGTACTGGCGGGCGCGATAGCCGACCGTGCCGACGCAGATCAGGACGAGTGTGAAAAGCGCGCCGTGGAACGCGTGGAGCATAGCGTCTCCGACGCGATTCGCGATACAGTTAGGGGTTACGACACGGTCATTGAGCGCAGCAAATCTATCCATACCTCTGACGGCACGGCTACCGCTGCGCTGATGCCCGTCTGGCTCATGACCACCGTAAAGGAAAATAAAACCTACACCTTCGCCGTCAACGGTCAAACCGGAACACTGACCTGCGACGTTCCGACGGACAAGAAGAAGGCGGTTCTCTGGGGCGGCGGCATTTTCGCCGTGCTGTTCGCGCTCGTGGCTGCTGTGCTGGCGTTGATCGACGCGATGGGGAGCGGTACACTTTTGATGGGCGGCATTTTCGCGCTGATCGTTGCGCTGGCCAGCGTGGGCGTCATGAAGGGCAAGCTCCATCAGGCCGCACGCCAAAGCGCCGCCGCCAATTATCTGGTCGATGGTTCCTTTGCATTGGATGTGAATTTCGACCAGTTCCTGTATGCGGAAACGAAAAAGCGCAAAATCGAAACCAACGACGCACAGAAGAAATAACGGGAGGACAAACGCATGGGACTGATTGCAGCGGGACTGAACGCGGTTGGCGGAACGCTGGCCAGCCAGTGGAAAGAGTATTTTTATGTGGACGCGCTTCCGGACGATGTGCTCGTGACGAAGGCGGGCAAAAAGGTCAAGGGGCGCTTCGGCGGCAGCCGCTATGAGGACGACAACGTGATCTCCGACGGCTCCGTCATCGCCGTAAACGACGGGCAGTGCATGATGATCGTGGATCAGGGCAGGATCGTCGATTTCTGCGCCGAGCCGGGCGAGTATGTATTCGACCAGAATGGCGAGCCGTCCATCTTTTATGCTCCATAACGAACAATAGAACAAACAGAAACGGAGGTATCGAATGATGAAAAGATCGCTCATCCTGGTTCTCTCCCTGCTGATGCTGGTTCTCTGCATACCCGCATTGGCCGAAT
>JAUNJB010000105.1 GCA_030535375.1 Clostridia bacterium | reverse complement strand
GGGCGGGATATGACGGATGCCGCGCGGCGGCTGAGGGAAGAGGGCATTCTCGTGCGCACGTGCGAGTCCTTCGGCTTTGGGCCGAATGATCTGCGGCTGGCCGTGAGGACGGACGGGGAGAACGAACGGCTGATCAAAGCGATTGAGGACATATGGAACGCATTTTGATCTTCGGAGGCACCACGGAGGGGCGTGAGCTGGCGCGGAAATACGCGCTGCGCGGGGACGCGGTGACGGTCTGCGTGACGAGCGAGTACGCCCGCGCGCTGCTCGGGGAGGACATTCCCTGTCATGTGGGCGCGATGGACGGCGGGCAGATGGCGGCCTTTATGGAGGCGCTTTGCCCGGACCGCGTGATCGACGCGACCCATCCGTTCGCGGTGCGCGCGACGCAGACGATCCGCGATTGTGCGCGGCGTCTGGGGCTTCCGCTGGAACGCGTTGCGCGCGAACAGACGCGGGCGGACTGGCGCGACGCCGTGCAGTGGGCGGCGGACGCGGACGATGCGGCGGACATGCTTGCCGCCGCGCCGGGCAACGTGCTGCTGACCACGGGCAGCCACACGCTCTCGCGCTACGCGCGGTCGGCGGACGCGGCGCGGCTTTACGTCCGCGTGCTGCCCACGCATCAGGCGCTTGAAGCCTGCGGGCAGGCGGGCATTTTGCCCAGCCACATCGTGGCGATGCAGGGGCCGTTTACCGCCGAGCTCAACGCGGCGATCTACGACCAGCTGGGCATCCGCGTCATGGTCACCAAGGATTCCGGCGCGTCGGGCGGCATCGACGAAAAGGTGATTCCCGCGCTGAAGCGGGACATCCACGTCATCGTCATCAAAAGACCGGAGGAGAAAACGGATACGGGAGGCAGCGCATGCGGGGAAAATCGCTGATGATACAGGGCACGGGCTCGTCCGTGGGCAAAAGCGTGCTGGTGAGCGCGCTGCTGCGCATCATGAGGCAGGACGGGCTGCGCGCCGCGCCGTTCAAGGCGCAGAACATGGCGCTCAACTCGTTCGTCACGTGCGAGGGGCTGGAAATGGGCCGCGCGCAGGTGACGCAGGCGCAGGCCGCGGGCCTTGAGCCGAGCGTGCGGATGAATCCCGTGCTGCTCAAGCCCACGAGCGACCGGCGCTCCCAGGTGATCGTCAACGGCAGCGCGATCGGCACGATGACGGCGATGGAATACCAGCGCTACAAGCCGGCGCTGCGGGCGATGATCAAGGCGACCTACGACGATCTGGAGAGCTCCGTCGACGCCGTGGTCATCGAAGGGGCGGGCAGCCCGGCGGAGATCAATCTGCGCGAGGGCGACATCGTCAACATGGCGATGGCAAAGGCGGCCGACGCGCCGGTGATCCTCGTGGGGGACATCAACCTGGGCGGCGTGTTTGCCTCGCTGCTGGGCACGGTGATGCTGCTTGAGGAGGACGAGCGCGCGCGCGTGAAGGGCGTGATCATCAACAAATTCCGCGGCGACGTGAAGATCCTGGAGCCGGGGCTTCGGATGCTGGAGGAGCGCATCGGCGTGCCGGTGCTGGGCGTGGTACCGTGGATGGATGTGGAGCTGGAGGACGAGGACAGCGTGTCCGGCAGGCTGGAACGCATGAGCGGCGAGGGCGATCTCGACGTGGCGGTGGTGCGCCTGGCACACCTGTCAAATTTTACGGACTTTCAGGCGCTGTCGCTCCAACGCGGCGTACGCGTGCGCTATGCGGCGTGCGCCGGGGAGCTTGAGGGGGCAGACATCGTCATCCTGCCCGGCACGAAGAACACCATCGACGACCTGATCGAGCTGCGCAACCGCGGCATGGACGCCGCGATCATCCGCCATGCGCGAGCGGGCGGGCTGGTGATGGGCATCTGCGGCGGGTACCAGATGCTCGCCAGGATGCTGCACGACCCGCACCATGTGGAGGCGCGCGTGCCGCACATCGCCGGGCTGGGGCTGCTTGACATGGAGGTCACGTTTGAGCAGAATAAGGAGACGGCGCAGGTGCAGGGCGTGATCACAGGCGGGGAAGGCGCGCTTGCCGGACTTGACGGCGTCACGGTGGACGGGTATGAAATCCACGCCGGGCGCAACACCTACGGCCCCGAATGCAGGCCGTGGCTGACGGTGGACGGACGGGTGGACGGCGTGTGCAGCCCGGCGGGCAACGTGCTGGGCAGCTATGTCCACGGGCTGTTTGACGACGGCGTGCTCTTTTCCGCCATCGCATCGCACGTGCGCGGGGCCAAGGGCGTCCTGCCGGACGGCGGATGCGCGATGACGATGGAGGAATTCCGCGAACGCGAGTTTGACCGCGTGGCGGACATCGTGCGCGCGAGCGTGGATATGCCGCGCATTTACGCGATTCTGCGCGGGGAGGCGTGAGCATGGGCGATTTTGCGCTGGCGCTGCTGATCGGCTATGTGCTCGATCTTCTGCTGGGCGATCCGGAGGGCCTTACCCATCCTGTGTGCCTGATCGGGCGCTATATCGGCTTTTGCGAGAAAAGGCTGCGCGCGCGGGGCGGCAGCCTGCGGGGAGCGGCGGTGCTGCTGACGGCTTCCACGGTGCTGCTGACGATGGCGTGCGCGGCGGCGGTTCTTGCGGCGGCGTCGCTGCTGGGGCGCTGGCCGCTGCTGATCGCGATGGCCGTGCTCGACTGGCTGGGCCTGGCCGCAAGATGCCTGGCCAAGGAGGCCCTGGGCGTCGGCGCGGCGCTTGGGCGGAGCGTTGCGGCGGGGCGTGAGCAGGTGGCCCGGATCGTCGGGCGGGACACGCAGGCGTTAAGCGGCGAGGAGATCGTCAAGGCGACGGTGGAGACGGTGGCGGAAAACACGTGCGACGGCGTGATTGCGCCGATGCTCTACGCGGCGCTGGGCGGGCCGGTGCTTTTGTGGGGATTCAAGGCGGCGTCGACGCTCGACTCGATGGTCGGCTACCTCGATCCCAGGTACAGGGACATCGGCTGGTCGAGCGCGCGGCTTGACGATGTGCTCAACTACGTGCCCGCGCGCCTGACGGCGCTGCTGCTCTGCCTGGGCGCGGCGGTGTGCAATCTGGACGCAAAGAACGCGCTGCGCATCGTGCGGCGCGATCACAGCAACCACAAAAGCCCCAACTGCGCCTGGAGCGAGGCCGCCGCCGCCGGGGCGCTGCACATCCGGCTCGGGGGCACGCACCTGTACTTTGGCAGGCCCGTGAAGAAGCCGACGATCGGCGACGCGGACCGCGCGGCGGAGATACCGGACATCGGGCGCGTGTGCGGGATGATGTACGCGGCCGGCGCCGCGATGATGGCAATCATACTGGCGCTGCGGTGGCTTGCCTGACGGGGCGGAGTTTTCGATTGAATCGCCGCGAAGCGGAGAAGGAAGCCCGAAATCCCTCAGGCGGGTTTGGGATCGGAGCCTGCCGCCGCCGTTGGCGGGAAGAGGCAGGCAAAGCGCCTGAAAACGAAAAGGAGCGCTTGCGCGACTGTTTCGTTTTCCGGGCCCAATGCACATGAAAGGATGACGATATGCAGGAGCTTTTGAAAGTCCAGCCACTTGACGAGGCGGCCGTTCTCGCGGCGAAAAAACGCTGGGACGCCGTCGCCAAGCCGCTGCACGGCCTGGGCAGGCTGGAGGACATGATCGCCCGGATCGCGGGTATCCAGGGCAGCGACGAGGCGGCGCTCGCGCCGCGCTGCGCGCTGGTGTTTTGCAGCGACAACGGCGTCGTCGCGCAGGGCGTGAGCCAGTCGGAGAGCGTGGTGACGCAGCTGGTGGCGCGCTCCATCGCCGAGGGAGAGGCGAACGTGAACCTGATGGCGGCCGTCTCCGGCACGGACGTGCTGGCCGTGGACATCGGCATGAACGAGGAGATCGACCATCCGGCGATTCTTGTGCGCAAGGCGGCGCGCGGCACGGGCGACATCTCGCTTGGCCCGGCGATGACGCGCGCGCAGGCGGAGGAGACCGTGCGCGCGGGCATGGCGCTGGTGGGCGAGATGAAGGCGCGCGGCTACCGGATGATCGCCACGGGCGAGATGGGCATCGGGAACACGACGACCGCCGCGGCCGTCGCGTGCGCGATGCTCGGCTGCGCGCCGGAGAGGATCGCCGGGCGCGGCGCGGGCCTGTCGGATGCGGGGCTTGCGCGCAAGGTGGCCGTGATTGAGCGGGCGCTGGAGGTCAACAGGCCGGACGCCCGCGACGCGCTGGATGTGCTCGCGAAGGTCGGTGGGTACGACATCGCGGGCATGACGGGCGCGTTCCTGGGCGGGGCCGTGCATCGCGTGCCGGTGGTCATCGACGGCGCGATCTCCGCGGTGGCGGCGCTGCTGGCCGTGTCGCTGTGTCCCACGGCGCGCGCGTACATGCTGCCCAGCCACGTCAGCCGCGAGCCGGCCGCGGGGCTGATCATGGAGAGGCTGGGCCTCATGCCCGTTGTGCACGCGGACATGGCGCTTGGCGAGGGCACGGGCGCGGTGGCGCTGTTCCCGCTGCTGGACATGGCGGCAAACGTCTACCGCGGGACGCACACGTTCGGCCGGCTGGGCATGGACGCCTACACGCCGCAGGGAGGCGGGGCGTGACGCTGCTGGTGACCGGCGGCAGCGGCTGCGGCAAATCCGCCTACGCCGAGCGGGTGATGGAGGCCGTCGCGCCGGGGGAGAAGGTCTACATCGCCACGATGCGCGCGGACGGCGAGGAGGGCGCGCGCCGCGTGGCGCGCCACAGGCTCCAGCGCGCGGGCAAGGGATACCGCACCGTGGAGTGCCCGCTCGATCTCTGCCGCGCGGGCGTGCGGGATGGCGAGGCGGTGCTGCTCGAATGCCTGCCTAACCTCGTGGCCAACGAGATGTTTGACGGCGGCGACGTATCGCGCATCCTCCCGGCGCTGCGGGCGCTGGCTGGCGGATGCCGCCATCTGGTGATCGTCACGCAGGACGTGTTCTGCGACGCGGAGCGCTACGGGGCGTCCACCCGCGCGTACATGCGCGCGCTGGCCGCGCTCAACGCCGAGGCGGCGCGGCTGTGCGACAGCGCCGTCGAGGTCGTGTATTCGATTCCCGTCGTGCTGAAAGGAGAAGACCCATGCGCATCCTCTGCTCGCTGTGCATCGCGCTGAGCACGTATTCGAAGATTCCGACGCCGCGCGTCGAATGGAACGACGAGAACCGCCGCTACAGCATGTGCTTTTTCCCCGTGATCGGGCTGGCCGTCGGGCTGCTGGAGCTGCTCTGGCTGCGCCTGTGCGACGCGCTGGCGCTCGGCGGTGCGCTGCGCGGGGCGGTGGCCGCGGTCATCCCGCTGTTTGTGACCGGCGGCATCCACATGGACGGCTTCATGGATACCTGCGACGCGCTGGGGAGCTGGCAGACGCGCGAGCGCCGGCTTGAAATCCTCAAAGATCCGCACGCCGGCGCGTTCGCCGTGATCGGCTGCGGCGCGTATCTGCTGCTGCTCGCCGGGGTGATGAGCGAGGCGGACGCGGGCGACGGCGCGGCGCTGGCGCCGTGCTTTGTGCTCTCTCGCGCCCTCAGCGCGCTGGCGCTCACGTGCTTCAAAAAGGCGCGGGAGGACGGCATGCTCGCGGGCTTCGCGCGCGCGGCGCGGCATAAGGCGCTCGTGGGCTGCTGCGCGCTGTGGGCGGCGCTGTGCCTTGGCGCGCTCATGCTGTTTGCCGGGGCGCGCGGCGCGCTGGCGTTTGCGGCGCAGCTCGCCGTGCTGGCGCATTACCGGCGGATGGCGTACAGGGAATTCGGCGGCGTGACGGGCGATCTGGCGGGATGGTTTTTGCAGGCGGCGGAGCTTTGCGGCTGCGCGGTGATCGTGCTGGGAGGGAAAATCGGATGAGGCTGTACATCGGCGGAGCGTATCAGGGCCAGCTGGAGCTGGCGCGGGCGGAAAACCCCGGCGCGGCGATTCACGCGGACTTTCAGGAGACGATCCGCGGGGTGATCGCGCGCGGGGAGGACCCGCGATCTTACGCGGGCGCGCTGTGCGAGGCGGAGCCGGAGGCGGTCATCGTCAGCGACGAGGTCGGCTGCGGCATCGTGCCGCTTGACGCCGGGGACCGCGCCTGGCGCGAGGGCGTGGGGCGCGCGCTGTGCGTGATCGCGCAGCGGTCGGAGCGCGTGGTGCGCGCGGTCTGCGGCATCGGGACGGTGATCAAATGACCGCCGTGCTCATCCGCCACGGCCGCACGCAGGGCAATCTCGAGGGGCGCTACATCGGCAGCGGCACGGACGAGCCGCTCTGCGCGCGGGGCGTGGAGGAGCTGCGGGCGCGCGTTTATCCCGACGTCTCGCGCGTATACGTCAGCCCGATGCTGCGCTGCGTGCAGACGGCGGCGCTGATTTATCCGCGGCACACGCCCATCGTCGTGCCCGATCTGCGGGAGTGCGGCTTCGGCGCGTTCGAGGGGAAGAATTACGCCGAGCTGAATGGAAACCCGGACTATCAGCGGTTCATCGATTCCGGCGGGGAGGCGGCGTTCCCCGGCGGCGAGGCCCGCGCGGATTTCGCGGCGCGGTGCGTCCGCGCGTTTGAGGCGCTGCTGCCCGGCACGCGGGGCGCGGCTGCCGCCTTTATCGTCCACGGGGGAACGATCATGGCCGTCATGGAGCGCTATGCCCGGCCGCGCGGGCGCTACTTTGATTTCCAGGTGCGCGGGGGAGAGGGATACGTGCTGCTTGACGGCGGAGAATATGAAAAGCTGGGGTCAGCGAAGCGCTGACCCCAGCGGGGATGGCGGGGATTGCAGGGACGGCGGCGTCAGGACGCCTCGAGCACGCGGATGGCGTCCGCCAGATAGGCTCCCGCCAGATCGCACAGGGCGTCGATGCACCTTCCGTAGCGCTCCCGCTCGCGCAGGAACGCCTGCTCATCGTCGGCCGTATACGAGCAGGCGCACTGAAGCACCTGCATCAGATCGCTGAGGCAGTGGAGGTGGTAGACGCAGGTGTCATACTGTTCGGCCCAATACCGGGCCTCTTTTTCTTTGCTGTTGTTTTCCATAGTAAAAAAGCTCCTTATCTGTTACGGTCTGTTTTGGTTGACCCGAAAGGAGCGCGTATGCTATAATATTTACGCCGTCCTTTGGGTCGGAGTGGTAAGATTGACGTTTCTTTGGTATGGGGGCGTCAATCTTATTTTTTGATGCCCTTGTTGATCTCCTCGATGCCGCGGCGAATGGATTGAGCAGCATTTTCGTGGTAATGATCCATGTTCTCTTGCAGCTTTTGGGCGACGTCCGCATCCATGCGGATGGTGATGCGCGCCGACATCGGGTTCTTTGACTTCGGGCGTCCGGTTCTCGGCACAGGGGTACACCTCACTTTCTGTCTGCCACAAGTATACTATAATATAACGGCAGACTGAATGTCAATGGTTTTTGTATGTTTTTTTGAAGAAATTTCAATTTCGTATGGAGAACACACTCCGCTGGATCGGCTTCTTATTTTTTGTCCTCATGAAGCGATTCCATGACCCGCAGGATGCCCTCCCGCACGATTTCTGAGCGGGTGGCGCGCTTTTTCTCCGCGCACTCGTCAAGCAGCTGCATGGATGCCTTGTCCATGCGCACCTGGAGCAGCAGATTCTTCGGGTTTTCACTCTTGGGACGCCCGGTTCTCGGACTCATCGTGTTTCACCTCACTTTCTGTGATGACACTTCTATTTTAAGGGCGTCAGTACGGAAAGTCAATGGGAAACGCGGAAGAATTTTTTTCTTCCGCCTGATACGCCCTATAAGCTCCAAAATATGCACAAAATATCAGTGAATTCTCGTGTCGAGCTTGACATGATTTTGTCGGAAGGATATAATAGAAACGTCGAGAACTGCCTGTCGGCGCATGCGCGCGCGGGCTTCTCACACAGGTGTTCATCCTTGATTCACATAGGGAGGTTATACCAATGGCTAAGAAAATGACCGTTGACGGCAATACTGCTGTCAGCCACGTCGCATATGCGTTTAGCGACGTGGCGGCGATCTACCCGATCACCCCGTCTTCCCCGATGGCGGAAGTCGCGGACGATTGGGCTGCGCATGATCGCATGAACCTGTTTGGCCAGACGGTGCGCATCGCGGAGATGCAGTCCGAGGCTGGCGCGGCCGGCGCTGTGCACGGCTCTTTGAAGGCCGGCGCCCTGACCACGACGTTCACCGCGTCCCAGGGCCTGCTGCTGATGATCCCGAACATGTACAAGATCGCCGGCGAGCTGCTGCCCTGCGTCTTCCACGTGAGCGCCCGCGCGCTGGCTTACCATGCGCTCTCCATCTTTGGCGATCACTCCGACGTCATGGCCTGCCGCCAGACCGGCTTTGCCATGCTGGCGTCCAACTCCGTCCAGGAGGCGGAGGACATGGCGCTCGTCGCTCACCTGGCGACGCTCAAGAGCTCCGTGCCGTTCCTGCACTTCTTCGACGGCTTCCGCACCTCTCACGAGATCCAGAAGATCGACGAGATCGCCTACGAGGATATCGCCAAGCTGGTGCCGTGGGATAAGGTGGAGGAGTTCCGCGCCCGCGCGCTCAACCCGGATCACCCGCACCTGGGCGGCACCGCGCAGAACCCGGACATCTACTTCCAGGGCCGCGAGGCTTCCAACAAGTACTATGACGCCACCCCGGCCATCGTCGAGGAGGTCATGGAAGAGGTCGGCAAGCTCACCGGCCGCATGCACAAGCCGTTTGACTACGTCGGCGCCGCGGATGCGCAGTACGTGATCGTGGCGATGGGCTCCGGCTGCGACGTGGCGACCGAGGCCGTCAACAAGCTCGTGGAGATGGGCGAGAAGGTCGGTGTGGTCAGCGTGCATCTGTACCGTCCGTTTGACACGGCCCGCTTTGTGGCCGCCCTGCCGGCGAGCGTCAAGAAGATCGCCGTGCTCGACCGCACCAAGGAATCCGGCTCCCTGGGCGAGCCGCTCTACCTCGACGTCGTCGCCGCCCTCACCGAGGAAGGCCGCGTGATCGAGACCGTCGGCGGCCGCTACGGCCTGGGCTCCAAGGAGTTCACGCCGACCCATGTGAAGGCTGTCTTTGACAACCTCAAGCTCGACGCGCCGAAGAACCACTTCACCGTGGGCATCGTCGACGATGTCACCCACACCAGCCTGCCGGTTGGCGAGATCTTCAACGCGGCCCCGGCCGGCGCCATCAGCTGCAAGTTCTACGGCCTCGGCTCCGACGGCACCGTCGGCGCGAACAAGAACTCCATCAAGATCATCGGCGACCACACCGACATGTACGCTCAGGCGTACTTTGCCTACGACTCCAAGAAGTCCGGCGGCCTGACGGTATCCCACCTGCGCTTTGGCAAGAGCCCGATCCAGTCCCCGTATCAGATCGACGCGGCCGACTTCACCGCCTGCCACAACCCGGCGTATGTGACGCAGTACGACATGCTCTCCTCCCTCAAGGACGGCGGCACGTTCCTGCTCAACTGCCAGTGGAGCGATGAGGAGCTCGACGCCCAGCTGCCGGCTTCCATGAAGCAGCTGCTCGCCAAGAAGAACATCAAGTTCTACGCCATCGACGCCATCGATCTGGCGGCGAAGGTGGGCATGGGCAACCGCATCAACACCATCATGCAGGCTGCGTTCTTCAAGCTGGCCGACGTCATCCCGTATGACCAGGCCGACGAGTACATGAAGGCCTATGCCAAGAAGACCTACGGCAAGAAGGGCGACGCTGTCGTCAAGAAGAACTGGGATGCGATCGACATCGCGATCTCCGGCCTGCGCGAGGTGAAGGTTCCGGCCGAGTGGGCGAACGCCACCACCGGCGCCGTCGCGGCCCAGGTCAAGGGCGACGAATACTACAACGAGTTCATCAAGCCGATCCTGGCTCAGGAGGGCGACAAGCTGCCGGTTTCCAAGATCGCGGCTGACGGCACCTGCCCGACCGGCACCACCAAGTACGAGAAGCGCGGCATCGCCGTGAAGGTTCCGGCTTGGGAGGTTGCCAAGTGCGTGCAGTGCAACCTGTGCTCTCTGGTCTGCCCGCATGCGGCCATCCGTCCGTACCTCGTGGACGAGGGCGCGGAGGTGCCGAGCACCTTCGTCACCAAGAAGGCGCTGGGCAAGCAGTTCGGCGGCAAGCAGTTCCGCATTCAGGTTTCCCCGCTCGACTGCACCGGCTGCGGCAACTGCGTCGATGTCTGCCTGGGCAAGTGCCTGACCATGGAGCCGCTGGCCACCCAGATGAAGGAAGAGACCAACTGGGAGTTCGCGCAGACGATCCCCGAGGTCGATTCCACGCTCCTCAACAAGGCCAACGTCAAGGAGTCCCAGTTCCTCAAGCCGCTGTTTGAGTTCTCCGGCGCCTGCGCCGGCTGCGGCGAGACCCCGTATGTCAAGCTGGTGACGCAGCTCTTCGGCGACCGCATGATGATCGCCAACGCGACGGGCTGCTCCTCCATCTATGGCGGCAGCGCTCCGACCGTTCCGTACACCACCAACGACAAGGGCCAGGGCCCGGCCTGGGCGAACTCCCTGTTCGAGGACAACGCCGAGTTCGGCTTCGGCATGAACCTGGCCACCACGCAGCGCCGCGAGAAGCTGGCCGCGCTCGTCACCGAGCTGGCCGAGAAGGTCGAGGGCGAGGCGAAGGAGACCTGCGAAGCCTGGCTGGCGACCATGAACGACGGCGAAAAGTCCAAGGCGACCTCTGCGAAGCTCGCTGAGCTGGTTGAAAGCTGCAAGGATTGCGGCTGCGGCTGCGACGCCCTCTGCAAGGAAATCGCCGGCATGAAGGACATGATGATCAAGAAGAGCCAGTGGATCTTCGGCGGCGACGGCTGGGCCTATGACATCGGCTACGGCGGAGTTGACCACGTGCTGGCCCAGGGTGAGGACGTCAACATCCTCGTTCTGGATACCGAGGTGTACTCCAACACCGGCGGACAGGCTTCCAAGTCCACCCCGACCGGCTCCATCGCCAAGTTCGCGGCCTCCGGCAAGAAGACCCGCAAGAAGGATCTCGGCATGATGGCCATGTCCTACGGCTATGTGTACGTGGCGACCGTCGCCATGAGCGCGAACCCGGCGCAGCTGCTCAAGGCCATGACCGAGGCTGAGGCGTATCCGGGCCCGTCCCTGGTGATCGCCTATGCACCGTGCATCAACCACGGCATCAACATGGCGCACGCTCAGATGGAGATCAAGCGCGCCGTGGCCTGTGGCTACTGGCCGCTGTATCGCTACAACCCGGCGCTCGAGGAGCAGGGCAAGAACCCGCTCATCGTGGACAGCAAGGACCCGACCGAGAGCTATCAGGACTTCATCAAGGGCGAGGTTCGTTATGCTTCCCTGGCCAAGCTGTTCCCGGGCAAGGCGGAAGAGGCCTACAAGATCAACGAGGCCGACGCGAAGCGCCGTCTCGAGACCTACAAGAAGCTGGCCAGCGACTGATACCGCGGCATAAGCCCCGGCATCGGCGGGCACGGCCTGCTTGCAGACACTACACCGCATAAGCGCGCACCCTCTTTCGGGCATATGCCCGGGAGAGGGTGCGCTGTTTTAACTTTATAGGAAATTGCGTAAAAAAAGGCCGCGTTCGGGCGATTTGCAGCGATTTTCGGAAGTGGAGGCGGCCGCTGGCCGCTGCGCGAAAAACCGGACAGCGGACACAGAAATACTTTGGAATGTGAAGTGCTTCGGAAGAGGGAGCGCGCACGGCGCG
>JAUNJB010000258.1 GCA_030535375.1 Clostridia bacterium | reverse complement strand
ATGTCATCCTCTGTCCAGTCAGGGTGCAGCAGGCGGCCTCCACCGTGGTTCGGGTGCGCATGCTGCACCCTGACTGGACAGAGGATGACATCAGGGCGGAGGCCGGGCGCATTCAGGCGGAGTGCGGCATCGCGCTGGAAGCGCCGGATGCGTCCCTGGGCGATTTTGCCGCACCCATGTACGAGCAGCCGGAAGGACGGAAAGAAACGGAGGGTGACTGATGCCGCTCCCCGTGAGCGAATATGAAGAGCTGGCGGCCCAAATGCTGGAGATCTACGATCAGGCCGAGCTGGTCATGATCCGCCGTGTGGCCAATCGGCTTGCAAGGGGCATTTCGTCCCCAGGCTGGACGGAGCGCAAGCTCGCGGAAACCGGCGCCGTCCGCAGGCAGCTTCAGCAGACGCTGGCGGGCCTCAGAGCGTCGCGCGTCGGGCAGGCTGAAACCGCGATTGCGGCGGGGTATGAGGGCGGGCAGGCGTGGTTCTTCGCGGATGCCGCGGAGTATGCGCTCGCCGTCGGCACGCAGCATATCTCGCCTTCCTCCGCCAGGGTCGCCGCGATCCTGTCCGACCTGAATCACCGGCTCGACGCCGCCGACCGCGCGATCCTGCGCCGGGCGGATGACGCCTACGCGGACGTCATCGCGCAGGTTTCGGCGCTTGCCGCCACAGGCACGGTCACGACGCGCGAGGCCGTCTCCCGCGCTGTGCAGGTGTTTGCCGACAGGGGCATCTCCTCTTTTGTGGACAGCGCCGGGCGCTCATGGGAGATGGGCACATACGCGGAAATGGCCACGCTCACGGCCATCGAGCAGGCGAGCGTGACCGGCTATACGGAGACGATGGAGAAGTACGGCTACGATCTGGCCATGATCTCCTCGCACGAGGACGCATGCCCCGTCTGCGCGGCATGGCAGGGTGTGATCGTCTCCGTCTCCGGCAAGAGCCGGAAATACCCTTCTCTGGATGACGCATATGCCGCCGGCGTCTTCCACCCGCGATGCATGCATCATCTGTCCATCTGGCACGAGGGCATCACGCACGGAGAGGCGAGAAGCCGGCCGCGCAGGATGCAGCCGCCCTCGGCCGGGTACACGGCCCGCAGCCGGCAGCGCTACTGCGAGCGGCAGATCCGCCGCTACAAGCGACGCCAGACGGCAGCCGTCAGCCCGCAGGAGGAGCGCGCGGCAAAGGCTTACGTGACGAAGTGGCAGCGGGAGATTCGCGAGCATATTGCGGATGCGCCGGTCACGCTCAGGCGGCAGTATACCCGCGAGGGCGGGCAGGTCAGGCTCTCGCAGGCAGCCAGGGAGCTCCCTTCGCTCAAAATCTATCCCAGCGGCAGAATTGCCCAGGCCATTCGCTGGACAGACGGGCATCGGGCGCCAAAGCCTGCGGGCCAGACACCCTATGCCGCCATCGCCAGGCACGGCGCCGGCCATACGGATATTTTGTATTTGTACGATCGGGATGGGCGTGTTATAATGCACATAGACAACGGCCCGCATGGAAATCAAAAGCAGCATACGTTCGTGGATGGGCAGGGAAAGACGACACATCAGCATGTCCATCTGGCCCGGTGGAGGGAGGACGGGAGCTTCGCCGGTTACGGGAACATCGAACAGGCGAGGGCCGTGACCGCCGCCATGCGCATGGATTTCCCGGAGCTGCTGAAAGGGGAGGATTGAATGGCCGGAGAACCGATGACAATCGAAGATGTGCGTGTCACGCTGGAAGAGTGCATGGACGAAGGCGGTTTTGATTATAAGGGCAGGCCGTACTATTTTTCCCGCTTCGGCACGCACAAGCCGTATCTCATCTGGGGCC
>JAUNJB010000104.1 GCA_030535375.1 Clostridia bacterium | reverse complement strand
CCTATGGACACCTGTGAGCACTTACGAACGGGCGGCCCATGTGATATGATATAATCAGCCGAAAAAAGAAAAGCAAAACCGTCATCCATTCCAGCTGCGATTAGCTGAAATGCATGACGGTTTGCCTTTGGGAGGAAATCAGAGAGGCGGGACGCCGAGCTTTTCGCGCAGGGCCTCCTGCAGCACCTGAGAGCAGTTGACGCCGTGGCGATCCGCCAGGAAGGACAGCCACGCCGGGAGAGAGACATTCTTGCGGACGGTGCGCGTGTCCGTGGCGGCGCGGTACCTGATGGTATCCACCTGGATGAGCGAACAGATATCGCCCGGATCATGGGGGATATCGGCCTGTGGGGTGGGCGGACTGATGGGAAGCGCCTCATCCTCCGCCACGCAGAGCCAGCCGGACATGGCGTCGGTGATCTGAGAGAGCGCATCGGCCAGGGAACGGCCGGACGTCATGCAGCCGGGGAGATCCGGCACGCGGGCATAATAGCCGCTCCCATCCTCGATGGGGGAGAGAACGGCGGTGTACAGATAGACCATATCAAAACCTCCTTATGGTACAAGCAGAGAGATGGGGGAATTATCTTCCCCGTTTCATCTCATTCTGCCGGATCTCTTTGCGGATATACTTGAGATCGTTGTCGTTGAAGTCGTGCTGCTTGAGCGGCAGGAGGGCCTTTGTCTCCGGGTGGAAGTAGATGAAGTGCCCGCCGCTTTTACGCTTGAGGACGTATCCGGCGGCTTTGATTTCCTGCGTCGCGATCTTTAGCGGGTGCATCGGGCATCCCCCTTTCATGGCTATATTATACACAATATTGTGTATCGTGTCAAGTGATTTGTGTAAAAGTGTGTATTTATTTTTGAGGGGCAGAGATGAAGCAGAAGGAAGCAGATCCGTTTTACGCTACAGGCGCATGGAAAGCGGCGCGCAGAGAGGCGCTGCTGCGGGATCGGGGGCAATGCGTGCTGTGCAGGCGCGCAGGACGCCGCACGCTCGACCGGCACGGCAAGGCATGGCCGGTGCCTGCGACGATGGTGCACCACATCAAGCCCTATCAGACGCACCCGGAGCTGGCCCTTGACCTTGACAACCTGATGAGCCTGTGCGACAGGTGCCACTGGGACGTGCATCCGGAAAAGCACAGAGAGGCGGCCAAGGAGCCGCCGGCGGCAATCACCATGGGCATCCGCGTCGAGAACCCGAATGCCGGAAGGGAGGAAGAAGATGAAAGAGGATAAGAAGATACGCAGGCCGCGTGCGCTGACCGGCGTGACGGACGCCGCCGCAAGGCGCATGTATGACGAGGCGATGGCGGAGCTTGAGGTGCGCGGGCAGGCTAACCCGGCCACCAGCGCGCAGCTGGCCTGTGCGGCGCAGTGGATGCAGGAGGCCCGCATCGCGCAGAGGCAGATTGCCCGGCTCAGACGGGCGGAGGACGAGGACGGCAAGGCTGCCATGCGCATACGCGCGCTGATGCGCAACAAGGCCATGGCGGAGGGAGAGCAGAGAAAGATCTTCGACGACCTGCTGCTCACGCCGCAGAGGCCGCGCGGCAGGCCGCCGCGGGAGGAGGCCGCGCCGGAGGATGAGGAAGACGGCGGCTGGGACGCATTTGACGACGGCGCGGGGGCGGAAGGACCATGAGCACGCCGCGCGAGATCATGAAAAGCCCGGCATACCGATACGCGGAGGACGTGCTGGGCGGCAAAATCCTCGCGCCGAAGACGATCCGGCAGCAGGCGAAGCACTTCCTTGACGATTTGCGCCGCGCGGAGGGCGGGACATGGCGATACCGGTTTGACCTGGAGGCCGGGCGGCGGCCGGTGCGATTCTGCGAGCAGTTTTTAAGGCCCACGGCAGGCGACTACGAAAAATTCGAGTTCATGCCCTGGCAGGAATTTGTGGACTGCCAGGCCTTCGGATGGATCGACACGCACCGGGATGTGCGCAGATACCGCGAGGTGCTGGAGATGGTGGGCCGCGGCAACGGGAAGACGGCGCGCATGTCCGGCAAGATGGGCTACATGACCACAAAGGGCAGCGACTACGGCAGCGAAAATTACTTTGCGGCCAACAGCGGGAAGCAGGCGCGGCGCGGCTACATGGACTTCTACGGGCAGATGATGATGAGCCCGGTGCTCAAAAGGCAGCTGAAGCTGCGCCGCGCGGAGACGACGTACGAGCCCAACTTTTCCCGCGTGACGTACATTCCCAATGATCCGGCGAGCCTGGACGGCCTGCGCCCTTACTTTGTCGTCAAGGACGAGCTCGAGGCGGAGGTGACCTTTGACCAGATCAACCAGCTGCTGCGGCCGATGAAAAAGCGCAGGCAGCCCATGATGTGGTACACGATGACGGCGGGGACGGTGCTCGACGGCCCGGCGGTACACCACTACGTATACGCAAAAAAGATCCTTGATCGCGATCCGGAGCTGACGGAGCGGGAAATCGACCTCTATCTGCCCATCATTTACGAGATCGATCCGGAGCTGCCCTACGACGACCCGGGCAACTGGATCATGGCCAATCCCAGCATCGGGTACCTGCTGCACATCGACGATCTGATCATGGACTACGAGCGGTGCAGGCGCAGCCCCACGGAGCTGGCGGACTTTATCACCAAGCAGCTCAACCGCTTTTCCATGCCGCCGGAATCGCTGTACGTGGATCTCGATACGATCCGGCGCAACGACCGCGCGCCGATGGATGCGCCGCTGCTTGCGCCGGCATACGGCGGCTTTGACCTGTCCAAATCCGAGGACATCACCGCCGCGGCGCTGTGCGTGAAGCTGGCAGACGGGCGCACGGGTATCGTGCAGCACAGCTTCATGCCGGAGGCTAAGGCAAAGCGCGGCAACGGACGGGAGACGAAGGACTGGGCGCACTTTGTGAAGGCGGGATGGCTGACCATCCTGCCGGGGTACTACGTCAAATACGACGCGATCCGCGAGTGGTTTCGCGAGCAGCGCAGCCGGTACGACATTCTGGCTATCGGCTACGACCCGTACAACGCGCCGGACCTGGTCAAGGCGCTTACGGCCGACGGATTCCTGTGCCGGGAGGTGCGGCAGGGCCCGCTGACATTCAACGCGCCGATGAAGATGTACAAGCAGGAGCTGCTGGACGGCAACGTGTGCTGGGATCACGACGAGATGTACAGCTGGTACCTGCGCAACGTGCGCCTGAGAGCGGACTTTTTCAGCCTGGAGAAGGAAAACTGGTACCCCGTCAAGCGCGCCGGCCACCGCAAAAACGCGACGGCGAAGATCGACGGCTTTATGGCCGGGATGAACGCCTACATCCTGCGCAAGGAGGACGAGGTGGTGCAGGGCGAAGGATGGGGCGAGAGCCGGATCATCGGCGCATCGCTGTGGACCTGACGAAAACCGTCCGCGCGGACGGTTTTACAGCCAGCCGCCCTCCGGGCGGCCTTTGTGACGGCCCCTCCCCGCTTCGCGTGAGGGGCTTTTGGAGGAGACAATGGGAAGAAACCAATACCGCCATACGGTGCGCATCCTGCGCCGGACGGAGGACACAGCCGTGACGGGCGGCTACGACGCGGACCCCTATGTCGAGGTGGCCGTGACGAGCGCCGGCGTGCGCGACGAGAGCGAGACGGAATACGCCGCCGCGGAGAGCGCGCAGATCGCGCACGTCAAAACATTTGCCATGCGCAGCCGGGACATCCGGGACGACGACCTGATCGTGTGGCACGGGGATGCCTACCGCGTGCGGCGGGTGGACCGATACGAGCATGCCGGGCGAGAGATCCGCGTGCGCGGCGTGCTGAGCAGGAGCCGGTATACGGTGGTGGCGCAGGATGGCTAAGCTTGAAATCGCCGGCATCGACGGCGTCCTGGCGAAGCTGGAAACGCGGGACAAGACGCTGGCGGCGCGCATGGACAAAGCGCTGACGCTCGCGGCCGGGCACGTGCAGGCGGCCATGCGGAAGGACGCGGCAAAGACCTTCAAGCAGCCGACGGGCGAGCTGGCGGGGCTGGTTTCGCCCGGGCCGGTCTGGCACTATGACAACAGGAGCGTCGTGAGCGTCTGGGCAAACGGCACATACACCGGCAGGCGCGGGCAGCCGCGCCGCGCGGCGATGATCGGCGCGCTGATCCAGTACGGCGTACCGCCGTACATCATGCACGGAGGCATGTACAAGGGCGCCCTTCGCGGCAGGCAGGAAAAAAACCCATGGTATACCCACAGCCTGAAAGCGAGCGGGAAGGCCGTGAACAGCATCATTGAGGAGGTGATGAACGGATGACGCCGGAGGAGAGCATCGCCCGCGCCGTAGAAAACGCGGGATTGCCGTGCGGGCACTGGCCGTACACGAGAAGCGCAGACGTGTTTGCCGGATGGCGTCCGGCACGGGATGCATTTGACCGCGCCAGCGGGCGGAGAATGCGCACATCCGTGCGCTACGACCTGGTGCTGTGCTTTAAGCGCGGCATGGAGGACGAGGCCGAGCGCAAGCGATTTGCGCTGTACGACGCGCTGAACCGCGCCGGATGGACGCTCGAGGACGCCGGCCCGGAGGCCTATATGGATACGACGGAGATGTTTTACTGGCCGGTGACCGTGACGCGCAGCTTCGGGCTCGACGCGCACGGCCAGCCATACGACCTGACGGAAAAGAGGGATATCGATGGGAAGGAAGATGCATAAGGCGGCGGCGGGCAGGGCGAGGGACCGCCCGCAGGCGCGGACGGGCGGCAGCCGCGCCATCCGCCTGGAGCCCGCGCCCTACTATGTGCCGGCCGCCGTGGAGATGCGATCCAGCGAGGTGATCTACAGCGCCGTGAGCCGGATCGCCAACGCGCTGGCGACCATGCCGGCGCACCTGTACCGCGGCGACGAGCGAATGGACGGGGACAGCCGGGACGTGCTGCTGGGCCTGCGCCCCAACCGGCGGCAGAGCGCCTTTCTGTTCAAGCAGGCGATGGAGATCTACCGCAACACGGAGGGGCGCGCCTACGCGGCCAAGCGCTTTGACAGGGACTACAGGCTTTGCGAGCTCGTGCCGCTCGACCCCACGCGGGTGACGCCGTATGTCGAGGAGGAGAGCGGGGACGTCTGGTTCTGCGTGCGCAGGGATGACGGCAGGGAGGAATGGCTGCACAACTGGTACGTGCTCAGCCTCTTCCACGTCAGCCCCAACGGCATCAGCGGCGTGCGCGTGGTGGACGTGCTGCGCGAGAGCCTTGACTACAACGCGCAGATCAAGACGTTTTCCCTGGCGAATCTCAAGGCTGTCAACCGCGGCATCGTACTCGAATTCCCCACGCACCTTGCCGGGCCGCGCCGGGAGAGCGCGGTCAATGAGTTCCTGAAGCTATACCGCGCCAGCGGTGGCCAGGTGATCGCGCTGGAGAGCGGGATCAAGGCCAGCACGCTCTCTATGAGCCCGATCGAGAGCGGCACGTTTGACGCGGAGAAGATCACGCGCAGCCGCGTGGCCATGGTGTACAACATGCCGCCGAGCCTGCTGGGGGACACCAGCAGCGCGGGCAAGAGCACGGCAGAGGAGCAGACGAACGAATTTCTGACCCTGACGATGCAGCCCATCGTGCAGCAATGGGAGGAGGAGCTTTGCTACAAGCTGCTCACGCCGGAGGAGCGCGCGGCCGGGTACGAATTCCGGATCGACGTAGACGCCTATCTGAGGGCCAGCGCGACGGCACGCGCCACCGTGGCGCAAAGCCGCATCCGCTGCGGCCTGCGCACCGTGAACGAGATCCGCAGGGCGGAGCACATGCCGCCCGTGCCCGGCGGGGACAGCGCCATGATCAGCAAGGATCTGGCCCCGGTGGAGCTGGTGGCCAGGGGCGCGACCGTGGATGCGGACGCCATCAACGGCGAACACAACGCGAAGAAAGGACAGAGCGAATGAGAAAAGGGATATTCGCAGCGACGGGCGGCGATCATAGGCACACGCTCACCACAGCCTGCGCTGCCGGACAGGGAATGTTTTACGCGTGGATCAGCGAGGGCGACGTGCCCACGCTGGCCATCGACGGCCCGATCGACACCGGCGTGAGCTGGTACGAGGACACGGTGACGCCCAGGCAATTCCGCGAGGCGCTTGACGCATACGAGGGACGGGACATCCTCGTCTCCGTCAACAGCCCGGGCGGCGACGTATTTGCGGGCTTTGAGATCTACAACATGCTGGCGCACCGGCAGGGCAGGACCACCGTGCGCGTGACGGGCATGGCGGCCAGCGCGGCGAGCTTCATCGCCATGGCCGCAAGCCCCGGCTGCCTGCAGATGTGCGAGGCCAGCATGATGATGATCCACAGCCCATGGAGCTGCCAGATCGGCGACGCCCGGGAGATGCGCAGACAGGCCGACATCCTCGAGGAGATCGAGGAGATCATGGCGGCGCTGTACATGCGCCGCTTTGCCGGCAGCGAGGACGAGCTGCGCGCCATGCTGGCACAGGAGCGCTACATGAGCCCCACGGAGGCGAAGGCATGCGGCCTGTGCGACGAGATCGTGATCCCGCCGGAGATGGACGGGAACGCGGAGCGCGAGGAAGCCGCCGCCATGACGGGGCGCTACGCGGCGCTTGACAAAAGCAGCCTTTCCGCGCTGCGGGGGCGCCTGGGCATCGCGCCGCGCGAGCGCGCGGCCGAGACGCCCGGGGACAACACCGACTATCTGGCCATGGCGGATGCGCTGATCGGCCGGATGATGTAACTCAAAACCGTCCGCGCGGACGGTTTTGCCATGAACAGGAGGAAAATACATGAAGAACTACAAGACCCGTATGCGCTATCTGGCGCACGCCTACGGCCGCGGCCGCGTGTATGCCCGGCTCAACATCCAGAACATGCAGGACAAGGCGCAGCAGCTGGCAAAGGACATCCGCGCAAAGCGCGACCGGCTGGGCGAGATGGTCGCGGCCGAGGGCTACAAGCCGGAGGACGGCAAGGCCCTGTACGAGGAGATCGCGCGCGACAAGGCGCTCTACGACCAGATGGTGGCCGCCATCGGCGAGCAGATGGACGCGGACTGCGCCCGCGTGGCCGAACGCTTCAACCGCAGGCTGACGGCGACGGGCGAGCGCAACCGCGACGCGCTGGGCGGCCTGTTCCGCGCGATGATTGCGGGCGTCGCGCCGGAGCGCGGCATCATGGACGCGCTGAGCCTGCCCACCACCGTGACGAGCGGCACGGCAAACGGCGGCTACCTGCTGCCCAGGAACGTGTCCGATCAGCTGATTCGCGACATCGTGGAGGACGACAGCATCCTTGCCGAGATCACCACCACGACCGTCACCGGCCTCGAGCTGCCCACGGTGGCCACCGAGAACGCGGACAGCGACGACGTGGCGGACGGCACCGACGCGCCGGACGCGGCCGTGACCGCCGGCATGATCCAGTTCGGCCGGCACCCGTATGCCAAGTGCGTGACCGTGCCCAACAGCCTGCTTGAGGACACCAACACCGCCATCGAAAGCTACATCAGCACCCGCCATCAGGAGATGATGCGCGAGCGGCTGTGCAGGCGCATTTTCGACACGGCGGCCACCGGCAGCTACGCGCACATGAGCGTATACGACACCACGGAGGTCAATGTGGAGAAGATCAGCGCGGAAGCGCTGCTTGACGGCATCATGGACGCGCTGGCGGCGCTGCCCACCCGCCCGCAGGGCACCTACAAGGTGGCCATGAAGCACGGCGACTGGCTTTCCCTGATCCGCACGCTGGCCAACGGCGCGGTGTCGCTGTTCGGCAATCCCACCCGCGAGATCCTCGGATTTGAGCCGGTGATCTGCAATTACGCCGTCAGCCCGATCGTCGGCAATCTCAAGACGATCCACCTGAACTACGACAGCGCCATCCGTTACGAGGCCGGGCGCAACGTGAAGAGCCGCACCACGGACTTTGTGCTCAGCACGGCGTACGACATCCGGATCACGCAGCCGGAGCTGCTGCGCATCGTGACGATCACGACCGCCTGACCGGGAGGGATAGACCATGACCGCGCAGGAGATCCTTGACAAGCTCGGCGGGCAGGAGATGGTACGCCAGTATCTGCGCGGCGTCGAAACGGACAGCGAGACCGACCTGGACGCCCGGCGCGCCATGCTGACGGCCATCGGCAGCCTGCGCTCCGCGGGCGTGTACGACGTGATGGCGGACGCGGAGCCGGACATCTACGCGCAGTGCTGCCTGCTGCTGTGCCGGATGTGGACGGATGCGGAGGACGGCGTGAGCGAAAAGATCCTTGACCAGTACACCCATCTGATGCTGCAAATGCGCTACGACGGGCGCAACGCGGCGGACGCATAAAGAAGGCCGCCCGAAGGGCGGCGGGACGAACGGGGCGGCCCGGGGCCGGGCCGCCCGACATATTTGAAGGAGGACGCAAATGGATTACGACACCATTACCAGCACGCTTGCCGACCTGAACGCGCTGGGCCTTTACACGGGGGTCGGGGACGTATACATCGCCATGATGACCAAGGAGGACACCAGGGCGGAGAAGCCGACGTACAGCACGCCGGTGATCGCCTGCGAGGCGGTGAGCGTCGGCCAGACGCCGACATACGCCGAGGGCAGCCAGAGCGCCAGCGACCGAACCATCCGCAAGATCAAGGTGCTCAAGGGCATGGACGTGAAGGTGGAATACCCGCGGATGAAGGCGGACGTGCGCAGCATGATCCTGGGCCGCAAACTCGACGACAACGGCGGCGAGCTGGTAGGCGACAGCATGGCCCCGCTGTGCGCCGTGGGCACATGCGCCACGCGCGACGACGGCACCAGGGTGATGCGCTGGATTTTCAAGTGCCGCGCGAGCGAGGGAGAGATCACGGACAATACGGCCGAGGAGGGGAGCATCAATTACACCATCCCGACCATCAGCCTTGCCGGCGTGCCGCTTTCCTACGAGACGCCGGGCGTAAACGGCGAGGCCGTGCATCTGGTGCAGTATGTGGCGGACACGGCCCATGCCGGCTGCAAGTGGACGGAGGAGACGTTCTTTGCCGCCGTCGTCGGCCCGTGGAGCGAGGTGATCGTATGACGGCGCAGGACATCACCGCACCGGCGGGCAGCATCGAGCTTTGCGGCGAGACGCACGCGCTGCTGTTCGATCACGAGCAGATCCGCCAGACCGAGCTGTGCTGGCAGCGCACGACGGGCAACGTGATGGGCTATCTGGGCATCCTGCGCCAGGCGGAAATCGGCGTATACACCGCGATTTTCGCCGTGTGCTATGGCGCGCTTTTGAGCTGCGAAAAGCACGGCGGCACGCCGGACGGGGGCAGGACGACGCTGGAGCGGTTTGACGCCCTGGCGGACTACCAGGCGCTGATCTCCATGGGGCCGGACATCGTGGCCACCGCCATGACGGCGCTGCCCGCGGCGGGGACGAGCGCAAAAAAAGCGTGACGCCGGGCGGGGACAGCCTGCCGTGGGATGCGCTGTACCGGCGCGCGCTGGCGGCCGGTATCGCGGACGGGGCATTTTGGCGGATGAGCCCGGCGGCCCTGATCCGGCTGACGCCGCAAAAGAGGCGCGGCAAAGGACACGGGCGGCCAGGGGCGGCCGGGCGCGCATGCGGCGGCAGCCTTGCCGACTGCCCGTAAAACAAAAAGAAATAAAAAGACCCGGCGCGTTCTGGCTTGACAGACGCGCCGGGATGGCGTACAATGTAGGCAGGCAAGGATGATCTCCTACTGGGTGAAAACCACCCAAACGGCCTTGGTTTTTATCCAATAACCGCCAAGCAGGTGATGGCTGCGAGGCGGTTTGCTTTTATCGTCTGTTTTGTAAGCCGAGCGCATATGCGCTCAGCACCAAACTGGCGACTGCGAGAAGAAAGTTGATAGCATCAACGATCGTCATGCGCATCACCTCCGCTTCTGTACGCCGTTGCGGAGGGAACCACCCGTAGACCTGCCTGCCTACACGAAGCTATTATATCACACCGCTTTGCGCTGCGCAAGGCGGGTTTTTCCAAAACAGAAACCCGCCTCGCGGGGTTGACACGCGAGGCGGGCTGAGGTACAATGTAGACAGGCAAGAGCCGTGGCGAACGCTCCTGCCGCAGATGCGAAAAAAGCAAACGCCGGACAGGCCCTAAACTGTCCGGCGTTTCGCTTACCTGCGATTCCTTATGTCGACTGCGATGAGCAGCGAGAAGATCGTGAGGACGATCATGAGCAATTCATAATCCGTCATGCGATCACCTCCTCAGCTTATGTACGGGCTGGGAGGAGCGCCGGCATTTAAACCTGTCTACGCCGCAAATTATACCACACCGCTTTGCGCTGTGCAAGGCGGGTTTTTCATGCCCGGAAAGGAGGGGCGAGGCGTGGCGGACAATACGCTCAAAAACAGCGTCGAGCTGAGCGGCGAAAAACAATACAAGGCGGCCATGGCCGAGATCAACCGCGCGCTGAAGGAGCACAAAAGCGCGGTCAAGGCGGCATCGGCGGAGTATGACGCGGCGGACGAGGCGATGCGCAGCCAGACGGAGGTTGTGCAGGCGCTGGAGATGCAGTATGACGGCCAGCAAAACGCGCTGCAGCTGATGAACGAGCAGCTTGACAAGGTCACGGAGCAGTACGGCGAAAACAGCGTGGAGGCCGTCAGGCTGCGCACCCAGATCAACAACATGCGCGTCGAGACCGCGAAGACGGAGGCGCAACTGAAGACGTTCCGCGCCGGACTTGACAGCGTGGCCGACGCGGCGGCGGACGGGGACAACGCGGTAGAGGACATGGCGCAGAGCGTCGGCGGGATCGGTGAGGAGGCGCTGAGCGCGCAGGACGACGTGGCCGCGCTTTCCAGGAGCATCGCGGACGCCGTCGGACAGAAGGCGATCGAGTTCACCATCGGCGGCAAAGCCCTGGGAATGCTCAAGGACGGACTGGAAAGCGCGATCAGCGGGGCGTTTGAGGGCGCGGTATCGGGGCAGACCGAAGACGCGCTGACGCGGGCGCTGGCGGGAAACGACGCGCTGAGCGAGCGGCGCACCGGCATCAAGGACGCCGTTGACAGGACGTGGAGCTTTTACGTGGACGGCACCACAACGGCGCGCGACGTGGCCGCTATCGACACGGCGCTGGGAAATTTCGGCATCGAGGACGAGGAACGCGTCAAGGACATCATCGACCGCATTTACACGATCGACTATGCCTTTTCGCAGGGCACGCAGGACACGATCAACCGGGCAACCTCGATGGTGAACACATTCGGGGTGAGCTGGGAGGACGCTCTCGACCTGATGACGAAGGGCATGCAGGACATGAACGACGGTGGGGCGCAGCTGCTCAGTGCCTACGACGACTACTCTGCGGTATACGCCCAGCTTGGCTACGATGCCGAGGAGATGTACAGCGCAATCAAAACCGCCGCGAACGACAAGGCGCTGGGCAAGGACAGCACCCTGAACAAGGGCGTGGAGAATTTTATCAACACGCTCACCAGCGGGAGCAAGGAGAGCCAGGAGGCGCTCAAGGCGCTGGGATTCGAGATCACGGATCTTCCCGCAAAATTTCAGGAGGGCGGAGAGACAGCAGCCAGGGCCACGCAGGACATCCTCACCGCGCTTTTGTCCATTGAGGACAACGCGAAGAGGAACGATCTGGGCAAGGCGCTCTTCGGGGACAAGATCTGGACGGACAGCGCAGGGGCCATCGCGGACGTGATCCTGAGCGGGTATGGCCAGATTGTGGATGCGAGCGGCGCGGCCCAGGACGCCATGGGCGCCGTGCTTGACACGTGGGAGGCGCAGAGCGCGCGGGCCGGAGAGAATCTGGGTCAGGCTACGGAGAAGATGGTGCAGCCTTTTGTCGAGGCGGGCACGGAGGGAGCCAGGGCATTTTCC
>JAUNJB010000103.1 GCA_030535375.1 Clostridia bacterium | reverse complement strand
ACAAGCTGACCAGCCGCCCGCAGAAGGGGCGGTTCCGCCAGCAGGCGGAGTTCGTTGTCTGGGCGAGCAATGGCAAGCTGCCGATTGACCGCCCTGTGCCGGTTCTGCCGGGCGTATTCAGGGCGGCGAATGTGCAGGGCGTGCAGCGCATCCACCAGACGCAAAAGCCGGAGGAAATCATGCGGCAGATATGCAAAATCTGTCTGCCGGGCGGTCGGATTCTCGATCCGTTTGCCGGAAGCGGTTCGACGCTGGCGGCGGCAGAACTGGAAGGGTATGATTCGGTCGGCGTGGAGCTGTCCGAAGAAATTGCAAAGAGCGCGGCGCAGCGGCTGTCTGTGCCGCTCAGGAAAGTGGGGTATTAAAATATGAAAGAGAAGCTGAAAATGTTGGTCGTGATGATGGTGCTGGCGGCGCTGGTCTTTGCGTTGCCGGTGCTGGCGGAAGGGCAGGACGGACAGGAAGCCGTACTGCTGGACCTGACGAAGCTCGCGCAGGCGATCATCAGCCTTGCAGCGGGCATTGTGTCGCTGTATCTGGTCCCGTGGCTGCGCAGCAAGCTGACGAACGAGCAGCTTTCCAAGGCGAAAAGCTGGGTGCAGATCGCTGTTTTTGCGGCTGAGAAGCTCTACGGCGCAGGCAATGGCGACCAGAAGCTGGCGTATGCAGAGGAGATTCTCCGCAAGCATGGCATCCGGCTCGACACGGCGACGCTGAAAGCGATGATTGACGCGCAAATCAAAGAGATGGAGAACATGGAGCCGTTCTATCTTGCCGATGCAAAGGTGGAGATGATCGACAATCTGAAGCCTGAAACGGCGTAAAAACCGCATGAATGAGAAAGCCGCTCGTTGCATAAAACGGGCGGCTTTTTGCATATTCAGCGGATTTTGAGACGTGACACGAAACGCGCGCGGCGTGACATGGAATTTGCGCCGCAACACTGACTATACTGCAGTTCAGTATTACTATCGTTTGGCATAATATTTTCCGCATCTTCAGCAATTGAACTTGTAAATGCTTGATAAAATTCTTCTGTATTCATTATGCTCCCCTCTTCTCAATACTAATCCATAATATGTGGTAACAAAAAAGTGAAAACAACAATATTATATATACAGCAGGCAATCCTATAGACTACCTGCCATATAAAATAATCTGTATAGAATTTTCAATCATTCCCACTCCACCGTTGCTGGCGGCTTGGTGGTGATATCGTACACAACTCTGTTGACCCTCGGCACTTCATTGACGATTCTTGCGGATACCTTGGCCAGCAGTTCAAAGGGGAGGCGGGCCCAATCGACGGTCATGAAGTCGTCGGTCGTGACGGCGCGGATGGCAAGTACGAAATCGTGCGTGCGTTCATCGCCCATGACGCCGACGGTACGGGTGTTGGTGAGTACGGTGAAGTATTGATTGATGTCGCGGTCAAGCCCCGCGGCGGCGACCTCTTCACGCAAAATGGCGTCGCTTTCGCGCACCGTTTCGAGCTTTTGTTCGGTGATGTCGCCCATGATGCGAATCGCGAGGCCCGGGCCGGGGAACGGCTGGCGCCAGACCATGTCGTGGGGCATGCCCAGCTCCTCGCCGACCTTGCGTACCTCGTCCTTGAACAGCATGCGGATTGGCTCCACCAGGCCGCCGGTGAACTTGGCTTTGACGTCTGCGGGCAGGCCGCCAACGTTGTGATGGGATTTGATGACCGCGCTGCCCTTGACCGAGCCGGATTCGATCACGTCGGGGTAGATCGTGCCCTGCGCGAGGAATTCAACGCCTTCAAGCTTTTTGGCCTCGTCTGCGAAGCAGTAGACGAATTCGCCGCCGATCAGCTTGCGCTTGGTTTCGGGATCGGAGACGCCGGCAAGCTTGCTCAGGAAGCGCTCCTTTGCATCCACGACGACGAGGTTGACGGGGAATTGCTTGGTGAACACGTCGCGCACGGACTCTGTCTCGTTTTTGCGCATGAAGCCATGATCGACATAGACACAGGTGAGCCGCTCGCCGATAGCGCGTGAGATGAGCGCCGCGGCGACGGAAGAATCCACGCCGCCGGACAAGCCGAGCATCACTTTGCCCTCCGGGCCAACCTGTTCGCGAATGGAGGCGATGGCCTGATCGATGAAGGCGCTCATCGTCCAGTCGCCCGTGCAGCCGCAGACGTTGTACAGGAAGTTGGAGAGAACCCTCTGTCCCTCCTCGCTGTGGGTGACCTCCGGGTGGAACTGCACGGCATAGATGCGGCGCTCCGGATTGGCCATGGCGCAGAAGCCGCAGTTTTCGCTGTGGGCGATTGAGGTGAAGCCCTCGGGCGCCTGTGTGACGTGATACGTATGGCTCATCCAGGCGATCGATTCTGCCTTCATGCCGGCAAACAGCGGGCTGTTCAGATCAAAATGAACCGGCACTCTGCCGTATTCGCGCTGCTCTGCGCGCTCGACCGTTCCGCCCCGCGTGTAGGCGATCAGCTGCATGCCATAGCAAATGCCCAGCACGGGGACGCCGATTTCGCAAATATCGCCTTTGATTTTCGGGGCGTCCGCGTCCAGAACGGATGAAGGGCCGCCGGACAGAATGATGCCGACTGGTTTATTTGCCTGGATATCCTCAAGAGATGTCGTATACGGAACCACTTCGCAGAAGACCTTTGCCTCGCGCACTCGGCGAGCGATCAGCTGGGTATACTGCGCGCCAAAGTCCACGATAACAATGCGCTGCACGTTTTGCATCGGATACCTCCTTTGGTAAATGGGCGTGATGTTTTTTGCATCGGATACAGATTCCATTCTACACATTTTATCGGATAAATCAAGGGGTGAAGAGAAAAAGGTTCGGGCCGCTCCGTAAATTCGGCAGTTTACCCGAAGGGTTTCCCCGCCGTTGCACGCTTTTCAACGCGTGTATCCTGTGATATAATCAAAAGCAATCGGATTTGTGCACAATCATGTCGTTTCTGTGGATAACCTGGGAGGATGAGCTTCATGGATAATCAGTGTGATACCATCGCCGCTCAGGCGACGCCGGCGGGGGAGGGCGGCGTCGCAATTGTTCGGTTGAGCGGCACGCATAGCGAGAAAATTCTGATGCGTGTATTCCGCCCCAAAGCCGGCGGAATGCTCGAAAGCCGCCGCCTCACCTATGGCGTCGTTGTGGACGGTGAGCAGATCGTCGATGAGGCGATGGCCGTTCTCATGCGCGCTCCGCACAGCTATACGCGGGAAGACGTGGCGGAGATTCACTGCCATGGTTCGGACGCGCTTGTGCGCCGCATTCTTTTTCTCCTCCTTGCAAACGGCGCGCGCATGGCAAAGCCTGGAGAGTTTACTTACCGGGCCTTTTTACATGGACGCATCGACCTGACCCAGGCCGAGGGGGTAATGCGGATGATTCGGGCGGGCAGTGAACGCGCGATGAGCGCTGCTATTCGCCAGATGGAGGGCGGTGTCTCTTCCTTTGTCCGCGCTGCCCGTGAGGAGATTGTCGGCCTGCTGGCCGGTCTCGCCGCTGCGATCGATTTTCCGGATGAGGTGGAGGAAACTCAGACAGCCGCGCAGATCCGCGCTTCCTGCATGGCAATACGAGAGCGCCTGCTGAATGGGTGTGATCCCCGTGCCGGGCGCATCGCGGATGAGGGGTTGAGTGTCGTCCTCTGTGGCCGGCCCAATGCTGGAAAGAGCAGCCTGCTCAACGCGTTGATCGGCTGCGAGCGCGCGATTGTCACGGATATTCCCGGAACGACGCGGGACACGCTGACCGAATCGTTCCAGGTCAATGGCCTCCGCATCAATCTGACGGATACCGCCGGACTGCGCGCTACGGAAGATGCTGTGGAGAAGATGGGCGTCCAGCGTGCGCAGAGAGCGCTCCGCGATGCCGATGTGCGCGTTTTGGTTCTGGACAGCTCCGCGCCTATTTGCGCCGATGATCTTGCCTCCCTTGACGGATTGTCACCTGATGTCATCGTGCTCAGCAAAAGCGACTTGCCGCCCATGCTGACGTCCAACGCGCTTTCCTCTTTTGGCAATGTCCCCATTGTGACCGTATGCGCGCCCCTTGGAGAGGGAATGGATGAACTCAGGCATCTGCTTGCGTCCTTTGCGCCTGCGGATGGCTCCGAGTCTGCCATGCTTTCCCAGGCCCGTCATGTGGAAGCCGCGCAGCGTGCGTGCGTCTCCCTTCTGGACGCCGTGCATTCAATCGACGAGGGGATGCCTATTGATCTGTGTGCTGTTGATCTCTCCGCGGCCCTGGATATCCTCGGTGAGATCACCGGAGAGACGATGAATGAGCACGTGATCGACGAAGTCTTTTCGCGATTCTGCGTAGGCAAGTGATTCTCCAAATGTGAAGCCGCATACCAGTGCGCAAATGCCTTGGTATGCGGCTGTTTATCATTGGCATCTTATCTCTTGCGCCAAAACTCTGCGGTGCTGATCCCGTCCGGCCATGGAAAGGCATTGTCGACATCGCTCCATGTCTGTGTGCTGATCGTCTGTTCTCCTCGTTCATCCGCAAGTGCGCAGGCTTGCCTGACAAAGCGCAGCAGATAATCCTTGTTGTGCATCATCTGAAGACAGATGATGTGCGCCATGATCGGGCAGTATTCTGCCATGCCGCTTTTGAGGAAGCGTTCGCGCATCGGACCGGTGTCATATGATGTGTAGTATGGCCTCAGTCCCGTTTCCCCGTGCTCAATGTCCAGAATGGCATATGGCGTCGTTCCCGGCACGCCGTCGTCCATGCAGCCTGCGCTGCCTATGCTGTCTATCGACAGGTTTCCCATGCTGTAGTGTGTGGGATTGTGCCCATGTCCGCAGATGATATGCGTCGGTGTATCAAAGCGCATCCCGCGCAGCAGCGGCATGGCCTCCCTGGTTTCGAAGACGGGAAATCTGTCATTGTCCGGCATCGCGTGGCAGAAGGTGACGCCTTCGATTTCGAGTGTCCACGGGAAGGTGATCTCCTCTTTGGTCAGCAGCGACGCGTTATACCTCAGCGACGCGAAGTTTGCGCCCGCATAATTTGGGTCGTTATCCATGGCGGCGAGCACATAGCGTTCGTGATTCCCGTGCAGGCAGGTGACATTCTCCTCGCTCAGCAGCGCCAGCGTTTCCTTTGGACATGGGCCAAGATTGATCTGATCTCCCAGTGAGATGATCCGATCCGGCGCATGTCTTTTCATTTCACTCAGCACGGCTTCAAGCGCCAGAATATTGGAATGCACGTCTGCGATGAGTCCGATCCGCATAAATCCTCCGCCTTTGCGATAAATTGAATCTCCCGTCTGTCTATGGTATAATTCTATACAGAATTGTTCGATTCCTGCCATGTTTCACGTGAAACATTTTCGCCGGACTGCTGCGGTGTTTCACGTGAAACATTGAACCGGATAAGATGATTGATTGTTTCACGTGAAACAGTCGAGAGGGGAAGATTGAGATGAAAATCCTGACCGCAAGGCCGCACAGGCTGCTAGGGGAATGCGTGAAACGGGTCGGAGAGACAGAGCGAATGGGGGAACCCTGCATGTTTCTCGTCCCCGCGCAATACACGCTTCAGGCGGAAATTGAAATCATGAGCAGGCTGAATCTGAGCGGCTCCTTGATGATCGATGTGCTTTCGCCGGGACGGCTGCAAGGCAGGATCTTTGAGCGCGCAGGCCAGCCGCAGAGGACGATCTTCGATGAACGCGGAAAATGCATGGTGCTTGCGGGAATTGTTGACGAGGAAAAGGAGAACCTGACGGTCTACCGAAGCGCAGCGGAAAATGGAACACAGGGGCTTGTGCAGAAAATGTCGTCGCTGATTGCCGATTTCAAGCGGAGCGGGCAGAGTGCGCAGGAGGTCATGCTGAACCTTGAAAAGCTGGAGGAGGGAAGCCCTGCGCGCAGAAAGCTGACGGATGCGGCGAGGATTTACAAGGCTTATGAGGAGAAAATGGCCGACAGGCTGGCGGACGCGGAAGACGTCTCAAGGGAGATGTGCGCGCGCATGGAACGATCCGGCGTTTTGGACGGACAGCATGTCTTCGTATACGGCTTTGACATGATCACGCCCACCTTCGCGGCGGAGCTGCTGCACATGGCGAAGATCGCCAAAGAGGTGACACTCGCCGTAGAGACGGATGAGAATACCGCTCCGGACGGGCGCCTGTTCGCGCCGGTGAACTTCAGCCTGGAAAGACTGAGAAAGCTCGCAAAGGATCAGCAGGTACCGCTGGAATCGGAGCGGATTGACGCGGAGATGGAAACAAGCGATGAAATCCGGCTGCTGGAGAGGAGGCTCTTCGCGCTGGGCGGCGGAGGAGAGGAAGATGCGCAGCAGCAGATCGAGCTGCACGCGGCCAGCGGCATGCGGCAGGAGGTGCACGTCGCGGCAGGCAGCATGAGGAGAATGGCCGCAAAGGGGGCGAGCTGCTCGGAAATCGCGGTCGTCTATCCGAAGGGAAGCGGATATGCGCCGCTGCTTGCGAATATTCTGCCGCAGTACGGCATCGAGGCGTATATTGCGGAAAAGCGCGCGGCAGGCTCGCACCCGCTGTGCCGTTTTGTGCTCAGCAGCCTGGCCGTGATTGCGGGGGGATGGCGGGCAGCGGATATCGTGGAATGCGTGCGCACAGGCTTCTGGGGACTTGGCCCGGAGGAAGCGGATGCGCTATGCGCCTACTGCGAGGGTGTGGATGTGCGCAGCGAGAGCTTCACAAAGCCGTTCACCTACATCAAGAGAGGAACACCGGAGGAACTGGCGGCGCTCAACGAGAGCAGGGAAAGGATCTGCGGGCCACTGGCCGCATTTGGCAGGGCGCTTGCAGACGCGGGAAGCGCGGATGATACGGTGATGGCCATCGTCCAATTGCTCGAGGATGTGGACGCCTTTGAAACGCTGGCGATAATGCGCGAAGAACTGAAGAATATAGGCATGGACGCGGAGGCGGAGGATTGCGCGCAGGTGTGGAATCAGCTGATGGAAACGCTCGACCAGCTGCATACCATGCTGGGCGGTCAGCGCGTATCCACCAAAACGGTGCTCAGTCTGCTGCGCAGCGGCCTGTCGGCGCTGGAGCTCTCCGCGCTGCCGCCGGCGGATGGCGCTGTGATCTGCGGGGAGATCGGCAATGTGCGCACGGCACAGGTGAAGACCCTCTTTGCGCTCGGAATGAATGATACGCAGGGCAGCGCGGGCGGAGGACTTCTGACTCCGGCGGAGCAGGAGGAGGCCGCCCGGGCGACGGGCGCATATCTGGGGATGAGCGATGGCGAGCGAGCCGCCCTGGCGCAGCTGGATGAGCTGAAGGCGCTCAGCAGCGCGAGGGAGAGGCTGGTGGTCTCCTATGCGCTGGCGGATGAGACGGGACGAGCGCTCAGAGAGGGGGAAGCGGTGCAGGCGCTCAAGCGGCTGTTTCCGAAGATGCCTGTGCGCGGCGGTCTGCCCGAACAGGAGCAGGAGGCGATGCTCTGCGCGCCTGTGGTGGCGCTTGACGCGCTGGCCGTCCATCTCTCGGATGCGGCGGACGGAAGGCAGCCGTTGGACGCGCGCTATGCACAGGCCTATGCGGCAATCGCGTGCAGCGAGCATGGACGAGAGCGGCTGGCCGGCGTGACGCGCAGGCTCGGGGAGGAGCCGGAGAAGCGCCTGGATGGCGCGCAGGCAAGGTCGTTATACGGACGCCCGGTGATGAGCGTGTCGCGCCTGGAGACATTCGCGCAATGTCCGTACAGGCATTTCATCCGCTACGGTCTGGCACCTCAGGAGCCGCTGGAGCCCGGAATCGACCGCGCGGAGCTGGGCACGCTCTATCACGAGGCGGCCGAGCGGTTCACGCGCGCCGTGACAGCCCTGCCGGAATTTCCGGAGGTGGATGCCGCCGTGTGCGACAGGCTCATGGATGAAGCCGTAAGGCCGCTGATTGAGGAGTGGCGAATGTCCCCGCTGGGGGAGAGCGCGCGCGGCGCTGCGATTGCCAAGCGCATTCGCAGGACGGCGCAGCGCGCGGGGAGGAGCATCATCACCCAGTTTGCGGACAGCCGGTTCAGACCCATGAGGACGGAGCTTGTCTTCGGACAGAACGGCGTCGCGCCGATCATGCTGGAGCTGGCCGACGGCACATTTGTCTACCTGCAGGGCAGGATTGATCGGGTGGATGTGATGGAGGGAGGCCGCATCCGCGTCGTGGATTACAAGAGCGGCAGCAGGAAATTTGATCCGACGATGGCGTATTGGGGAATTCAGCTTCAGCTGCTGATCTATCTTGCGGCAGCGCTGGCGCAGGTTCCCGGATCGAAAGCGGCGGGCTTCTTCTATTGCCGGATCGCCGATCCGACGATCAAGAGCGAATCCCGGGTCAAGGAGGAGATTGAGCGCCAGATTGCAAAAAAGCTCTCGCTTGCGGGGATATCGCTCTCCGACGTGGAGGTGCTGCGCGCGCAGGATGGGCTTCATGCAGCGATGATTACAAAGGAAGGAAAGCCGAGCGGTACGTATCGCGCTTCGATGGCCGACGAGGAGGGCATGGACGCGATGGTGGGCTTTGCAAAGAGGAAAGCCTCTCAGCTCGCCGGTGCGGCTTACGATGGCGTGATCGATGACAGCCCGGCAGAGCGCGGACAATACAGCGCATGCGCGAGCTGCGATTACGCAGCGATCTGCGGCTTTGATCCGACGAGGAGGGCGGGACGCAGGCTCGCCAAAAAGACGGTCGAGGATCTGAGATAGAGCAAAATTCAGATTACAAAAGAAATACTACCGGAGTAGTATTGACAAGAGGATAAGACTGTAGTAGTATATAGGCGTGATCATGATCGATGCTACAGCGAAAAGGAGATGGATGCATCCGTGAAACTCTATGATTCCGAGCTCAAGGTGATGGATGTCCTCTGGAGGCAGGGCGATACGACCGCGAAGGCCATCGCCAGGGAACTCGGGGAACAAGTGGGATGGAACGTGAACACCACGTACACGCTGATCAAACGGTGCATCGGCAAGGGCGCAATCGAGCGCATCGAGCCGAACTTTCAGTGCCGCGCGCTGGTGAGCAAGGAGCAGGTGCAGGAGGAAGAGACGCAGGAGCTGATCGACAAGGTGTTTGACGGCTCGGCGGACAAGCTCTTCGCCTCCCTGCTCGGCGGCAGACGCGTGAGCCAGGAGCAGCTGGCCAGGCTGCGCGCGATGATCGACGAGATGGACTGACGGGGCACGCTTTGAAACCCGGGAGAAACCAACCGCGCCGATGAGACGCTTCGGCTTGTCGTCATCAGGATAGCTCCATGCCGGGATTTGCCTTTTCGGACGGGGCTTGGGATTTTTGCCGACGGTCTGCAGCGCTGATCGAGCGCCTGAAAAGAGGTTATATATGTCTCTGCTGTCCATGAGCCTGACTGCGGGTATGCTGATTGCGCTGACCGCGCTTTTGCGCCTGACGGCCGGGGATCGTCTGCCCCGGCGCATGTACATGGCGCTGTGGGATATTGCGCTGCTTCGGCTGCTCGTGCCGTTCTCGCTGCGCTGGCGGTTTTCGCCGCAGGCGCTGATCGGCCGGGTGATGACGCGCGGACGCGTCGTCGTTACGACAGTCACGCAAGCCAATGCGCCGCTTACAATCGGCACAGCGATGGCGGCTCAAGCCGTGCCGCCGGCATCCGGAACGGGCGCCGGGAATCCGGCGCCGCATATTGTGCCGGGCACGGCGATGGAAAACGTGAGCGAGGCCGCGGCGCGAGGATTTGCTTTGCCGGATCTGACGCAGGTGCTCGCCGCCGTCTGGGTGATTGGGATGCTGATTTTGGCCGCGTATTTTCTGCGGTCATACATGGTCAGCCTGCGCGCCTTTGCGCAGTCCCTGCCCGATGACGACCCGCGCACGGCGGCCTTTCTGCGGGCGCATCCGCTCAGGCGGCATGTGCAGGTCAGAGTCAGCGGCCGCATCGCTTCGCCGCTGTCCTATGGACTGCTTCGTCCCGTGATTCTGCTTCCCAAGGGAATGGATCGCGGCGACGGGCGCGCGCTGTACTACGTCCTGCTGCACGAGATGATGCACATCCGTGCGCTGGATGCCGGGCGCAAGCTGCTGATGCTGGCCGCGCTGTGCGTGCATTGGATGAATCCGATGGTGTGGATCATGTTCCTCCTCGTCAACCGGGACATGGAGCTGCTGTGCGACGAGCGCGTGCTCGCCGAGGCGGGCCGGAGTGCGCGGCGCGAATACGCGCTGACACTTCTGACCATGGAGGAGCGGCGCTGCCGCCTCTCCCCGATTGCCAGCAGCTTCAGCATGACGGGCATCGAAGAGAGGATCAAGATGATGCAGAATATGAAGAAGACGGGTATTGCGTCGGCCATTCTGGCGGCGCTGTTGGTGATGGGTTCCGGCGTCGCGCTGGCGACGAGCGCGCCCAAGGAGGAAGAGGACAGCCGAACCATCAATTATACGGTGATTACCAACGAAGGCGGCAAGGTGACGGTGAACGCCATTGGAGATGAGGAGGTCACAAAGCGCTACAGCGTCGCAACAATCACGGATGAGGACGGCAAAGAGGAATACGTCATCACCTATGACGGGGAGAAGCTGGCGGCGCTTGACAAGGAGGGCCAGTACGTCATCCAGGACATGGACGGCGGAAAGATGATCACCTACACGGAACCGGAGGTTGAGATTTCGCTTACGGAAGGGCAGAGCGCGGATGCCGGGAATGGATCGCAGGAGACGTATTCCGTCTCTGCGGCGGGCGATCCGGTGATCGACAAGGAGTCGTGGGAGAAATACTATAAGAAGTACGCGCCCTATGGCCTCGGCTATGACGAGACGGCCCAGCGGCTGACCTACGACGGCAAAATTGTGCGCACGTTCGAGGACATGTATCCCATCGACGAGCAGACCGTGGCGGGTACGGTGCTTCAGATGCCCGATGGCGAGGTGGACGTCTATGCCGTTCGCGATCTGACCGGCCCCATCGTGCGCAATCTGGACGGATCGTTTGACCCGAGCGGCAAGCTGACCGGCCTGCGCGAGGCGACGAAAGAGGAATTTGACGAGCGCACGCGCGAGATCGAGGAAGCGAAGCAGCAGATTCGCCATGCCATGGGTGCATACGATGTTCAGACGGGCGCGGCCTCGTTCAGCGTAGAGGTGGAGGAAAACGACGGAGTCACCACCTATCTGGCAGAGGGTATCGCGGGAGAGGACGGCGGCGTGTCCGTCTATCCGTCCGTCGTACAGGGCAGCGTGGACACCGATGAGGGCATCGAGTGGTGGACGGCCGAGGAATACGAGAACTGGATGCAGGAGCAATACGAGGCGCTGACGGAGATGGCCGCGGAGGGCGCATGGGGCTACACGAACAGCGACGGCTGGTTCCTGTGGACGGACGAGAAGGTGGACGAAACCATGGCGCTCTATGGACGCATCCTCAGCGACATCCAAAGCGGCGTGAAGGTATCCAAAACGCTCGAACTGGCGGACGGCTCCGCGATACAGATGACTGTCGTCGATGAAAGCGGCGGCTCGATGGTCACGGAGACGGGCGAAGATGTGGCGCAGAGCGGCTCCTCCGGAAACACGGTGGTGATCTCCGGCGCGGCCGTGGATAATGTGCCGTCCGTCTCTTCTGCGGCGGATTCACAGGAGAACCACACCTGGGCGGAAACCCTCGCGCCGTACGTGCAGGTAGGCCTGCTTTACATGGATGATGGCGAAGGCGGCGTGCGCATGTACTATGAAGGAAATGAGGTGCGCGGCATTTGGGATGCCCAGCGCGGCGTGTGGATCTCCCAGAGCATGGGGATGAACCGCTTTGACGAGAACGCCACGGAGTTTATCGCCGTCTATGAGGACGGCGTGCTCACCGGCCTGCGGCCTGCAAACGAGCAGGAGAAGGCATTCTGGGATGCCCAGCGCGGGAATTGAAAGCAAAGAAGCGGGGCCGCACGGTGTTTATCGTGGGGCCCCGCTCGTGTTGTGGGGTAATGTGTCCATATTGTGTTTAGAGGAGTCGGGAGGAGTTACGCCTCGCCGGGTGTCGCAACATTGCCGGAAC
>JAUNJB010000102.1 GCA_030535375.1 Clostridia bacterium | reverse complement strand
GGCATCGAGGAGCGCGGCGTGTACCGCATCCATCAGTTCGAGAAGCAGGAGATGATCGTCGTCTGCAAGCCGGAGGACTCCATGATGTGGTATGACCGCCTCTGGCAGAATACGGTGGACTTCTTCCGTTCGCTGGATATCCCGGTGCGCACGCTCGAATGCTGCTCCGGCGATCTGGCCGATCTCAAGGTCAAGAGCTGCGACGTCGAGGCGTGGAGCCCGCGCCAGAAGAAGTATTTCGAGGTGGGCAGCTGCTCCACGCTGGGCGATGCGCAGGCCCGCCGCCTCGGCATCCGCGTCAAGGGCAAGGACGGCAGCAAATACTTTGCCCACACGCTCAACAATACCTGCGTGGCGCCGCCCCGCATGCTGATTGCCTTCCTGGAGAACAACCTGAACGCCGACGGCTCCGTGCGCATCCCCGAAGCGCTGCGCCCGTATATGGGCGGCAAGGATGTAATCCGCTGAACCTGAGACGCCGCGGGCCGGACGGCTCGCGGCGTTTTGCGCCGTCTTTGCTTTTTCCGAATCGGCATGTGCCGGATGCCTTGCCCCTGACGGATTCGGGAGAGTGATCACCCTTGACACAGCGGAGCGCCGGGCAGGTATGCCTTGCATTTGCGGGCGCTTTGTGCTATGCTGACCGAGGCGGCAAAGGCTGCCTCATCTTGCGATAGACGGAGGAAAGGCAATGATTATCTGCGATACGCATTGTGATACGCTGTACATGCGTGCGCTCCAGCCGGATCGCGTTCCATGTGTCACGATGGAGGCGATGAAGCGCGGCGGTATGAGCCTGCAAACCTGCACGCTCTTTGCGGGGACCAAGGGCGTGAGCGATCACCCCTACGACAAGGCGATGGCCGAATACGCCGCGTTTGAACGGCTGCGGGATACGCAGGGATGGACACGCGTGGATTCTCCGCTGGAGGCGAAGGACGGCGAGGTCAGGATTCTGCTGAGCATTGAGGGCGGCGAGATTTTCGAGGGCAGCGTGGAACGCGTGCAAGAGTTTTATGACCGCGGCATCCGCATGGCGGCGCTGACCTGGAACAATGAAAACGAGATCGGCTATCCGGCCAAGGGCGGCTCCGATCAGGGGATCAAGCCGCGGGGCTGGGAGATCCTGAAGACGATGGCGGAGCTTAAAATGGCCGCGGACACCAGCCATCTGAACGAGGCGGGCTTCTGGGATCTGATTGACAGGCACAGTCAGCCGCCGATGGCCTCGCATTCCTGCGCGAAGGCGCTGTGCCCCCACTTCCGCAACCTCACCGACGAGCAGATTCGCGCGATGGTGAAGCGGGGCGGCTGGATTGGCGTGAACTTCTATCCGGCGTTCCTGAGCGGGAAGGGCAAGGCATCCGTGCGCGATATAGCGGATCATATCGATCACATGTGCCAGCTTGGCGCACAGAAGCACGTCGGCTTTGGCAGCGATTTTGACGGGATCGAGTGCACCCCGGTCGATTGCCAGAGCCCGGCGGATGTGCCGGCCATCCTGGAGGAGCTGCGCCGCCGCGGCTACGATGAGGAGGCCGTGGAGGACATCGCCGGCCGAAATTTCCTTAACTATTACCGCCGGCTAGGATGGTAAAAGGCCGGTTTGCAGAGCATACGGCAAAAGCCGCACGGCGCATCATGCGCCGTGCGGCTTTGATATTTGCCCTTCGTGATTTGCGTTCGGCTGTCTGTTGTAGCGGAAGAAGCTCATTCTCTGACGGACAGCTTGTCATTGGACGCCACGGCCTGGCACAGCGTGTACATCAGGTGGCGTGCCTTGGGAGAACAGCCGTTGGCCAGCCCGGCTACTGCCTTGCCCAGGGATTGGGCGCTCTCATCCGGGGTGACGTCGAAGCTTTCCTCGACGATGCAGCCGTTGAGCAGCGAGGCGGTGGGTACGCCGAGCACGTGCGCGATCTGCGCGATCTGCTCCAGCGAGGCGGGGCGTTCACCACGTTCCAGCCGGCCAAAGTGAAGCTGAGAGATTCTCAGCCGTTCGGCGGTCTGTTCCTGCGTCAGATTCGCTTCCATCCGGGCGTCCCGGATATTGCGCCCAATTGTCTTGTAGGAAACGATCATCGTGATTCCCTCCACGGTTTCAATATGATTTCATGATAGCCTGAATTTGCGGAAATTAACACATCCAAATGATGGATAAGTAAATGAATTGGATGTGAGCCGATCAATAATCTTCATTTTTATTTTAAAGACAGTAAGATGGTTGAAAATAGAACGGCGAATATGCGTGTAAAGGGGCGGAAGGAGAAGGCGCGGACATGCCGGATTCCGCGTTTGCCGTGCCCTGGGAACGTGAATTTGAGGTCATTTTAGCACTGGAAACGAAGATTTCGTAAAAAATTCCGCCGGCCGGGAGAGGCGCGCCTGCTCTATGGCCTGGCCGGTCTCTTGTGATTGCTTTGCCTTTGTGGTATAATAAACTGATTCTTTAGATGAAGTTGGGAGTAGAAACATGCAGCTGCCTTTCATTTCGGTCATCCTGCCTGTGCGCAACGAGGAAAAGTATATCACCGCGTGTGTGAAATCCATCTTTTCGCAGGACTATCCTGCCGAACAAATGGAGGTCATTTTTGTCGATGGCCGTTCGGAGGACCGCACGGTGGAGCTGCTGCGCGGCCTGCAGGAGGTGCATCCGCAGATCGTGGTGCTCGACAATCCCGATCGGACGGTGCCGTATGCGATGAATATCGGCATCCGGGCAAGCCGCGCGGAGGTGATCGTGAGGCTTGACGCGCATGCGGAGTATCCGGCGGACTATATTCGTCTGTCCGTGGAGACGCTGCTCACCAAGGATTGCGACAACGCGGGCGGCGTGTTTGATACGCGTGGGCGCGGCTTCATGGGCGAGGCCATCGCCGAGATGCTCAGAACGCCGCTGGGCGTGGGCAATGCCACGTATCGCCTGACGACTGAGGATGGCTATGTGGATACAGTGCCCTTTGGCTGCTTCAGGCGGGAGCTGTTTGACAGGATCGGCGGCTTTGACGAGCGCATGACGCGCAATCAGGACAATGAACTCAACTTCCGTATTCGCAAAAACGGCGGAAAGATCTATCTGAATCACAATATCCGCGTTCATTATTACTGCCGGGATACCATGCGCGGCATTATGAAGATGGGCTATATGAACGGCAAGTGGAACGTGATTACAATGGCGCTGGTGCCCGGCTCGATGGGCGTGCGGCACTTTGTGCCGCTGGCGTTCGTGCTGTCCACGGTTGTGCTCGTGCTGCTGACGCTGATCACCAGGAGCATGCTCTTTGGCGGGCTGCTGGCGCTGGAGTGGGGCGCGTATCTGCTGCTGGATGCTTTCTATTCATATACCATCGCCAAGGAGAAGGGGCTTAAGTTCCTGCCGGTGGAGATTGTGCTCTATCCGGCGTTTCACTTCGCCTATGGCTTCGGCTCGCTGTGCGGCATCGCCGTGCTGCCGCGCTTTTTGAAGGAGGAGCGGCAGAAGAAGACCCGTCAAGACGGGGATGACAAGGGGAAGCGGGCATGAGGATATTGCACATCTGCTGCAATCTGGCAGGCTCCACGGTCTTCCCCCAGCTGTTTGAGGCGCTGAGAGACCGGGGGATGGAGCAGACCGTGTTCGTTCCCGAGAAGCGCACGCAGAATGTGGGCAAAAACCTGCCCGAAGGCGTGCCGACACTCTATGAGATGACGGTCAAGCGGAGCGACGCGCTGTTTTTCTTCCGCAAGGCGCAGCGCACCGTGCCCGTGATTCGGGAGAAGGCGGACATGGCGGGCGTTCAGCTGATCCATGCGCATACGCTGTTTACGGACGGCTCCATCGCCCGGCGGCTGAGCCGGGAGACAGGCGTGCCCTACATGGTCACGCTGCGATACAGCGATATCGAGGCCATTTGGAAATACGAGCCGCACCTGCGGCCCCTCGCGCGGCGCATCCTGCGGGATGCGCGCAGGGTGGTCTTCCTCAGCGAGGCGAGCCGGGAGAAGGTGCTCTCTACGTGGCTGGGGCCACAGGAGAGGGAGTGTGTCGCGCGCAGGACGGCGGTCATCCCCAACGGCATTCGCCCGGAATGGCTGACAGGCGAACCGCGCGAGGCGTTGGGCGATCCCGTGCGTGTGGGATTTGCCGGGGTGCTGAACGAGCGCAAGCGCCCGCTCGACGCGCTGAATGCCGTGCATCGGGCAAGCGACGCGGGCGGCGGACGATATGTGCTGCGGGCGGCGGGCCGGGGGCCGCTGGAGGATGCGCTGCGCGCCGGCATGCGCGAGGGCGATGTCTTCTGCGGTCAGATGCAGGGGATGGACGCCATGAAGAGGTTTTACGCGGACTGTGATGTGATGCTGGTGCCCTCCTCGGCGGAGACGTTTGGCATGGTGTACCTGGAGGCGATGAGCCAGGGCGTGCCGGTGCTCTACACGCGGGGCCAGGGGTTTGACGGCCAGTTCCCGGAGGGGGAGGTGGGCTTCTCCGTCGTCTGCGGCGATACGGCGCAGCAGGCGCAGAGGCTTGCCGATGTGACGCGGGACTATTCCGCGCGCTCCGCACGCTGCATCGAGCGCGCGAGGGCGTATGCCTGGCCGCTGATCGCGGAACGATGGGCCGCACTGTACGAAAGCGCGATCCGATGAGAAAAGGGAGGTGCCCGCATGGACGGCAGACCGCTTCGCATCCTGATGATGATCCACCGGCAGGCGGACAACTCTCCTTACTGCTTTTACGTGCACGAGCAGGCCAAGGCGCTGGCAAAGCGCGGGCACGAGGTCGTGGTGATTTCCTGCGTGGGCGTGACGCCCATGATGAAGCGGCTGCGGCCCAAGCAGGCGCAGGTGGCGGCTGCGACGCCGCGGGAGGCCGTTGTGGACGGCATACGGGTGTATTACCCCCGGTGCCTGACGCTGGGCAACGTGGGGGAGAGACTGCTGGGCGGGCGGCTGCTGGCGGGCGCGGCGCTGCCGGTGGCCAGGCGGCTGCATGCGCAGAAGCCCTTTGATATGGTACATGCGCACATGCTCCCCAGGGACGGCCATGCCGGGCTGCTGGTGGCGCGGGCGCTGGGCGTGCCGGTGGCGCTGACGGTGCACGGCACGGACATTTTTCACTACTTTATTCCGGGAAAGCGACCGTGGGCGCGCAATGTGCGGATCGCGCGGAATGTGGACGCGCTGATGGCCGTATCCAGCCTGCTGCTCACGCGCGTTGCGCCGTATCGGGGCGAGGGGAAGCTCACGCGCGTTGTGCCGAACGGCGTCGATCTCTCGCTGGTGCCCGGGCATGCGCAGGGCACGCCGCGTTCGGTCATCTCCGTGGGCACGCTCAAGGCACGCAAATGCATGGACAGAACGCTGGAGGCGTTCGCGCGCCTGGCGGGCGAGTTCCCGGACGCGACGCTGACCATCGTGGGCATCGGGGAGATGGAGGCGCAGCTGCGCGCGCGCATCGCCGAATCGGGGCTTGAAAGCCGCGTGACGCTGACCGGCGGGCTGCCGCATGAGGAGGTCCTCCGGCGGATGGCGCAAAGCGATCTGTTCGTTTTGCCCAGCTGGGGAGAGGGATACGGCATCGTCTACATCGAGGCCATGGCGGCCGGCTGCATCGCCGTGGGCGCGAGGAACGAGGGCATAGAGGACACGATCACCGACGGCGAGAACGGCTTTCTCGTCCCCGCGGGCGACGTGGATGAGATCGAGCGCGTGATGCGCGAGGTATTTGCCCGCCGGGAGCGGTACGCCGCGCTGCGCGAACGCGGGCGGCAGGATGCGCGCGCGCTCACCTGGGCGCGCAACGCGCAGACGGTGGAAGCGATTTATGAAGAAGCAATCGACGCTTGGAGGCAACAACATGCGCAAACAAGGCATTGACGGCACGAAGGTGCTCAACCTGTATGACAGGGTGACGGGTATCTTCAACGAGATTTTCGACGCGAGGCTGCTGACGGCGGCGTTCTTTGCGCTGATCGGCTACTGCGTGCTGTTCACGCAGCGTAAATTCCCGATGCGCTGGATGATTTTCGTGCTCTTTGGCATGATCCTGCTGGCGTTTGTGACGCTCACGGCGCGCACGGGCGTCAAGGCACGTGTGCGTTTTCACAAGGGCATGGTGGCGCTGTGGTTTGCGCTGCACGGAATGATGGTCGTCTCCGGCCTGTTTTACGAGGACTGGCTCTCCGAGAGCGTGCCGCTGCTCATCGCCTATCCGGTCGTGTTCTCCGTGCTTTCCTCGAGGGACGATGAGTCGACCTTCCGCTCGATCCTGCGCGGCGCGGTGCTCTCCGTGCTGCCGTTTCTGCTCTGGTCCTATCTGGCGGTGCCGATTACCTGGGGCTATCCGGGCTATATGGGCGTGTTCTACGACGCGAACTGCATGTCCATGTGCTGCATCGTGATGACGACCAGCGCGCTGCTGCTGTGCTACGCCAGCTTTGTGCAAAGGCGCATGAAGTCCGTCATTGCTTACGGCATGGCGGCGGCGCTGGGCGCGTTTACGCTGGTGCTGACGCTCTCGCGCTCCGGCCTGCTGGCGTTTGCCGGCGTGCTGGTGATCCTGACGGCGGCGATCATCGCGGGCACCGCGAAGCATCCCAAGCGGCTGATGGCGATTTTGGCGGTGTTGGTCGTGGCGATGGGCGCGGCGGGCGTCAAAATCACGCAGGACAAGATGATGGAGGCGTACAAGGAGGATTATGCGCTGGCCGTCTACAATTACGAGACGTACGGCAACCCGATTACGGTGCCCAAGCCGGAGGAGCGCCGGATCTCCATGGACGATTTGACCAGCGACCGCTGGGGCATCTGGATGACGATCCTTCAAAACCTCACGTGGAACGGCCACGAGTCGAGCGTCATTCAGGAGTGGGTGGCCAAGGACGGCGCGGGCGATCGCCTGTTCAACGCGCATAATGCATTCTTTGGCGTGACATACAACAATGGCTTCATCGCGGGTATCCTGCTGGCGGCCTATACGCTGCTGGCGCTTTGGCGGGCGATCCGCTATTACTGGATGCACCGCAAGGCCAGCCCCTATGCGGCGACGCCGCTGGCGTTCTGTGCGGTGTTCATCCTGGTGGGCATGTTTGAATCGGTGTATGCGCCGTTCTCGGTGATCGGCTGTACCTATCTGCTGGTGCAGGCGCCGCTCTGGCGGGACGACCTCTCCCGCCGTTCGGCGGAGGAGGCGCACTGACCGGGGGCGGCGGGGCGCGAAGGGCGCTCCGCTTCATGGCGGAAGCCGCTCCCGGACGGGCGGCCCGTGCCGGGAACAGGGAGGAGGATGCGCGGTGGAACCAAAGGTTTCGGTGATCGTGCCGGTGTACAAATGCGAGGCGTTTTTGCCCCAGTGCATCGCCAGCCTGCGGGCGCAGACGCTCGCGGAGATCGAGCTGATCTTCGTGTGCGACGGGAGCCCGGACGGCTCGCTGGCGATCCTGCGCGAGGCGCAGATGCTCGACGCGCGCGTGAGGGTGATCGATTTTGCGCAGAACCGGGGCGTGTCCGCCGCGCGCAACGCGGGGCTTGACGCGGCGCGGGGTGAATTTGTCGGCTTTTGCGATGGGGATGACTGGGCAGAGCCGCAGATGTACGAGCGGCTCTACGGCGCGGCGGTGCTCGCGGATGCGGATGCGTCGTTCTGCCGGGTGTTCAAGGATTACGAAAACCGGCAGGAGAATGTGCCGCTCGGCTTTGCCACGGGCACGCGGTTTGACCGCGCGTCCATCCGAAAGACGCTGATTCCCGCGATGCTGTCGAAGGAGACGGATTCTGACGAGCTGCCGCTCTCCGGCTACACGCCGCGCAATCTCTTCCGGCGCACGCTGCTTTGCGGACACCGCTTCCGGGAGGATATCCACTATGCGGAGGATCTGCTGTTCATCGTCGCGTGCATGCTGGATGCGGACGCGGCGACGGCGGTGGATGAGGCCTATTATCACTACCGCTTCCACGCGGGCAGCGTCACCAAGCGCTACAGCCCCCATGTGCCGCAGTCCTACGATCTGTCCAACGACGCGCTGGAGGCGCTGCTTGCGGATGAGCCGGAATGCATGGCGCGCATGGTCGTGAGGCGGCGCAAGATGGCCGTCACATCCGTGCGCAATCTCTGCTATCCCGGCACGCCGTACGGCTTTGCGGAGCGCGTGCGCCGCGCCCGCGCATACATGAACCGCGCGGATGTGCGGAGCTGGTTCGCCGGGGTGAGGCCGCTCGCCTTTGCGCCGAGGCTGGCCATGCGCCTGGCGCTGATGAAGCACCGCATGGCGTTTTGCATGTGTCTGCTGTTTTCCTATGTGTTTGATCGGGTGTAGGAAATGAGAATACGAATGAACGGGTGAGGCTTATGGACAAACCGAGTTTGGATATTGCGCAGGCGCTTGAGGGCAGGCGCACGCAGCTGGCGCTCAAGCGCCTGATGGATGTGGTGATCTCCGGCGCGGCGCTGCTTCTGCTCTGGCCGGTGTTTCTGCTCATTGCTCTGGCCATCGTCATCGACGATCCCGGCCCGGTGTTCTACCGCCAGGTGCGCGTGGGCAGGAATGGGAAGGAATTCCGCATCTTCAAGTTCCGCTCGATGGTGGTGAACGCGGATAAAAAGGGACTGCAGATCACCGTGGGCCGCGACAGCCGCATCACGCGCGTGGGCGCCTTTCTGCGCAGGACGAAGCTCGACGAGCTGGCGCAGCTGATCAACGTGTTTGCCGGGCAGATGAGCTTCGTCGGCCCGCGGCCGGAGGTGCCCCGCTATGTGGAGCTGTACACGCCCTATCAGCGCCAGGTGCTGCTGGTGCGGCCGGGTATCACGGATTATGCTTCCATCGCCTATCGCAACGAGAATGATATGCTCAGCGGCGCGGAGAACCCCGAACGCATGTACATCGATACGATTATGCCCGCCAAAATCGAGCTGAATATGAAATATCTGCGCGAGATTTCGCCTCTTGCGGATATCCGCCTGATTCTATCCACCATCGCTGCCGTCATCAAGGGATAACAGACAGGAGGTTGCCTATGCTTTCCACATACAGGGTGTACCGCTACGAACATCTGGAATCGCCCGCCGTGACCGCGGGACAGGGCGCCGTGCTCATCGGCGCGCAAAACGGCCTGTTTCCCGACATGGGGTATACCGTGCCGGGCGAGATGGGCGGATTGTGGGCCGGGGAGAAGAAGGTCTGCGACGGATTCTTCTTCGCCATCGACGATGTGCCGCTGCTCCTGGCCGATGCGTGCGAGGCGCAGCCCACCGTCACCGCGTTCCACTACCGGATGCAGAAGGAGCAGATGCACGTCGTCCGCCGTCAGTTTATCCCGGACGGGGTCAGCGGCTGCGTGATCGAGCTGACGGTGGAAAACCTCAGGGATACGCCGCGGATGGCGGAGATTTCCTTTACCGTGCGCACGGATATCCTGACCGTCGCCGCCGCGCACGGGGAGGGCGGCCTGGAGCTCGGCCGCGATGTGGGCGAATACGACGAGGCGACGCAGGCGTTCTACGCGCGCGACAGCCGCAACCCATGGCATGCCGTCTGGGGCGCGGACGCGAAGAGCCGCGTCCTTCAGGCCGATCTGCCCGAGTCGGTCTACGGCTTTGGCAATACGCAGGGCAAGGGAATCAATGGGCGGCTGTTTTACCGGCTGCGCGTCGGCGCGCATGCGCAGGCCACAATGCGCCTGTTTGTGGCGGGCGGCTATGCCTCCCGCTCGATGGCGGAGGATGCGCTTGCCGGGCTGCGTGAGCATGCGCAGGAGATGATCGGGCGCAAGCAGGCGCGCATCGATGCGATGATGACGTGCAGCGCCGCGGCCCTGCCGGATGAGATGCTCTCCCGCTGCTGGAACTGGGCGAAGATTTACGGCGACTGGCTCACGCGCACGCTGCCGCACGGCGGCTGCGCGCTTTGCGCCGATCTGCCGGAGCATCCTTCGCTCTATGGCGAGGGATGGGCACAGGCGATGGGCGCGCTCCTGCCTCTGGGCGGCGCACGGCGCGTACAGGAGATGATGCGCACGCTGGTGCGCATCAGCGAGGAGGCCCAGCTTGCGCCGGGGCGTCTGGCGCGCTGCGTGTCGCTGAGCGGCGGAGTGACGCAGGCGGGCGGCGCCAAAGAGAGCGCGCAGTTTGTCGCGCTGGTGCATCGCACGCTGCTTTGGAGCGGCGACGCGGCGTTTGCCGGAGAAATGCTGCCGGTGACGGGGCTCTGCGTGAATTATCTGCGCCGCGCCACGCGCGATTTCAGGGATGTCCGGCAGGACATTCGCGAGGAGGTCTGCCAGGCGCTGGCCGGACAGGCGTATATTCTGCGGATGACGGGCGCAGACGATCGGGCGTGTCTGGCGGCGCTTGCGCGCATTCCCGCGCCCCAGAGCGTGCAGACGCTGGCGGCGGACGTCTCCCTTGAAGAGGCCGCCCTTTGGCACGGTGAACGCGACCATGTCGAGCAGATGCTCGGATGCCTCAGCCTGATGGCGCGCAGCGGCCTGCCCGGCCTGCCGGGGGCGCTGCGCGGGCCGGACGCGGCGCAGGGCGTCCTGCTGGCGTCGGGCGCTGCGGCGGGGCTGGTCTGGCCGATGACGGAGCATCTGTTCGGCCTTGAGCCGGACGCGGGCGCGAAGGTGATCCGCTTTGCGCCGCATACGCCCATCGGATGGGACGGCTGGGCGCTGGAGCATCTGCTGATCGGCGATGCGTGCTTTGACGTGCGCAGCGAGCGCGTCTCACCGAGCCAGGCGCGCTATACGATCACAACCGAAGCCGCGGGGTGGAGGGTCAATGTCACCGAGAACGGCCTGGAGCGGACGCTGCCGCTTGACGGCGAGCTTTCGCTGATCATGGGCGACTGAGCCCGACGGCAGCATTCCTTCCTTCGGCGGAAGAAGAAAATTTCGTATACATGGAAGCAGACAGGAGGAAAACGGGCATGGGCATGAAACGGCTTGGCGCGCTGGCGCTTGCGGCGTGCATGATGCTTGGCGGGCTTGGCGCGCTGGCGGAGGATTTTGACGTGGCTCCGGTGAAGATGGAGAATCCGCCCGAGGCGATCAGCACTCAGGAGGAGGGGGAGCTTGAGACGTATGATCTCACGTTCCCGGAGGATATGCCGCTGGCCGCGCGCAACTTCGTGCTGACGGCGCGCGCTCAGTTTGAGCTGCATCCCTTTGAGAAGCTGCCCAAGGCGAATGACTACACCAAGTGGTACTATCATGATAAGCGGGAGATCGGCTGGTGCTCCGTCTTCCAAATCTGGTGTGCCTACCACAGCGGCCTGCAGCTGATTCGCTACAAGCAGGGGGTTGAGGCCGCGCCGGATCTGTGCATTTCGGCGATGGAGGGCCGCGTGGGCAACGTGTATCTGGCCTTTGAGGAGCAGGGACGCTGGCTCCAGGCGGACGAAATCGAGGCGGTTCCCAAGCCGGGATATCTGGTGATCTACGGCGTGCGCGGCTCCACGCCCTACACGCATGTGGCAATCGTGGAGAGCGTCACGGAGCTGGGCGACGGTGTGTATGAGCTGACGACCATCGAGGGCAACGTCAACTCGACGATCAAACGGATGAACTACCGCTACGACGCGACGCCCAAGCAGAAGTATTACAACATGTCCGTCGTACCGGAGGGTGAGATCACCCGTGAAAACTGCCAGTATACGCTGCAGAAGGACACCTGGTATGTGACGGGATTTGCAAAGACGTGGTAAAAGCACATCATCAGCAAAGGCTGTCGGGCCAGAAATCCGGACATATAAAGAGAATTGTTTTCTCAGAATGTTCGGAATTGGCCGGGCAGCCCTTATCTATTTTTTTTCGTCCGGGCGGAAGCAGAGCGGGGAATCAAGCGGCCGGGAGGCATAGAGCGCCTCTGACGGCGACTGCTTCCGGGAACCGCATGGTTCCGCAATTCAAAGGCGGAGAAAAAGCGTCACCGCCCGCTCATCCTGTGCAGCCCTCGTAAACCCCAGCCCCGTGTGCAGGGCGAGGGACGCCGCGTTTTCCGGCGCGACCTGCACGGTGACCTCGGTAAAGCCGCAGCGGCGCATGCGCTCAAAGAGCAGCGTC
>JAUNJB010000257.1 GCA_030535375.1 Clostridia bacterium | reverse complement strand
GGCGATTTGCAGCGGTTTTCGGGAGAGGCAAACGGCCGCATCCCCGCGCGGACGAACGTCCCCTGCCATCCGCCGAAGGGCCGGCTTTACTCCCCGGGCCGTCCGTCCGGCCAGTTGGCGACGCACAGATAGGACAAGCCGTCCTCCCCGCCGCCGCTCACCGCATGCTTCATCCAACGGGGAATGTATACGGCGTCTCCCTGTGAAACCGGATAGGGCTGCTCGTCCAGCCATACCGTTCCCTCCCCCGAGAGAATCACGTAGATTTCCTCCTCATCGGGGTGCGCGTCGGCCATCGTCGTCTCGCCGCGAAAAACGCGCACGTAGTTGGCCGCCAGCGTTTCGCACTCCTCCGGGAAAAAAACCAGGCCGTCCTCGTTGGCCAGGGCCGCCTCCATCCTCCTAATCAGCTTCATCGCTTCACACTTTCTGCGCAAGCAGCGATGCCGCTTCGCTATCCAGATAAAGCGACGCACCCTTCTTCGTGCGCAGAACGGAGGCAGGGCAGCTCGTGCTGATTCCCCGATCCTCCAGCATGTGCGCGATGGCCTGCGCCTTGCGCGCCGTCGGCACCACGCAGAACATCCTCTCCGCCCGCAGAAGACCGGGAATCGTCACAGTCATCGCGACCTTGGGCACCTCGTCGATGCTTGCGAAACAGCCGTCATTGACCTGCTGCTGCCTGCAAACATCGTCCAGCTGAACGGTCCGAACCAGCTTCGTGTCGTCAAAGCGCGCCTCCTCGGGATCATTAAAGGCGAGGTGCCCGTTTTCTCCGACGCCCAGAATGCAGACATCCATCGGGTGCTGATACAGGAGCTCCTCGTAACGCTCGGCCTCGGCCTGCGCGTCCACAGCCTCCGGATTGATATAGAAGACCTCGTGAAAAGCCCGCTTATTGAACACGGCCGTCCTCAGAAAATTCCCGAATCCCTGCGGCGCCGCGGCGGACAGGCCAATGTATTCATCCATGTGAAAGCCGTTCACCCTCGACCAGTCAATCCTCTCGCTGGTCATCACCGTCTCCAGCACATCGTTTTGGGAGGGTGCGGCGGCAAACATGACGTTCGCCTCCTCCTTGCGCTCCAGAACGGCGCAAATCGCATCGATGACGGCCTCACCGGATACGCGCCCCATCTCCTCCCTGCTGTCCATCTGATAGACGAGCAGCTCGTCTACTTGCCACTTTTTCATGTAATCCTCCTCATGTATCTTCATTATTTATACGCCGTATATGAGATTCGGCAGGAACAGCACGACATTCGGGAAGAAAATCAAAATGGCAAAGACGATGACCACCGCCGCAAAGAACGGAATCGATGCCTTGACATATTCCTCAATCGGGCAGTCCAGAATGCCGCAGACGATGTAGCATGCCGTGCCGACCGGCGGTGTCATGACGCCGACCGTCAAAAGCGTGGCCATCATCACGCCGAAGTGAACGGGATCGATGCCGGCCGCCTCGATAATCGGCATGAAGATCGGCGTGAGCAGCAGCGTATTGACATCGCTGTCCAGGAACATGCCGAGCACGAACAGCAGCAGCATGATAATGAGCTGGAGCAGATACGGGTTGTTCGTGATGCCGCCGACCCATCCGCTCAGCAGCACAGGCACGCGCTCCATCGTGATCGCGTAGGAAAAGATGCCGCTCAGGCAGACGATCAGAAGAATCGTACCCGTATCCAGGCAGGCGTTCCTGAGGGAGCGGCGGAATTTCTCCCACGTCAGCTCCTTGTATACGAATTTGCCGATCACCAGCGCGTAAACAACCGCGAACGCGCCGCCCTCCGAGGGGGTGAAGATGCCCAGACGGATGCCCACCAGCAGGATCACCGGGAACAGGATCGCCGGGATGGTATCCCTGTGTGTGCGCAGAA
>JAUNJB010000256.1 GCA_030535375.1 Clostridia bacterium | reverse complement strand
AAATGGCGGAGAGAGAGGGATTCGAACCCCCGGTACCTCTCGGTATCACTGGTTTTCAAGACCAGCGCCATAAACCACTCGGCCATCTCTCCAGTCTACTCGAACCAGCAGAAGTATTATATGACAATGCGGACGGCTTGTCAAGTCCTTTTTTCCGAATTTTGCATCGAACCGGAACCCGAGGGGATTGGAATGGGGACAGTCGTCCGACGACTTGGTGGCTTTTCGACGAAAAGATGGAATATTTGATAAAAAATGGTTGAATTCATCGTAAAACATGCTATAATGTAAATAAATATTTAATCGAAATTGGAGGGTTCATTATGGGACGCAATGCTATCGTTGGTCAAAGTGGCGGACCAACTTCTGTGATCAATTCGAGTCTGGCGGGGGTTTTGCAGGCCTGCCAGATGCGCGGCGCCGATCATGTTTATGGCATGCTGCACGGCGTGGAGGGCCTGCTTTCGGAGAAGATCGTGGATCTGTCGGCGACGCTGGGGTCGACGCTGGAGATTGAGCTGCTCAAGCGCACGCCGTCCTCGTATCTGGGCAGCTGCCGTTATAAGCTGCCGGATTATCTGACCCATCCCGAGGTGTATGAGAAGCTTTTTGCCATTTTGAAGAAGCTGGACATCGGCTACTTCTTCTACATCGGCGGCAACGACAGCATGGATACCATCTGCAAGCTGTCCGATTACGCCAAGCAGATCGGCAGCGATATCCGCTTCATGGGCGTGCCCAAGACGATTGATAACGATCTGATGATCACCGATCACACACCGGGCTACGGCTCCGCGGCCAAGTACATCGGCGTGGTGATGAAGGAAATCATCCGCGACGCGACGGTGTATGGCTCTAAATACGTGACCATCGTGGAGATCATGGGCCGCAACGCCGGCTGGCTGACCGCCGCTGCCGCGCTGGCGCGCAGCGAGGATTGCGAGGGCGTCAACATGATCTGCCTGCCGGAGGTGCCCTTCAACGTCGAGAACTTCATCGCCAAGGTGGAGAAGATGCAGAAGGAGAGCGCGTCCGTGGTCATCGCGGTTTCCGAGGGCGTCAAATTGGCCGACGGCCGGTATGTCTGCGAGCTGGCGGACGATGCGCACTTCGTCGATGCCTTCGGTCACAAGAGCCTGACGGGCACGGCGCGCTATCTGGCCAACCGTGTCGCTGCCTCGCTGGACACCAAGACCCGCTCAATCGAGCTGTCCACGCTCCAGCGCTGTGCCGCGCACATGACCAGCCGTACCGATATCACCGAGGCGTATCAGGTGGGCGGCGCGGCGGCCAAGGCGGCGTTCGAGGGCCATACCGGTGAGATGGTCGCCCTCAAGCGCATCTCCAACGATCCGTATCAGTGCACGACGGAGCTGCACGACATTCACGAGGTCGCGAATTTCGAAAAGAAGGTGCCGCTCGAGTGGGTCAATGACTACCGCACCGATATGAAGCCGGAATTCCTCTCGTATGCCCGTCCTCTGATTCAGGCGGAGCTTACGCCGGTGTATATTGACGGCCTGCCGCGCCACATCTACGTGAAGTAATCCGATATATAAAGAAATAAAGGACCGCGGGTGCAAGACGCCTGCGGTCTTTTATTGCCGGCTTTTTCTCCTCCAAAGGGGAGAAAAGCTCCGGGCAACGGCCGGAAAAGCAGGCTCTGTCATGGCCGGCGACGATATCCATATGGCAAACTGAGACCGCGGAAACCAAAGGCATCCGCGGTCTTTTTTGACATATAGGAAATTGCGCGAAAAACCGTGCAACGAGCACAGAAACACTTCGGAGCGTGAAGCGCTTCGGAAGAGGGAGTGCACCCGGCGCGCTTTTTGCCCCATAAGAAACTGCGTAAAAATCGGCCGCGTTCGCCGTAATCGGGCGATTTGCAGCGAT
>JAUNJB010000101.1 GCA_030535375.1 Clostridia bacterium | reverse complement strand
TTATACGCACTTTGCAAGGAATCATGTGTTATAATCGTCAATTATATATGTGGTCGTTTTCTGTTTTTAATGGAGGTGTAATTCTATGGCAAAGGCTTTTCTATCGTTTATTCTCACTCTTTTTTTCCTCCTTCCTTCGCCAAGCCTTGCAGAAGGCCAAGCCACCGAAAAGGCCGATTCTCGCTCTGCCACACATCATGGCGAGCTTTTGACGTCTCAAATCTATGGAATTCGTCGCTTTTCGCTCTATTCTTCAGAGGATGAAACGTTCACAATACAAATCGAGCGCCAAGAGAACGGACAATGGGTTACAGAAGCAATCAATTCATCCATACAACCTTGGAATAATACCGTTCCCACACTTTCAGTAATAGGCGAAGATCTGTTCTTGATCAAATACATCGATCTTGCTTACGCATCCATCATGCTTGACGCTTCCGGCAGTTGGCGCATGACGTCATGGGATGTCTGCCTTCCTCTCTCTCCTGACCGCTTCTTTTCCATATACCCCAATTCAATCAGCATTTATACGCATCCCGCAGAGCTAAGCGCGCCGATGTGGATTTATGGTTCTCTTCTTCCTATGGATCTGGAATCTTTGGACACGAGCAGTTTGCCATTGAATCCCGACGATGTCAAAAACCTCATCGATCCGGATGGGTGGGCCGTGATCTCGTCTGCTGATGAAACGGGGATTCAGGCCATGTACATGACGCCGGACACACAGCAGCCCGTGCTTTGTTCGCTGTACGACGGCGCTCCCGTCAAAGTCATCGATAGCCAACAGGATTGGGCAAAAATCGAAGCGGCCGGTCTTACCGGTTGGGTTCCCCAGGCGTCTGTGGTCACAGGCTTTGACATGCTCAAGGTGACTCAGCGCTTCCCGGAACTGTGTATTTGGCAGGAAATACTGACGGATGAAGCCGCCATCTACGCTGCGCCCACTGCAGATTCTCCCGTTCTGTATTCTCTCCAACACATGGATTCCTCTGTTGTAAGCTATATATCCGTCATCGGCAGCACGTCCGATGAGTGGTATGCAGTATTCTGCCCGAGAGGCATCTGCGGGTTTATGGAATCCAAGTGGTTCTATGCTGGAAATGGCTAACTATCCCCTAAATTGTAAAAAACGGATTAAGAATACGGCAAATTACCAAAACGTTCAAAAACTGCATAATATAATTCTTTATCTGTCGATAGGAAGAAATGGCAACTTGTTAATGCGACTATCCGCAACAGATAAAGAATTTTCTATTCACTTACACAGAAAGAATTAATAAAAATTCAAATCTTTGACTTTACACCTCGGGGATACTAATGATCTTCATACCTTTAGCCAGTTTCTTTAATGCTGCTTTTTGACAACGAATTAGTGTTCTTCGACATTTTAAGTTCTCATCTCCCCACTTTATAGCATATTGAGTAACAATTCGATTCCAATCAATTCCGTCAAAAATATGCCTTTGGATAATAAACATTTCATCCTCATTCAGCAGCATTAGCAAACTATCTACGCTCGAAATCCATTCATTTAATGCCTGCATTATAAGTTCTGGACATGACGAAACCTCCTGTTGTAGATTTTCTCTATTCTACAACAGGAGGTCTCTTTTTTCATTGTCTGTTTTTCGGGATACAACCCAATCAGCTCCCGGTTCTTATGTTTTGGCGCGCGTTTCGCGTCAAACTAGCACTCTGAAACTGGTTTCTCTCAAACGCACTTAACGCGCTTTTAGGGGCGATTTGGGGCAAACGGGAAGATGTATATTGAACGAATTGTTGTCTGTTTTTGAACGCTTTGCTGTCCGCGCACAGCAGCAAAAGCAAAGATGGCGATAAGCACTTTGCTATGTACAGCCTCAAATCCATGGTAGAAGCTATGTTGCGGCATAAGTTTGGTACCTGTTGGAGCAAGACGGAAACCTATGGAGCGCTCAAAGTCTATATCCAAATGAACATGGATGGTTTCAAGGATGCGGTGGTACGCATGCTGGCAGGCGACAGCATGGAGATCAATACAGGAACCTCTTCATCAATGATATGAATGGCCATAATCGCGGCAGAGAGATTTGAACCAGACAAATTAATTATACACTTTGCTCGACAAATCTTCCGAAGGGAACGCTCCCCGATTATTCATACAGGATGAGAGCGATCATCTCGATGGGTTCATCGCTGATACAGGCCAGTCCGTGGCCCTCTCCGGGCGCGCAGTACGTCACATCCCCGGCCTGAACCTCCACGATGGCGCCGTTATCGTTGTAGCGTCCCTTTCCGCTGAGGATGTAATAAGTTTCGCTGTCGCCCGTGTGGATATGGTAGCCGATCTCGCTGCCTGGATAGACAGTCGTGTGGCCGAATACGCGGCCTTTGCGGCTCATTTCCTCCGGCCCGTTGAGAAGGCTGCGGACGGTGATTTCCCCAACGCCGTTGAACGGAGCGGGTTTGCGAATGGTTTCTTTTTCGTTGCTTCTGCGAATCATGCTCATTCTCCTGTCTGTTTTGATTGGATGGTTTACGGCACGAAGGCGTCTCGCTTCATGTCCGCCTTGCGTCATGGTGAAGTGTCCGATTCGGACGCGTTGTCCGCGAGGCATTCATAGCAGCTGATGGAATGGCTTTCAAAGAATTCCTTCCATTCGGAGGAAACGGGTTCGTCTGTAAAGATGTTGTGGATATCCGTGAAATCCGCGAATTTAACAAAGGAGACTCGCCCAAAACGGGAGTGATCCGCCAGCAGATTGACCTGTTCGGCGTGCGCTAGAACGCTGCGCTTGAAGAAAGCCTGATCCTCGTCGGTCGTGCCGATGCCGTGCGTGAAATCAAAGGAACGGCAGGTGATAAATGCCCGGTCAACCTGAAAATTCTGGATGATTTCCAGGGCGATAGGGCCTCGGAATTCCTCCTGCATGGGATGATACAGGCCGCCGATGCAGATCAGTCTCACCGACGGGCTTGCCGAGAGCTTTCCAATCGCCTTGAGGGAGTTGGTCAGAACGGTGATCTCCTGATTCATGAGGCTGTCGCACATGCGGAAAACCGTATCGGAGCTGTCCAGAAAAATCGTGTCGCCATTTTTGACAAAACGCGCTGCGCGGGCGGCAATGCGATTCTTTCCTGCGGAGAAGGTGTGGGTCAGAAGGTCGAGAGGCACCATGGCGGAGGTGCGCCTGCGGAGCGAGGCGCCGCCGTAAATTTTGTTGAGGAATCCCTCTTCGGCCAGCGCGTCAAAGTCTCGCCGGGCGGTTTCGATGCTGATGCCGAACTGCTGCACCACTTCGTTGATGGTGATGCTCTCCTTTTCGAGAAGAAGCGCCTTAATCGCGTTTCTTCTTTGGATGACAAGATATTTCAAAAGGCACCTCTGCTTATGATTAAGATTCAATGTTTATTATAATGACAATGATGAGGATGCGCAATAGAATATTTTGACAATATTTTGATCGTATTATAACAATATTTTGCTTGACAAGTGATCACATGTGCGATAGAATACAATCAAATAGAAAAGCGCAACGGTTTTTGGGGGCTGAATTTGGTGATTCCGTTCATTTGCTCATGAAGGAAAGGAAACAGAATGTATAAAACGTATAAAACCGAATTGATGAAAGCGGAGGATTTTCACCCGACTAGGTTTAAGTCGGATCATACGATTCAGCTAAACGGCAGGGAAATCCCCTATCGCACTGTCTCAGAGGACAATGTTTTTTACGGAGACGACGGCAAAGCGGTTGCGACGATGTATTCCTATTCGTATTTCCGCACGGACGTTCGGGATGTGCAGAACAGGCCGGTCATCTTTGGGTTTAACGGAGGACCCGGCTCTTCCTCGATGTATGTTCATGCGGGCTTCATGGGAACAAAGCGCCTTTACTATGCGGATGTGAACAGGGAAACTGCGCTGCCGCCCTATGTGACCGTTGATAATCAGGATTGCCTGCTGGAGACGGCGGATCTGGTTCTGGTCGATCCTGTCGGCTGCGGCTACGGTGCGCTGCTGGATTACGAGCAGAGGGAAAATTTCTACGGCGTTGAAGCGGATGCGGAGGCGTTTCTGCATTTTGTGGAGCTGTGGCTTCACCGGTATAACCGCTGGCAGTCGCCCAAGTATCTGATCGGGGAGAGCTACGGCTGCACAAGGGCGGCTGTGGCGGCGGGCATCGCTGCAACCAACGGCAACGATCGTACCTACGGCGTCGCGTTTGACGGCATGGTGTTCATCGGCAATACGGTGACGGTCGGGAAATACTTCGGTAAGGATCTTCAGGTGGAGCCGTCCGTGATCGAGTTCCCCACCTATGCGGCGATCAACTGGTATCATCATCGTCCGTCGGCGCAGAGCCTGGAGGAATTTGTGGCGGAGGCCAGGCGCTTTGCCGACAGGGAGTACCTTCTTGCACTGTACAGGGGCGAATCGCTCCGGGGTGAGGAGAGAGCCGCTGTCGTCCAAAAGATCCGCTATTACTCCGGCATGACGGAAGAATATCTGGAAAAACATGCGCTGAAAATCGAGGACGGGAGTTTTCGGCTTGAGATCCTCAAAAACGAGGGCAAGTCGGTGTCCCGTTATGATGGCCGGATCACCCGTCCGCAGCTCAGGCCGGCGCAGGTCGAGAAGACCGTTGGCCTGAGGGACGACGCTTCGGACGACCGCTGGAAGGCAGCCTTCTACGGCGCTGTGAACGGGACGATTCTGCCGATGCTCGATGTGAGGCTTAGCCGCCAATATTGGAAGAGCAACAAACTGCCGGACGGATGGGATCCGACGGAGGCCAAGGGGAACACGGCACAGCAGCTTCGCAGCGCGATGACCCGAGCGCCTGGAATGCGCGTATTTTTTGCCAATGGCTGGTACGACGGCGCGACGGTGACGGGACACATCTTTTATCTGATGAATCACGCGGGGCTGCCCAAGGACAGGGTATGCTTCAAGGGCTATGAGTCGGGGCACATGATCTATCTGGGCGAGGAAAATGTTCACACGCTCTGCGGCGACATTCGGCAGTTCCTTGAAGGCGGTATGCCGGGAATCCGGTTCGAGTGATGGAAGACGAGGTGAAAAAGCGTGTACAGAACAGAATCGTTTGTGGCGTCGGAGTTTAAGCCCGCGAGATTTGAAAGCGTTCATTCCATTACGCTGAACGGGAAGGAGATTCCCTATCGCACGGTCTGTGAGGATAATGTGTTCTATGGAGCGGACGGCAAGGCGATCGCTTCCCTGTTTTCGTATTCGTATCTGCGCACAGATGTTCAGGACAAGGCGAAAAGGCCGGTGATCTTTGGCTACAACGGAGGGCCGGGGTGTTCCGCGATGTATATTCACGCTGGTTTTTTCGGCACGAGGCGGCTTCGGTACGGCGCGCCGGATCGGCTGACAGCGCTTCCTCCCTATGAGATGATCGACAACCCGGACTGCCTACTCGACGAGGCGGATCTGGTGATGATCGATCCCGTGGGGACGGGCTTTGGTGTGTTGCTCGACGAAGCGCATCAGTCCGATTTTTATGGCCTGAAGCAGGACGCGGAAGCGCTGCTGACCTTTATCGAGCAATGGCTGACCCGATATGACCGCTGGCTCTCGCCCAAATACCTGTTCGGCGAAAGCTACGGCTGCACCAGAAATGCGATTGCTGCGGGGCTCTCCGTCATGGGAACGGATCACCGTGCTTTCGGCGTCCGCTTCGACGGCATCGTGATGGTTGGAAACACGGTCAGCGTTGGCCGGTATTTCCGGGCGGGGCTGCCCGCCGAGGAGAGCGTAACGTGGTTTCCGACCTTTGCGGCGATTAACTGGTATCACAATCATCCGTCCGAGGACGATCTGGAAACCTTCACGATGAAGGCAAAGGCGTTCGCCGATACCGATTATCTCGCTGCGCTGTACGCCGGAGAATCCCTCCGGGGTGAGGAACGCCGTGCTATTGTGGAGAGGATGCGGTATTTTCTGGGCGTCAGCGAGGACTATCTGGAGAATAATGCGCTGCGCATTGAGCGGCTTGGATTCAGTCAGGAGGTCATTCGCCATCAGGGGAAGAGCGTGTCCTGGACGGATGGCCGGATGACGCGCCCGCGCCATGTGCCGGAGTTGGTCGAGGAGGCATCGGGCGGGGACGACGCGATAGCGAATATGTATGACGGATTCTTTCAGGCGGGAGAGCTGGGGGACATTCATCCCTATCTGAACATTAGGCTCGACCGGCAATATGTGGGCATTTCGCATATCGAGAAGGACTGGGACTACGACGAGTCCAGAGGATCGACGGCGGAGCTGCTCCATCAGGCGATGACGAAGACGCCTGGAATGCGCGTGTTTTTTGCGAACGGATGGCTCGACGCCAATACGGAGTTCAGCCACATCTTTTATACGGTCGATCATGCCGGTCTGCCGCGGGATCGCGTCTGCTTTAAGGGATACGAATCCGGACACATGCTCTATGTGGGCGAACGGAACTGCCGCGACTTGTCCGGGGATATCCGCGCGTTCATGCGCGGAGGGATGCCGGGGCGGCGCTTTGGCTGATCGAGCTATGATTCAGGCGATACAGTGAAAAACTGGGAGGAGAGGGAGTATGTTTAAGGGATCGCTGAAAAAGATGCTTTCGGAGAAGCAACTGCTTTCTCCCTGCGTCTGGGACTGCTATTCGATGAAGGCGGTAGAGCTTGCCGGCTTTGACTGCGCGCTGCTGAGCGGTTCGGCGGTTTCGGAGAGCCTGACTGGCATTCCGGATCTGGGGCTGATTACCGTCGATGAGCTGGTGGGCGTGGCGGAGCGGGTTGCGCGCTTTGCGAACATTCCGCTGCTGGTGGACTTTGACGAGGGCTACGGCGACAGTCCGCTGAACGTCGCCAGAAATGTCGAAAAGCTGCTGAAAGCCGGCGTCGCCGGATTCACGTTGGACGACGGCATGGGCATCCGCGGCTACGATCGTCTGGCGCAGAGCCGGAACATCGAGATGGTGAAAAAGGGCGTCAAGATTGAACCGTATAAGGTGGTGCCGACCGAGGTGTATATCGCCAAGATCAAGGCGGCGCTGGACGTCCTGGAGGGAACGGACTGCGTGCTGATCGCGCGCACTGAGGCGAGACCGGTTCACGGCCTGGATGACGCCATCGAGCGCTGCAGGCGGGCGCAGGATATCGGCGCGCCGATGACGCTGGTGAACCGCTACTACAATATCGAGGAATGCAGACATGCCGCCCAAATACTGGACGGCTGGAAGATGTACCCCGACGTGGTTATTCAGCCGGACGGAAGCCCGGAGGTGGAGCTGAAGGATATTGAAGAGCTGGGATTCAACTATGTGACCATGCACTATTTGGAAAAAGGCTCCATGTATGGAATGCTGGATTACGGCGTGAAGAACTTCGCCAATCAAAACACGGTTTACTCCGAGACGCACGACATGGGCGGACTGGACAAAGAGCTCTGCCGCAGGGCGATGAGCTTCGATGCCGCGTCTTATCTCAAAAAGGAAGCGGACTATTACAGATTTGCCGAGGAAGTCTGCAAGAAGTGATTAAAATCGGTGCAAGGCAAAAGGGAGGAAAAGCGCATGAAGATGCTGGAGGAAAAAAAGGCCCGTTTTATGGATCTGCTGACGCAGGGCGAAATGGTGTTCGCGCCCTGCGTCTGGGACTGTTATTCGGTCAAGGCGGCGGAAATGTGTGGCTTTAAAGCCGCGCTTCTGGCGGGAACGCCGGCGGCCGCTTCGCTGACGGGCACGCCCGATCTCGGCTTAATGACCGGCGACGAGCTGATCGGCCTGACGGAGAGAGTCGCTTCCTTTGCTTCCATCCCGATCCTGGTGGATTTTGACGAGGGCTACGGCGACAGCCCGCTGAACACCTACCGCAACGTGACGCGGCTGGTGAATGCGGGCGCGCAGGGTTTTACGCTCGACGACGGCATGGGCATCCGCGGCTGCACCCGCATGGGCACGGTCAAACCGGGCGAGCATCCCTATGAGCTGGTGTCCCGCGAGCATTTTAAGGCGAAGCTGAAGGCGGCGCTGGAGGCGATTCGGGGGACGGACTGCGTGCTGATTGCCCGCACAGAGGTGCGCGTCAACGACGGTTTTGAGGAGGCCATCTACCGCATGAAGATGGCTGAGGATCTGGGCGCGCACATGACGATGATCAACAACGTGCGCGGTATTGAAGAAGCGCGCCATGTTGCAGAAACCTGCAAGGGCTGGAAAATGTATCCGGATATTGTCTCTCATAACGGCAAGACGGACGCCGAACTGGATGAGTTGCTTGAGTTGAATTTCAATCTGGTCACGATGCATTTCTTCGAGCGTGCCGCAATTTCTGCGATGATCCGGCATGGACGCGAGAACTTTAGAAACGGCAATACGGTGTATTCCGATACGTTTGATACCGGTTTGACGAAGGAGGAGCTGGCCGAAATCGGCGGGATGAATGGCCACCGTTGGCTTGAGTGGGAAAAGCGCTTTTACGAGGATTGACGAATACGCGGCGGCTGACGGAGCCGCCTGGCCGCAGGGAGAAAAGGCATGGAAAACTTTTTGAAGGAGAAGAAGCCCCGTTTTAAGCAAATGCTGGAAAACGGAGAAATGGTATTCGCGCCCTGCGTCTGGGACTGCTACAGTGCGGCCTGTGCGGAGTTGAGTGGATTCAAGGCGGTGATGCTGGCGGGAACGCCGGCGGCTGCATCGGCGACCGGTACGCCAGACCTGGGAATCATGACCGGCGACGAGCTGATCCATTTGACCGAGCGGGTGGCGGCGTTTTCTCCGCTGCCGGTGCTCGTGGATTTCGACGAGGGCTACGGCGACAGCCCGCTGAACACCTACCGCAACGTGACGCGGCTGGTGAATGCGGGCGCGCAGGGTTTTACGCTCGACGACGGCATGGGCATCCGCGGCTGCACCCGCATGGGCACGGTCAAACCGGGCGAGCATCCCTATGAGCTGGTGTCCCGCGAGCATTTTAAGGCGAAGCTGAAGGCGGCGCTGGAGGCGATTCGGGGAACGGACTGCGTGCTGATCGCCCGCACGGAGGTGCGCTGCAACGAGGGCTTTGAGGAGGCCATCGACCGCATGAAAATGGCGGAAGATCTTGGGGCGCATATGACCATGATTAACAAGATCAACGGCATCGAGGAAGCCCGCCGCGTGGCCGAAACCTGCAGGGGCTGGAAGATGTATCCCGATATTGTTTCGCATCACGGCCAAACCGACGCCGAGCTGGACGAGCTGCTCAGGCTGAATTTCAACCTGGTCACAATGCACTTTTTTGAGAAGGCGGCGTACAGCGCCATGCTGGAGCACGGACGGGCAAACTTCAAAAACAGCGACACGACCTATTCCGATACCTATGATTACGGCATAAAGCGGGAAGAGTGGCGCGTGATCAAGGGACAAAAATGGCTGGAGCTTGAACGGGCGTTCTATCGCTCGTGATGCCGGTGCGGCGTGCCGGGCGAGGGAAGAAAAGACGAGCATAGATCGTCTTATGGACGAGCTATGCGGCCGAACCTGATGTGCGCAGCTGAAGCCGGGAAAGGCGTTCAAGGCGAGAATTGGATTCAATTGAAAACGAATGTGAAGTGGTTTTGATCAGGCTTAATTTCGGTTGTTGGTCTAAAAGACTTACAATAATATAATGAAGGGAGAAACACCATGAAAAAAACCCTGGCAATGCTGGCTGCGGTGATGATGCTCCTGTGCGCGGTGGCAAGCGCGGAGACTTACACCGAGCCGGAAGTCATCCAGAACCCGGTCGGCGGAAGCATCACCATCCCCGTGACCGACGCGATGGACGCAAACTTTGAAGAGGATTCCTACGGCGGCGGCAGCGACGGCTATTCGTCCAAGCTGATCCACGCCTACAATCTGGCGGTTACCAACAGAGACGGCCAGCTTGTGATCAACCCGATGGTCGTTGAGAGCATGGAAACTACCGAGAACAATGACGGCTCCAAGACCTACACCATCACCCTGCACGACGACCTGTACTTTAACGACGGTACGCAGATCACTGCAATGAACTACATTGCGTATCCGATGCTCTTCACCTCCCCGATCGGCATCGCGTCCGGCGCCTACGGAACCGCGGGCAAGTACTTTGTCGGCTATGAGGATTTTAAGACCGGCGCAAACAAGGTCTTCACCGGCATCCGTCTGCTGGATACCCTGAAATTCTCTTACACGATTTCCGCGGAGAACACGCCGTTCTACTACGAGCTGAACATGCTCAACTGCTCTCAGTACTCCAAGTGCTATCCGCTTGACTGGGAGACCTGGTGCCCCGGCTACACCATCAAGGACGACGGCGAAGGCTGCTACATCGTGGAAGACGAGTGGTATGATGCCACCAACACCGAGCTGGCCTCCGCGATCGGCAACACCCGCTTCGCGTGGGACAAGGTCAGGACGGATGGGCCGTACTATCTGTCCAACGTCGATCTCTCCGCTCAGGTGACCGAGCTGCAGATCAACCCCTACTACAAGGGCAACTACGCCGGTTACAAGCCCTCCATCGAGAAGATCACGATCGTGAAGGCGAACCAGGCGACCCTGCTCGACTCCCTCAAGACCGGTGAGATCGACTGGGTCAACCTCAAGAACCAGACCGGCGCCACCATCGATGCGGCGCTTGACCTCGTCGATTCCGACAGCAACTTCTCCGAAGTCCACTACATGGCGCTGTACTACGGCAAGATCTTCTTCCGCTGCGACTACGGCCCGTATCAGTTCGTGAAGGTTCGTCAGGCGATTAACTACCTGATCGACAAGGACTCCATGATCAACGAGCTCTTCAACGGCCACGGCTCCACCATCTGCGGGCCGGTGTCTTCCGCCTACTGGATGTATCAGGAGAACGAGGAAGAGATCCTTGAGAGAACCAACGCCTACACCTACAATCCTGAGAAGGCCGTCGAGCTTCTCATCGAGGACGGCTGGGTACTGGATGAGAACGGCAACGAGTATGTTTCCGGCGTGCGCTGGAAGGCCGTCACTGCGGAAGAGTACAATCCGTGGGGCAACGGTGAGTATGACTTCGGCAACAGCAAGGGCGACCCGCAGTCCCGCTGCAAGCAGCTTGCGGATGGCCGCGTCATCATGCCTTTGGAGATCGAATGGCTGTCCTACGAGGGCCTGGCCGTGTGCGAGGTGCTGGATGTTCAGCTGTGCCAGTCCGCCGCTGTTTCTGAAGCCGGCTTCAAGTTTAACCGCACTCCGCTGAGCGGTTCCAACTTCTGGAATTACCTGAACTCTTCTCTGGACGATTACTTCTATCCGACCTACGGCATGTTCACCTCCGCGACGACCCTGTACAGCATCTTTGATCAGACCTATCGTTACTCCACCGATCCGGACATGATCCGTTCCAACAAGAACCGTATCTTCGATAAGGAGCTTGACGAGCACACCAACAGCATGCTGATCGGCATGGACCCGACCGACGATGAAGGCTTTGCGCGCGAGTGGGTCGAGCATCTCGTTCGCTTCAACGAGATTCTGCCGGAGATCGCTCTGTACAACACGGAAAGCTACTCCATTTATAACAGCAAGATCAAGAACTATAACGAGAATCCGCACTACACTTTCGCCTACGCGATTGTCGAGGCCTATATCGAGTGATCGCGGCAACTCAGTCTTATGCGAAAACCGCATCGAGAGCACGCGATTTTTGGGGCGGTTTTGCATGGAGCAGAACCGGGATGGGAGAAATCCCGTCCCGGTTTCCACTTCATCTTATTCATCGGTTTCCACTTTTTCGCAGGCCTTTACGTCCTGAAAGGCTTCGGGACGGAGAGATGGATTTGAAATCAATTCAATAGGTGGTTATTATGTGGAAATATGTTTTGAAAAGACTGGGCTACATGGTGATTGTATTCCTGGTCATCACATTTCTGATGTATGGATTGTTTAGCCTCATTCCGTCCGATCCGGCTGCCGCTGTTGTTGAGCCGCTGCGCGACCAGGTAGACGCCAAAACATTTGAAGAACTCTATCAGGCGCAGAGAGAAAAGATGGGATTAAATGATCCGTTCATCATACGTTACGCGCGGTGGATGGGTCTGTATCCGGATGTCGGCACAACAAGGTATAATGGGCTTCTTCAGGGTAACTTGGGAGAATCCAGCATCAATAACCGTCCTGTTGTTGACACAATAAAGTCCCCCATGCAGAACACCATCATTCTGAATATGATGTCTACGTT
>JAUNJB010000100.1 GCA_030535375.1 Clostridia bacterium | reverse complement strand
TGTGTATGCAGGGAATGGCCGGAATTGACTTGCAAGCGCAACAGAGTCGTGTTATACTTACAAATATAGTTTGGAGGGATCGTATGCGTTGCATAGAAACGGTGAACGCCGAGGGCCATGTGCTTTGCCACGATATCACAGTCATCGTGAAGGACGTAAAAAAGGGCGTTGCGTTTAAAAAGGGACATATTGTGACGAAAGAGGACATTCCGGAGCTGCTCAAGCTCGGCAAGGATCACCTCTTTGTTTGGGAAAAGGACGACAATCTTCTGCACGAGGATGAGGCCGCGGCCATCCTGCGGGATGTCTGCATGGGCGGCAATATGAAGGCCGGCAAGCCCAGCGAGGGCAAGATCGAGCTGACGGCCACGTGCGACGGTCTGCTTGTGATTGACAGCGAGCGGCTGTACGCCGTCAACGACGTGGAGGAGATCATGATCGCCTCCCGCCACGGGATGACGCCCGTCAAGGCTGGGGACAAGCTGGCCGGCACGCGCGTGATCCCGCTGGTGATCGCGAAGGAAAAGATGGAGCATGTCAAACGGATCGCGGGCGGCAGGCCGCTGATGGATGTGGTGCCCTACAAGCCGCTGCGCTGCGGCATCGTGACCACGGGCAGCGAGGTGTTTTACGGCCGGATCAAGGATACGTTTACCCCGGTGATCGAGCAGAAGCTCGCCGAGTACGGCATGACGGTGATGGGCCATGAGATGTGCCCGGATGACGGGGAGAAAATCACCGCGGCGATCCGCAAGCTGCTTGACGAGGGGGCGGAGCTCATCCTCACGACCGGCGGCATGAGCGTCGATCCCGACGACCGCACGCCCGCGGCGATCCGCGCAAGCGGCGCGCGGGTGGTGACATACGGTGCGCCGGTGCTTCCCGGCGCGATGATGCTCATCGGCTATCTGCCGGGCAGCAGCGGCGAGGTGCCGGTGCTGGGCCTGCCGGGCTGCGTGATGTATGCCAGGCGGACGATCTTTGACCTGGTGCTGTGCCGCGTGGCCGCGGGTATCGAAATCCATCGCCGCGATATCGTGAAGCTGGGCGAGGGCGGGCTGTGCCTGAACTGCCCGGTGTGCACATATCCAAACTGCGGATTTGGAAAGTGATTCGGAAAAGAGGCTGATTATGGAGACGCTAGAAAGTGCGCTCGCATTGCTGCTTGAGCATGCCGCTCCCGTCCGGGAGACGGAGGAGATTCCGCTCGGAGACGCGCTTGGGCGCATAGCGGCCGAGGATGTCGCTTCGCCCATTGCGGTGCCGCCGTTTGACCGTTCGCCGCTTGACGGCTACTGCCTGCACAGCGAGGATATCGCGGGCGCATCCCGTGAGCATCCGGCTGTGCTCACGGTGATCGGTGAGGCCTGTGCGGGCTGCGGCGAGGTATTTGCCGTGGAGCGCGGCCAGGCGCTGCGCGTGATGACGGGCGCGCCCGTGCCCGCCGGATGCGACTGTGTGATCCGTCAGGAGGACACCGACGAGGGGATGGAGCAGGTGCGGATGTACGCCTCCGTGCCGCACAACCGCAACATCTGCTGGACGGGCGAGGATGTGCCGCTGGGCGCCGTGATGATGCACAGGGGCGATACGATCACCTGTGCGCACATCGGCGTGCTTTCCAGCCTGGGCGTGGCGCGCGTGCGGGTATACCGCCGCGTGCGGGTGGCCCTGCTCTCCACCGGCGACGAACTGCTGCAGCCGGGCGAAAGCCTGTCTTTCGGCAAGATTTACGACGCCAACCGCGCGGCGATCACGGCGCACCTTCAGGAGCTGGGCGTGCGGGCGCATGTGCTGGGCAGCGCGAAGGACGAGCCGCAGGCCGTGGCGCAGGCGCTTGCCGAGGCGGCGAAGGATGCGGATGTGCTCGTCACGACCGGCGGCGTGTCCGTGGGCAAGAAGGATATCATGCACAAGGTGCTGCCGCTGATGGGCGCAGAGCGCCTGTTCTGGCAGGTGGCGATGAAGCCGGGCAGCCCGCTTCTGTGCGGCGTGTATGAAGGAAAACTGCTGATCTGCGTGTCGGGCAATCCGTTTGCGGCGCTTGCCTGCTTTGAGGTATTTGCCGCACCGGTGCTGCGCAAAATGGCGGGTAAGGCGGCGTATGAAAACCGCCGCCTGCGCACGACGCTGCGCGGTGAATTCGGCAAAAAGAGCCCCGGACGCAGGCTCATCCGTGCGTATTTTGACGGGGTACAGGCCCGTCTTATCGGAAACAATCACTCAAGCGGATCGCTCTCGACGGTGATCGGCTGCAATTGTCTTGTCGATATCCCCGCTGGAAGCGATGCGCTTTGCGACGGGGATGAGGTGGAGATCATTCTGTTATGATAGAAAAGCTCACACATTTTGACAGCAAGGGACAGGCCGTCATGGTGGATGTGACGGCCAAGGCGGAGACAAAACGCACGGCGATTGCCAAGGGGCGCATCCGTGTGAGCCCGGATACGATGCGCGCGATTCTCGAGGGCACGGCCAAGAAGGGCGATGTGCTCGGCGTGGCGCGCGTGGCGGGCATCATGGGCGTCAAGCGCACAAGCGATCTGATCCCCATGTGCCACCCGCTTTTGCTGGGCAAATGCACGGTGGATTTCCGCATTTTTGAGGAGCTTGGGGAGATCGAGGCGGTGTGCACCGCGTCCCTCACCGGGCAGACGGGCGTGGAGATGGAGGCGCTCACCGGCGTGAGCGTCGCCCTGCTGACGATCTACGACATGTGCAAGGCGATTGACAAGCGCATGGAGATCACGGGCATCCATCTGGCGAAGAAGACCGGCGGCAAGAGCGGCGAATTCGTCAATGATCCGGAGTTTGAGGAGGCGCGCGCTGATGATTGATGCCTGCGGCAGAAAGATCGATTACGTGCGCATTTCCATCACCGACCGCTGCAACCTGCGCTGCGTGTACTGCATGCCGGAAAACGGCGTGCAATCCATGCAGCACAGCGACATCCTCACCTATGAGGAGATTATGCGATTGGTGCGGCTGATGACGCAGCTGGGCATCCGGCATGTGCGCATCACGGGCGGAGAGCCGATGGCCCGGCGGGGCTGCCTCGACTTGGTCGACCGCATTCACCGCATACCCGGCATCGAAACGATCGCGATGACGACCAACGGGCTGCTGCTTTCGGGCTGCGTGAGCTGGGCGCGGGAGGCGGGGCTTGACGCGATCAACGTGAGCCTGGATACGCTCAACCCCGAGACATACAGGAAGATGGCGCGCGGCGGGGATGTCCGGCGCGTGCTCGCGGTGATCGACGAGGCCCTGGAATTGGGCATGCGTGTCAAAATCAATGCGGTGCCCGTGCGCGGGCTGAATGACAAAGATCTGTGCGAGCTGGCCGCGCTGGCGTGGGACCGGGATATCTGCGTGCGGTTTATCGAGCTGATGCCGGTGGGCTGCGGAGCGGAGCTTCAGCCGATTCCGTCGGACGAGGTGCGCCGGATGATGGAAGAGGCGTTTGGCCCGGCCCAAGAGGATGTCGGCAAGCATGGCTTTGGCCCGGCCAAGTACATTCGGCCGCGGGGCTTCACGGGCTCCATTGGCCTGATCAGCCCGATGAGCCACGAGTTCTGCGGGGAATGCAACCGCGTGCGGCTGACGGCCGACGGCTATCTCAAGCTGTGCCTCAATCATACGGCGGGGCTCGATTTGCGGGCCATGATGCGCGGCGGCGCAGACGACGACGCGCTGCTTGAGGCGCTTTCCGGGGCTATCGCCAGGAAGCCCAGGCGTCATGGATTTGAAGAGGATATCGGCGACCGCGAGGTGCGCCGGATGAACGAAATTGGAGGATAAGGCCATGGGTAAGGTGATTGCGGTTTGCACGAGCGACCGCCGCGGCATTCAAAAGCAGGATGTAAACCGCGGATACTTTTCCGCGGACTGGGGCATCGACGGCGATGCGCACGCGGGCCATTGGCACCGGCAGGTGAGCCTGCTGAGCGCGGATAAGATCGCCGCGTTCAATGAAAAGGGCGCGGGCGTGATTCCCGGCGCGTTTGGCGAGAACCTCGTCGTGGAAGGCTTTGATTTTCGCGCGCTGCCCGTGGGCACGCTGCTGCGCTGCGGCGAGGTGCTGCTGGAGATGACGCAGATCGGCAAGGAGTGCCACAGCCACTGCGAGATTTACAAGAAGATGGGCGACTGCATCATGCCGCGGGAGGGCGTGTTTGCCCGCGTGCTTGAGCCCGGCATGATTGCGGTGGGGGACGAGATGACCATCGAATCGCGCGGGGAGCCGCGGCCGTGGCAGGCCGCCGTGATCACGCTTTCCGACAAGGGCGCGCGGGGCGAGCGCGAGGATAAGAGCGGCCCGGCCATCGCCGAGCGGCTCAGGCAGAGCGGATACGAGGTCGTGGAGCAGATTCTGCTGGCCGACGAGCAAAGCGCGCTCAAATCTGCGCTCATCCGCCTGTGCGACCAGCGCCAGCTCGATCTGATTCTGACGACGGGGGGCACGGGCTTTTCCCCGCGGGATACCACGCCCGAGGCGACGCTGGCCGTCGCCACCCGCCAGGCGCCGGGCATCGCGGAGGCCATCCGCGCGCAGAGCATGAAGATCACGCCGCACGCGATGCTCTCCCGCGCGGCGAGCGTCATCCGCGGCAAGACGCTGATCATCAATCTTCCCGGCAGCCCCAAGGCCTGCATGGAGAGCATGGATGTGTTCATGGACGCGATCCCGCACGCGATGGGCCTGCTGCGCAACGAGGTGCAGGACTGCGCGCGCAAATAACCCCGTTTCAAACGGAAGATTTCGTCGGTGCTTTTCGCGCGAGGAAAAACAGATTTCAGCTGGCGGGAGGCACAAGCGTGGGCTTGATCCAGGCATATCGGCGTGTAAACTCACGCCTTTTGCAAATATATTCCCTGAAAGATGGGAAGACAAGGAGTGTACTTGTATGAAGAAACTCATCACCCTGCTGCTGGCCCTGACCGTGGCCTGCGGCGCGCTCGCCGGATGCGCTTTTGCTGAGGAGAGCGTGGAACTGGTCGTGTTCGCGGCTGCGTCCATGACCGAAACCCTGACCGAGATCAAGGCGCTTTATGAGGCCGAGAATCCCGGCGTGACGCTCGTTTATAACTTCGATTCCTCCGGAACGCTCAAGACGCAGATCCAGGAAGGCGCGGTGTGCGATCTGTTCATCTCCGCCGGCCAGAAGCAGATGGATCAGCTCGATATCGCGGCGGATGCCTCCGTCAATACCGAGGGACTCGATTTTGTCGACGCGGACACCCGTATCGATCTGCTTGAGAACAAGGTGACCCTGGTCGTGCCGGAGGGCAACCCCAAGGGCATCGAGACGTTCGACGCGCTGGCTGAGAAGCTGGCTGCCGGCGATGTGTTCATGGCCATGGGCAACAGCGACGTGCCGGTCGGCCAGTACACCCAGAAGATCCTCGCTTTCTACGGCCTTGACGAGACCGAGCTGGCCGGCAAGGGCGCCATCACCTACGGCACCAACGTCAAGGAAGTCACCACCCAGGTTTCCGAGGCGTCCGTGGACTGCGGCGTCATCTACTGCACCGATGCTTTCAGCGCGGGCCTGACGGTTGTGGACAGCGCGACGGCCGAGATGTGCGGCCAGGTCATCTATCCGGCGGCCGTGCTCAAGACGAGCGAGCATCACGATGCCGCGAAGGCGTTCCTCGACTACCTGACCGGCGACGAGGCGATGGCCATCTTCGGCAACGTGGGATTCTCCCCGGTGAACTAAGCGCAAACGAAGAGATTCAACCGACGGGGGATTCTTCCCCTGCCGGTTGATCTGTATAGGTGAAATGTATGGATTTGTATCCCCTTTGGAATTCCCTGCGGATTGCGGCGATCAGCAGCGTGCTGGTGTTCTTTCTGGGCATTGTGGCGGCGTATTATGCCGCGCGGTTGCCGCGCGCCGTCAAGGGCGTGCTGGATGTCGTGCTCACGCTGCCCATGGTGCTGCCGCCGACGGTTTGCGGCTATTTCCTGATTCTGGTATTTGGCGTCAAGCGGCCGCTGGGCATGTTCCTCTCGCAGTTCGGCATCAAGTTTGTGATGACGTGGTACGGCGGCATCCTCGCGGCGACGGTCGTGGCCTTCCCGCTGATGTACCGCACGGCGCGCGGCGCGTTTGAAAGCTTCGATAAGACGCTGGCCTACGCCGGGCAGACGCTCGGCCTGTCCAACACCTACATCTTCTGGCGCATCCGCATGCCCGCCTGCCGTCAGGGAATTCTGGCGGGCACCGTGCTGGCTTTTGCCCGCGCGTTGGGCGAATACGGTGCGACGAGCATGCTCATCGGCTACACCCCCGGGCGCACGGCCACCATCTCCACCACGGTCTATCAGCTCTGGCGCACAAACGACGAGGGCGGGGCCTTCACCTGGGTGATGATCAACCTGGCCATCAGCGCGGTCGTTCTGCTGTGCGTCAATATGCTGGAGGACAGGCAGAAGAAGGCGGTGAAACGATGAGCCTTGTGGTCGATATCGAAAAGCGGCTGGGAGATTTCACGCTGTGCACGAGCTTTGAAACGGACGGCGGCATCCTCGGCCTGCTGGGCGCGTCCGGCTGCGGCAAGAGCATGACGCTCAAGTGCATCGCCGGCATAGAAAAGCCCGACAAGGGGCGCATCATTCTGGACGGCGTCACCCTGTATGACTCGGACAAGCGGATCAACCTGCCCCCACAGCAGAGGCAGGTGGGCTATCTTTTCCAGAACTACGCGCTCTTTCCGAATATGACGGTCAGACAGAACATTCTGTGCGGCCTGCGCGCGGAAAAGGACAGGCAGAAGAAGGAAAAGGCGCTTGAGGATGTCGTGAAGCTGCTTCAGCTTGAGGGGCTGGAGGGACACCGTCCGTCCCAGCTCTCCGGCGGACAGGCGCAGCGCACGGCATTGGCGCGCATCCTGGTCAGCCGGCCGAAGCTTCTCATGCTCGACGAGCCGTTTTCCGCGCTTGACAGCCACCTGCGTGTGCAGCTTCAATGGCAGCTGCGCTCCCTGCTGGCGGAGTTTAGGCGCGATGTGCTGCTGGTGACGCATGACCGCGACGAGGCGTATCATCTGTGCACGCGCATCGCCGTGATGGATGGCGGAAGCGTGCTGGCGCTCCAGCCGACGAAGGCGCTGTTTGCCGATCCCGGCAGCATTCGCGCGGCGCACCTGACGGGCTGCAAAAACATCGTATCCGCGCGCAAATGCGGCGAGTACGAGGTGGAGGTGCCCGAATGGGGTGTTCGCATGACGACGGCACAGCCCGTGCGCGACGATCTGGTGGCCATTGGCATTCGCGCGCACTATTTTAATCAGAAGTCCGCGCAGAACCGCTATCCGATCGTCTATGTGGGGGATATGGAGGAGCCGTTTGAGTGGATCGTCGAGTTCCGCTATGCCGCGCAGAGCGAGGGCAGCAGGCCCATCTGGTGGCGCGTGCCGAAGGATCGCCGGCCGACCGTGTTTCCGGAGGCATTCGGCGTCGCGCCGGCGAATATCCTGCTATTGTACAGCTGATGATGAGAAAAACGAGCGAGGGCGCCATGCCTCACTCGTTTTTTCACTTTATAGGAAATTGCCCAAAATCGGCCGCGTTCGCCCCTATTGGATGATTTGCCGCGATTTTCGGGAGGGGAAACGGCCGCTGGCTGCAAGGAAATTGCGAAAAAACCGGGCGCATTCGTCCTTATCGGGCGGTTTGCCGCGATTTTCGGGAGGGAAAGCGGCCGCTATTCGTATTCAGATGATGTAGTCGTTTCCCGGCTGGGCGGTCAGCATCAGGTCGGCGATGGTGACGGAGTCGAGATAATCGTTGACGAGGGAATCCAGCTTTTTCCACAGCGGCAGCGTCCGGCACTGCGCGGCACGGGGACAGGCGGGCGCATCCTTGCCAAGGCAGGCGACGGGACAAAGCTCCTCCTCCGTCAGGCGCAGGATCTCGCCCACGCTGTACTGCTCGGGCCGCCTTTGCAGGCGGTAGCCGCCGCCCTTGCCGCGCAGGCCGACGAGCAGCCGCCCGCGCACGAGCGATTTCAGAATGGCCTCCAAATATTTTTCCGAGATTTCCTGCCGTGCGGCGATCTCCTTGAGCGGGATATATCCCTGCGTTTGGTGCTCCGCCAGGTCCACCATGACGCGCAGCGCATAGCGTCCCTTTGTCGAAATCATCATTAGGCGCAAACCTCCTTGAATTCCTGTGTAACCTATTATACAGCCGGGTTTGTAGAATTTCAATGCCGCCGGGGACGTGAAATGCCGCCGTGCGGAAAAAATTTCAAAAAGGGGTTGACATGACAGGCTCTGCGTATTATAATCCGTATTAACCCACGTGATTAATAGGTTTAAAATCAATGAGAAACCGGAGGAATATCGTCATGAGCAAAATCTATTCATCCGCCGATCAGCTGATCGGCAAGACGCCGCTGCTGGAGCTGACGCATATCGAGCGCGAGGAGAATTTGCAGGCCAGGCTGCTGGCGAAGCTGGAATACCTGAATCCGGCCGGCTCGGTCAAGGACCGTATCGCCAAGGCCATGATTGACGATGCCGAGGCGCGCGGCCAGCTGAAGCCCGGCTCCGTGATCATCGAGCCCACGTCCGGCAACACGGGCATCGGCCTGGCGTCCGTGGCCGCGGCGCGCGGATACCGCATTATTATCGTCATGCCGGAGACGATGAGCGTGGAGCGCCGCCAGCTGATGCGCGCATACGGCGCGGAGCTTGTGCTCACCGAGGGCGCGAAGGGCATGAAGGGCGCCATCGCCAAGGCGGATGAGCTGGCGAAGGAGATTCCCGACTCGTTCATCCCCGGGCAGTTCGTCAATCCGGCCAATCCGGCCATTCATCGCACGACGACCGGCCCGGAGATCTATGAGGACACCGACGGTGAGGTGGATATCTTCGTGGCAGGCGTAGGCACCGGCGGCACGATCACCGGCGTGGGCGAATACCTCAAGAGCAGGAAGCCCGATGTGCGCATCGTGGCGGTGGAGCCCGCATCCTCGCCCGTGCTTTCCGGCGGCGCCGCCGGCGCGCACAAGATCCAGGGCATCGGAGCGGGATTCGTGCCGGATGTGCTCAACACCGCTGTCTATGACGAGATCATTCCGGTGAAGAATGAGGATGCTTTCGCGGCGGGCAAGCGCATCGGCCGCAAGGAGGGTGTGCTGGTGGGCATCTCCTCCGGCGCGGCGCTGCACGCGGCGATCGAGCTGGGCAAGCGCCCGGAGAACAAGGGCAAGACCATTGTGGTGCTGCTGCCGGATACCGGCGACCGCTATCTGTCCACACCGATGTTTGAGGACTGATTCGGCTTATTTGCATACGCGCAGGCGGCTGAGGGAGAAGCACGGGGCTTCTCTCGCGGCCGCCTGTTGTTTTTGCGGGCATGAGCGGTTATAATGGAACCATTGCGAGAGGAGGCGATGGGATGCTGCGCATAGCCGTCTGTGATGATGAGGAGGAGGCCGTCCGGCAGCATGCCGGTGTGGCCGAAAAATGCCTGCGGGACTGCGGCTGTATGGGGGAGATTGAGCGTTATACGCGCAGCGATCAGCTGCTGGCGGACATCGAGGACGATGGGTACTTCTTCGATTTGATTCTGCTGGATATCGAGATGCCGGGCCCCAATGGCATGGAGCTGGCGGAGCGGATCAAGCCGCGCCTGCCCAATGTGCGGATCATCTTTATCACGTCGCATCTTGAGTACGCCATCGATGCCTTTGAGCTTTCGATTTTCCGCTATGTGCCCAAGGAGGATATCGGGCGGCGGCTTCCCGCGGCCATATGCGATGCGGTGCGGCTGATTGTGCTGGAGGATGGCAAAAGCTATACCATCGCCTCCGCGGGCCGGATGGTTCGAATTCCTTACAGGGATATCCTTTATATCGGACGGGATGGAAAGAATGCGCGGATTACGGCCGACAACGGCGTATTCTCCGTGCGCAAAAGCCTGCAGCAGGTGCATGCGGAGCTTGACGCGCAGGAATTCATCTTCATTGACAGGGGGTGCATCGCCAACCTGATCCACATTCTCCGCATCGAGGGCGGGATGGCGATCATGCGGGGCGGGACGGCCCTGGCGATCAGCCGCTCGCATCTGCAGGAGGTGAAGGAACGGATCAACGCCTATTGGGGCAGCCACATCTGATGTCGAGGGGAAGAGGCATATGAGTACGTGCTGGATAGTGGATTGGACCGGCGGGGCGGTGCGCCTGTTCGTGGGGCTTGCAGTCATTTGCTGCGCACTTTCGGCGGGCCCCATCCGGCGCCGGGGCGCGGCGGCGGTTTGCGTCGGGGCATTTGCGATTGGAGCGGTCTGCCGGATGCTCGCGCTGGAGGGAACGGCGCAAATTGCGCTGGAGACGGTGTGGCTGGCCGTCTGCGCGCACAGGACGCAGGATGCGCAGCCGAGAATGGCGCTGTTTATCGCGATCTTCTACGAGATTGCCGCAGCGCTCTGGCGGTTCATCGTCGGCGCGGCGCTGGGCATGGCATTTTGTTCGACGGCATTTCTTGAGCGCGGCGATTTGGCTGCGCAGGCGGTCTTTTATCTGCTGCTGCTCGCGCTGGGGGCCGTGATCTGTCTGCGCCCGGAGTTTGCTGCGCGCAGGGGCGCGCGGTTTGTGTCGGGGATGGCGGCGCTGGGGCTGCTGGCGGTGGTGACGCTCTCCCAGCAGCGGCGCGTATCGATTTCGGACGACGTGCTGAGCATGTGGGAGATCTTTGCGCTCATTCAGATGATGGGCGTGATGGTGTTCGGCATGAGCCGACAAATCGAGGCGGAGAAGGAGATTGCCCGCTTCAGGGCCGAGCGGGCGGAGCTGCTTGAGCGGGAGTACGCCAGGCTCAGCCGCGCGTATGCCGTCAATGCGCGCCTGTTTCACGACATGCATCATCACATCGTCGCGCTGCGGCGGCTGACGGCCGGCGGAAAGTGCGGCGAGGCGACGGAGTATCTCGACACGCTGCAAGCGCCCGTGAAGACACTGGGGGATACGGCCTATACGGGCGACGAAGCGGTGGACAATCTGATTGCGGGCATGCAGGCGGATGCGCAGGCACGGCAGGTGAGCATGGAGGTTTGTGCGGAGTTCCCGAGGGGCGCAAACATCGCCGGCGCGGATTTGTGCACCATTCTTGGCAATCTGCTTGACAATGCGCTGGATGCGGCAGGCAAAGTGCCGCGGCCGCAGGATCGCTTTGTCCGCCTGACGATCCGCAGGATTCACCAGATGCTGGTCATCAAGGTGGAAAACGGCTGTATGAATGCGCCCATTGAGCAGGACGGCGGATTGAAAAGCACAAAAACCGCGGATGGACTGCACGGCTGGGGGCTGAGAAGCGCACGAACGGCAGCGGAAAAATACGACGGCGCATTGCAGACGACGGCGGGGGAAGGCGTGTTTTGCGCGGTGGCAACGCTTTCGTGCAGGGAGAGCAAGCAGAGGTGAAGGGTGTGCCTCTGCGGGAATCCGGCGGATCAGTGGGACAATGGCAAAGCCAACACCCATTCGGGGACAAAATATGGCCGTTTGCGGACAAAGCCGCATGCCGCGCCTTCCTGTGGTAAGATGGGCACATCAAAAGCAAGGAGGACAAAGCGATGAGGCATGTGTACATTCGAGCGATTCTGACGGTGATTTGGACGGCAGCGGCCGTCGCCTTTCTGGTAAACGGCAGCCTGCCGCTGGCAGCGTTTGATCTGGCGATGGGCGCGCTGTGTGCGTATTCTGCATATGCCGGATGGAAGCGCGAAAAGGGCTGACGGAGGGAGAACCGGGGCGGCATATAACCACGGCTGCACCAGCGTCACCGGACGCATGGCAAGCGGTTCTCTCCCGAATGGGAGAAGAGTGGCCCGACGGCAATGATGCCTGTGCCGGAAAACAGAAACGGACGCGGCGGCGTCCGTTTTTTACCTGACAGGAAATTGCGAAAAAACCGGGCACGTTCGCCCAAATTGAGCGATTTACAGCGATTTTCGGAAGCGGGTGCGGCCACTGGCCGCTGGGAAATTGCGAAAAAACCGGGCACGTTCGCCCAAATTGAGCGATTTACAGCGATTTTCGGAAGCGGGGGCGGCCACTGACCGCTGGGAAATTGCAAAAAAACCGGGCACGCTCGCCCAAATCGAGCGATTTGCGTCGATTCTCGGAAGTGGGTGCGGCCACTAGCTGCTAGGAAATTGCGAAAAAACCGGCTGCGTTCGCCTTCATCGGGCGATTAGCAACGATTTTTGGAAGTGGAAGCGCGCACGGCGCGCTTTTTGCACATCATATCGTTCAATCACTCC
>JAUNJB010000099.1 GCA_030535375.1 Clostridia bacterium | reverse complement strand
GGAAGTGGGAGCGGCCACTGGCCGCTCATTGCTGCTCCGAATGGATCGCGTGCCGCAGGCACACCAGGGAACGCAGGGGTACGCCGATATCCGAGGCGATTACTTCACACTTGGTCATCAGGAGAAAGTAAATGGTCTTTCCGGTTTCCTCGCTCAGACTCTCATAGTTGGCCTGCCCTTTGGCGATGACCAGATCGGCCCGGCGGAAGACATCCAGAAACGGCCGGCTCACGCGGCTGAGCACTGTGCCCAGAGAATCGTCCCCGTTGCTGATGATGGAAGCGCAGCGATCCATGCCGACGAAGTAGGCGTCCTCCTCGATGGAATCGTTGACTACGGGCGCGCCGCGCACACCGAAATAGACCTTCAGATGGGGATTCATGGCGTGGATGCGCTGAATCAGCAGCTTGTCCAGGCAGATTTCCCCGCAGTTGTCCCCGAGGTACAGCAGCGTCTTCGCGCGGGAGATGTCGCTTTTCAGCAGCTGGGTGTCGTCGATGGCCAGCGCCAAATGGTCGGCATCGGATAAGCAGCGCATGATTTCATCGATGGAAAGGCTGTGGATTGGATTGAAATCGATGATATTGCCGAGGATCGCGTATTTGATTGCGTGTTCCCATGGATTGGCCGCGGCGTCGATGGCTTCGCTGAAACGGCGGCTGTGCGCTTCAAACAGACGGTTGTAATGCCGGCGTGTTTCGCGATAGGGGTCCGCGCAGCCGATGTGTTGCTTGAGCATGCGGAAGGTTTCACCGATGATCTCCGGATTGGTGCGGTCAAAGTCCAGCTGACTGAGCGTGGAGAATACCTGCCGGAAAAGCGCGTCCCGGTCGGGCGCATTTGTGATCTCCGCGATGCGGACGGCCTGATTGACGAGGCAGGGAAGGCAGCGATAGCGGATTCGCATGGAAACCTCCTTAAAAAAGCAGGATGCCCGTCTGGATTCCCTCAGATTGTTGACAAAGGCGCTTTCCCCTCCCGGAGGGGAGAAGGAATGGCACGTTAGCCCGCTATGGATGGCAGCGATGCCGATGTCAACAAACTGGGGGATGTCCGAGCGGGCATCCTGCTGTGCTTCGGTGATTTTGCGTTGAAGCGGTGGGCTTATTCGTCCGCCAGACGCTTGACCATGGCTTCCATCGCCGCGACGCTGTTGAAATTGTCGGGGATGATCTCGGTGGCCGGGATGGAGATGTCAAACTCGTCGTTGAGCGCGCCGATGAGCTGGATGATATCCAGCGAGGAGAGCAGGCCGTCGTCGATCAGGGTTGTGCAGGTGTCAAAGTCCACATCCTCGACGATATCGTTCAGGATGTCCAGAATGGTGTCTCTCATGATGAATTGCTCCTTTATGATAGATTGAACGGAGCGCATGCGGCGAAGACCGCAGGCGTCCGGTTGCGACGATGGGGGAAGGTTCACACGTTGCCCTGGTTGAGCTTGGCCGCGTGAATGGTGTCGCGCACAAGGCGGTCGCCCTCCGGGCCATGCAGGACGATGCGCGGCATATCCCGGCTCAAGAAGAGCGCGGGGCCTTCGGTTACGGAATAGGCGCCGATATTCTCAAACGCCAGCACATCCTGCCGCGCCAGGCCGCACAGGGGCGCTTTGCGCACGAGCACGTCGGCGGTGGTGCACAGGCTGCCGCACAGCGTCCAGTCAAGAGGCGTCTCCTCCGCGTGATTCGGGCCGGGCAGATGGGCGATATGCGGCAGGCGCATGCCCATATTGCCGCCGAGATAATTGACATGGTGGATGCCGCCGTCCAAAATGGCATAGGCATGGCCGCAGTTGAGCTTTGTATCGACGACGGTGGTCAGGTAAGTGCCGCATTCGGAGGCGAAAAAGCGGCCCATTTCGACGGTCAGCTCCACGCGCTGCGCCATGGCCCTGAGATCGGGCGCGAGCTCGCGGAGGGGAGACAGGGTGTCGCTGTTGTCCTCATGGGCGAAATAGGGGAAGTAGAGGCCGGGGCCGTACTCCAGGCGCTCTGCGGTAAATCCGTGCTCATCGAGCAGCCTGTCCATGAGTGCGGCGAGCATGGCGAGCTCATCGCGCTGCTCCTTGAGCTTCTTGCGCTGTGTGCCTGAAAAGAAGTGAATACCCTCGAAGCGCAGGCCGGGATATTGTGCCCGGTTGGCGATGGCGTCGGTGAGGTCCTGCTCGTCCATGCCGAACTGCGAGCCTGCCGTCAGGCGCAGCAGAACGGGACAGACGCGGCCGCGTTCCAGGGCGGCGCGGTTCAGCAGGTCGATATGCAGCGGGGATTCCGCCGTGAAGCGGGTGACGCCCGCGTCCATGGCATGTGCGATATCCGCCGCGGTCTTGTTGACGCCGGAAAAGAGGATGGTGCCTGGGTCGACTCCCAGATCCTCACAGATGATCAGCTCGCCCGGGCTGCACACCTCAAGCAGCTCGGTCAGCTGCCGCATCGCGGGGATGAGGAACGGATTGGCCTTGATGGAGTAGCACAGGTGCACGCTTTCGCCCACGATGGCCTTGATTTCCTTCATCCGGCGGGTGAGTGCGCACTCGTCAAAGACGAAGGTGGGGGTGCCGAAGCGCGCGGCGATGCCGGAAAGCTGCATCTTATCCATGGCGGGCCTCCTTTGCCTGCTTGTAAAGCTCCATGAGGGCGCTGCGGTCGATCTTGCCATTCTTGGTCAGCGGCATGGAATCCACCGGTACAAAGATGTTGGGGATCATGTAGCCGGGCAGCGTCTCGCGCAGAGCGGCGGTGATGGCGTGCTTATCGGCCGCGCCGCAGATAAAGGCGAGAATCTTGCCTTTGTCGTGCAGGTAGAGGCAGCAGGCGCGCTCCACATCCGGCACGGCGGAGAGCGCCGTTTCGATTTCGCCCAGCTCGATGCGGTGGCCCATGTGCTTGATCTGGAAATCCTTGCGGGACACGTAGACCATTTCGCCGTTTTCACACAGCCTGACGAGATCGCCGGTTCGGTAAATCGTCTCCGGCGTCAGGGGATTGAGCGGATTTTGCACAAAGCTCGCCGCGGTACGCCCGGCGTCCTTCAGGTATCCCAGCGCGACGGCCGTGCCGCTGACGCACAGCTCGCCTGTTTCGCCCGGGGCGGCCTCACGTCCGTCCTCGGTGAGCAGCAGAATGCGCTCGTTGGGGAACGGAATGCCGATGGGCAGCGTCTCTCCGATTTCAAACGGCCTGTCGACCACATAGTAGGTACAGTTGCAGGTGATTTCCGTGGGGCCGTAGAGGTTGACGTAGGTGACATCCGGCAGGTGCTTTTGCAGCTTGTGCAGGTGCTTGATGGGCATGACCTCCCCGGAGAACATGATCGCGCGCAGCGTGTCCGGCGTGCGGTATTCGAGCGCGTTCATCGTCGTGATGAAGCACAGCGCGCTGACCGCCCAGATGAGCACGGTCGCGCGGCGGTCACAGATGAAGTCCATCAGCTTGGTCGGCTGGGTGAAATATGCCGTAGGCACGATCTGCACGCACGCGCCGGTGAAAATGCCGCTGTAGATGTCCTTGACGGAGACGTCGAAATCAAACGGCGCCTGGTTGGCGAGCACGTCCGCCTCCGTGATGGAGAAGATTTCGGTAAAGCAGTTGATGAAATCGATCACGCTGCGGTGGCAGACGGCGACGCCCTTGGGCGTGCCAGTGGAGCCGGAGGTGAAATTGACATATAGCGGGTCGATATCGATCATCCGGCGGCGCACGGTGGCGAGACGCGCATCATCGACGGCGTGCAGGAGCAGATCCTCTATGCACAGGAGCGTACGTCCCTGCGCCATGGGGGCGAGCTGATCGATGTGCTGCCTGTCGGTGACGACGACCGGCGCGCCGATGGTGTCGAGGATCGCGGCGATGCGCGCGGCGGGATGGCGGAGATTCAGCTGGGCATAGGCACAGCCCGCGTAGACCGCGCCCATGAATCCGGCGACGGCGGCGACGGACTTGTCCATATAAAACCCGATGGTCATGCGCGGCGCGGTGAGCGGCAAAAGCGCGGAGCCGACGGCACGGGAAAGCCGGACGAGCTGCTCGAATGTCGCGGACGAATCCACGTCGGCAAAGGCCGTGCGCTCCGGGAAGCGCGCCGCGGTGGCCTCGAGATAATCCAGAATCAGGTATTTCATATCGGTCTCCCTGTCAAAAGATCTGCGCGTCGGGCAGGAAGGCCCTTCGCGTTCGGGCGTTGTATCGTCTTATTATACCGCATCGCGGCAATTCCTTCAAGCGCTGAGGAGAGATCGGGCGGCCAAAGGGCAAAAGAAAAGCCCGCGAAGCGCGGGCGGCGCGCAAAATGTGCCCGGCGTCCCGGAAAGGAATGCGCGCTGCAGGCCGGGCGCATGCGAACCGCCTGAAATCGCCTTTCCTCCCGGGAGTCAAAACGGCCCTGCCTTGGACGATGTGGGCCCCGCCCGAGACCGCAGGATTTTCTGGCATTCGGGGAAGATAAGGAAAAGCCCGCGAAGCGCGGGCTAAGTGGCTTATTCGGCGAGCTTTTTCCCGTAGTAGGCGTCGTAATCGGTGGGGTAATCGTAATAGACGGGCTCGGCCTCCTCATTTCCCTGCGGGCGGGCATAGACGCGCAGATCGCAGCCCTCGGGTATTTCGGCCGTGATGCCGCCGTCCGGCGTGTAATCCCGCACGAGCTCCTCTGTGCCGTCGGGCCTGCGCAGCACGAAGCGGTACTCCGGCTGCACCAGCGATCCGCGGTTGCAGTCCGCCAGGAAGGCATTCTCCTCCTGGGCCGGAAACAGCCAGGTATTGACGATGAAATCGATGGAGGCGAGGTATTCCTCATCGGAGGCATAGAACAGGCCGCTGACATCCTCGCCTGCGGCATACAGGTTGAAGAAGCGCGCGAAGGCCTCGCTGAACAGATCCGCACCGGTGCCGTTCATATGGTAGAGATCGAAGTAGTATTCGTCCAGCAGCGGCACAAGCTCGGGCTTGGCCAGCGAGAAATTGTAACAGGGAATGTCGTTCTGGGCGCAGAAATTCATCAGGCTGCGGCTGTAGGGCAGGCATTCCGGCTCGCTCAGCATGTGCGAGGTGTGATTCGGGAAGACGACGACGAGCAGATTGGTGCCCTTTTCCTCACACAGCGCCTTGTATTCAAGGAGCATTTCCTTGGAGGGCTCCAGCAGCTCGTAGACATAGCCCGGGTCCTCCACACGCGCCATCTGGCGGCGAACGTCGTCCTCCACGGTGTAGTCCGGCGTGTTGCGCAGAAAGCCCTGTCCCATGTAGGTGGTGGAGGGGTCCATGCCCTCTGCCACCTTTTTGAAGGTGGCCTCCGTATTGTGGCGCAGGCCGATGGCCTTGGCCACATCGGCGAGCGACGTGGCGAAGAAATCCCGGAAGATCAGCAGCCGGTCGAGGTAGAAGCCGTCCTCTTTGCAAAGGCGCAGATAGTAGTCGAGCTTGACCCGCCAGTCCGTCAGGTGCGGCATGAGCATGTATTCGGTTTCCGGGTTTTCCTTGGCGGTGTTGAAATTGTAGGGCTCGACGACCAGCACCGTCCACTGCGGGTCATTCTTTTTGAAGAGCTCCTCCGTGACGGCGATGTCCGCCTGGAGAGAGGCGGAGGGGAAGGCCGCGTTGAATGCGGTGAGTCCGGTGATTTCGCTGATGATCGCGGGGTTGAAATGATCGCGCACCACAGAGGAGCCCACAAAGCATAGCTCGATGTCGTCGCGCGCGAGCATTTCCTTCATGATCACACAGGAGATGGCGTCGGTCTGAATCAGGTATGTGTTGGCCAGACAGACGAGCAGCACCAATGCCAGCATGAACGCGGCCAGACGGATAAATCGTTTCGGAGTGTTGTTCACGGGAAGCCTCCATCAGATGATGATCCGAAGTGGGGATCAGAATACGGCGTAGAGGAAGCCGCTGTTTGTGCCGCCGGCGCCCTCAAACGTGGCGATGACGAACAGGAAGAAGCACAACAGCAGCGCCCAGCGCACGGCCAGCGTCCGCCCCATCAGCCAGTCGCGGATGCGGACACCTCGCTCCTGCGCGAGCGAAACGAAGAAAAGGATGAGCGTGGCGATAAACAGAATGTGGAAATCGCGCGTTTCAAGGCAGAGCCGCGCCAGCGTGCCGTCCGAGAGCTGCGGCAGGCGCGGATCGAGGAAGGTCTTGCCGAGCATGGCGAATGCGTCGGCCGCGCGCGTGCAGCGGTCAAAGTACCAGCCGATATTGACGATCAGGAACGTGCGCAGCACGCGGAAGAGATGGAAGCCGCGGGATTTTGTATGGTGCTTTTCGCCGAAGCGCTTGTAGTACGGCTCAAGCAGCGCGCTGACGGCGAGGATGACGCCGTTGTACAGGCCCCAGAGCACGTAGTTGGCCGTCGCACCGTGCCAGATGCCCACCAGCAGGAACACCAGAATGTTGCCAAGCGCGGCGGGGAAGGCGCGTGCGATGTCCGCGCCCGCGTGCTTTTTGAGCGCCTTGCTCACGCGGGACATGGGACGGGTGAGCGCAAAGGGATAGAACACGTAATCGCGCATCCAGCTGCCCAGGCTGATATGCCAGCGCCGCCAGAAGTCGCCCAGGGAGACGGAGAAGTACGGACGCTTGAAATTGGGGGCGAGATGGATGCCGAACAGCTCCGCGATGCCGGCGACCAGATCGATGCCGCCGGAAAAATCGCAGTACTGCTGGAGGGAATAAAACAGCACGCCCACGGCAATCACGGCGCCGCCATACGCGCCCTGATTGGCGAAGACCTCCTCCACCAGGGGAAGCGCCCGGTCGGCGATGACCTTCTTTTTGAAAAAGCCCCAGATCATGAGCAGTGCGCCGCGCTCAATGGCATCAAGGTCGAAGCGGTGCGGTTTCACCAGCTGCGGGGCCAGCTGGTCGTAGCGGCCGATGGGACCTTGGATCAGCTGGGGAAAGAAGGAGACGAAGAGCGCGAATTTGACGGGATTTTGCTCCGGCGCGTATTTGCCGTTGTAGACGTCGATCAGGTAGCCCATCGACTGGAACGTGTAAAAGGAGATTCCCAGCGGAAGCAGAAATCCGGGCGACGGCGCGGAAAACAGGGAGAGCACCGCGTCCGAATATTTGATGACGGCCAGCACGCCGAAATTGACGAGCAAAACGGCCCAAAACAGCACGCGCTGGCGCGTTTTGGCCCGGGCCTTGATTTGCTTTTTGGCCGCGGCGTCGAGTGTGGCCTTTTCCTCGCGCAGACGGGCTTTGCTCTTTTGCGCGATGCGGCCGATCATCAGCGCGCCAGCCCATGTGCTCAGCGTGGTGAGCAGGATATAGGGCAGCGCGGACAGGCCGTGATAGGCGTAAAAGGCGTAGCTGACAGCCAGCAGCAGCAGCCAGCGCAGCTTCAGGGGACAGACGTAGTAGAGCCCGGCGCACAGCACGCCGAAAGCCATCAGGGTGAATAGCGACATGGCGAAACCTCTTGTGCAGATGATGGAAACAGATGGGGTGGAAAAGCCCATAAATTATACAATAGCATGTTTATGGGGCGATGTCAACTCCTGCGTGACATCAATGGTGGATCACGTCGTCCGCGGCCATGATGCGGCGCACGGCGTTTTGCCCCGGCTCGCCGGTGAGATAGGCGTAGGTGCTCTCCGGGACGAGCGGACGGATATCCTCCATGCGGCCGTCATGAATGAGCCGGCGCACGTGAGAGGCGCTGATGGCCGTGCCGCCCGCCTCGGCGCGCGGGACGACGACCAGCTCAATGCCGGCCTGCGGCAGCACATCGGCCAGGGCGTCGTTATACGCGCTCGTCGTTGCGGAGAAGGGTTCCTCGCCCACGTAGCGGCGCGTGAGGTTCAGCGCGGCGGCGATCTTGGTGAAGAGCGTCGCGTCCAGCTGCGCATGGGTGCGCACGACGAGCGCATCATCCTTCAGAAAATAGGAGGGGAATGTTGCCGCGGAGATCATATAGCTGCCGGAGGAGACGACCTGCACATTGTCATATTGCGCGGCCGCGGCGCGCACCATGGCGAGCCTGTCCGCGTAGGGAACGAGGGAGCGGTCCTCGCTGAGCACGAAGAGCACCACACGCGGATTTTCCGTGGCCGCGCGCCGGAGCAGATGGGCGTGCCCCCATGTGAAAGGGTTGGCGTTCATGACCAACGCCGCGCCGGGCGCGTCGCCCGCACACGGGGCGAGCGACCTGAGATAGCGCGCAAAGCCGTCCCGCCTGTTCTCCATGAACACCAGGCGGCCGCCCACGCGCGCGATCTCGGTGAAGCCCAGCGGGGCGAAGAACTTGGCGCTCTCGCATTTGGTGTAGAGGAACAGATGCGTGTGCCCGCGCTCCAGCTGCACCTGCACCAGATGGGCTACGATGTCGGCCATCAGTCCCTCGCCGCGGTGCGCGCCGTCCACCGCGAGGCAGCGCAGCGTGTTTTCAAACAGCGAACCGGTGGCGAGCATTGCGCCGTTTTCGTCGAAGATTCCGGCGGAATAGGTCAGGTTGCGGTCGCGCGCGATGCCCTCGGCTTCAAGCAGCGCGTCCATCTGCGCCTGAGCGCGGCGATCGTCCACGCGCAGCGCAACGGCGGTGTATTCGCTCATGGTGTTCCTCCTGCGGATGAGTATCAACCACATTATATCATGAAAGGCCGGGCTGCGCGCATCCAATTTGGCTTATCGGCGCCATATGTGAAAGCGAAAGGCCCCCGCCTTGCGCGCGGACGGGGATTCTGGTACAATGATACAAGCATATGAAAGGGCGGTCTGCCAGAGCATGGAGCATGATATCGTGGTGAAGTTCGTACCGGACGTGGCGGATAAGGCGGCGATGATCGACGGGATCGAGCGGCTGTTCGCGCCCGCGGCGGAGATTGAGGGCGTGCATGCGGTTTGCGTGCGCCGCGCATGCGTGGAGAGGGAAAACCGGGATGATGCGATGATTGTCATGACCATGGAGGAGGAGGCCCTGCCGCGCTTTGACGCTTCACAGATTCACCGTGTGTGGAAGCGCGATTATGCGCGGTTTGCGGCGGATAAGACCATTTTTGACTGCCGGGGTGAGGAAAGATGATGGAAATGCAACAGGTGACCGTGCTTGAAATGATGCTGGCCAGGGAGGCGCGCGCGGACATGCAACGCAGGCTGCTGGCCGAGCACCCCGGCGCGGTGATCGTCTGCCTGACGATGAACATTGCCGGGCCGGTCAAGACGACGCCGGACATCGAGCGCGCATTTGCCTGGGGGCAGGCGCAGGTGCGCGCGGTGCTCGCTGCGCAGGAGACGCTCTTTGCCGGGGACGTGCACGGCAAGACCGGGCCGGAGGCGATTTATGCCGTTCGCGGGGATGCGAAGGAGCTCAAGCGCCGCCTGTGCGCGCTGGAGGACGGCACCCCTATGGGAAGGCTGCTGGATATCGATGTGATCGCGCCGTATGGGGAGAAGATTGCCCGTACGGAAATCGGCTTTCCCGCCCGCCGCTGCCTGCTCTGCGGGGAGGAGGCGCCGGTGTGCGCCCGAAGCCGGGCACACGGTGTGGAGGAGCTTTTTGCGCGCGCCCATGCGCTCATTCGCGCGCATTTTGAGGAGGCGTTTGCGCGGTGCGTGGGGCAGAATGCGCAGCGCGCGCTGCTGTGCGAGGTGGCGGTGACGCCCAAGCCCGGTCTGGTGGACAGGCAGAATGCGGGGGCGCACGAGGACATGGATGTGTTTACATTCATCGACAGCGCGTGTGCGCTGCGGGGCTACTTTGAGCAGTGCGCGCACGCGGGCCTTGCGCATCGGAATGGGGATGCCGGGGCGTGCTTTGACAGCCTGCGCGTGCCGGGGCTGCTGGCGGAGGCGGACATGCGCGCGGCGACGGGCGGCGTGAATACGCACAAGGGTGCGATTTTTTCTCTGGGCGTTTTCTGCGCGGCGCTGGGCATGGGATTTGACGGGGAAAAAAGCGATGTGATCGCGGCGCTCGAGCGCTGCGGGGAGATGACCGGCGCGCGAATGGCCAGGGAGCTGGAGCGCGCGAAGGAAGGGGAGGCGCAGACGTTCGGCGAGCGGCTGTATCAGCAGCGCGGCATCGGCGGCGTGCGCTCGGAGGCGGCGGGCGGCTTTGCCGGCGTGCGCGAGGTTGGATTGCCGCGCATGCGCGCCTGTCTGGATGCGGGAATGAGTGTGAACGACGCGGGGCTGTGCACGCTCGTGGCGCTGATGGCATGCACGCAGGATACCAATGCCGTGCGCCGGGGCGGCTGCGAGGGCGCGCAAAGGCTGCGCGATGCGGCCAGGCGCCTGAGCGCCGCGGTGGATGCCATGCTGGCGGACGGCACGGCGCGGGAGGAGATGCCCCGGCTGCGCGTGCAAATGGAGGAGTGGGACCGGGAGCTGAGCGTCGCGCGCATCAGCCCCGGGGGCTGTGCGGATCTGCTGGCGATGACGCTGCTGGCCCGGTTTATGCAGTTTCCCTCCTGAATGAAAAAAGAAAGACGGCGCTTTTGCCGCGGAGGGAAAACCCGCGGATAAAAGCGCCGCTTAGATGAAGGCTATTCGTCGACAATGCCGCGGCTCCGTCTCCGCTCGCGGAGCTTGAGCTCCTGCCCCTGATCGGAGGGGACGTAGTATCTGCGGCCCCTGACCTCTGGCGGCATGTACTCCTGCGCGACCCAATGGCCGGGATAGTCGTGCGGATATTTATACTGCGCGCCCGAGCCCAGACGCTCGTGCCCGGCGTAATGCGTGTCCCGCAGGTGGACAGGCACGGGACCAAAGCCTCCCTTTTCCGCGTCGGCGACGCACTGGTCGAGCGCCATGACGACGGAATTCGACTTCGGGCTTTCGCAGATGGCGATGATCGCCTGTGCCATGGATAGGCGGGCCTCCGGCAGGCCGACCGCCTCCAGCGCCTGGGAGGCGGCGACGGCCTGGAGCATGGCGGTGGGATTGGCCAGCCCCACATCCTCGCTGGCATGGGCGATGATGCGCCGGGCAATCAGCCGGGGATCGACGCCGGCATAGAGCAGCCGCGCGAACCAGGCGAGCGCGGCGTCGGAATCGCTGCCGCGCAGGCTCTTGCAGAATGCGGAGAGCATGTCGTAATACAGCGACTCGTCACAGCGGATGACGGGCTTCTGGATGGATTCCTCAGCGACGGACAGCGTGACGTGAATGACGCCCTGTTCGTTTGGCTCGGTGGTGAGCACGGCCAGTTCCAGCGCGCCGAGCGCGGAGCGCACGTCTCCGTTGGCGATGCGGGCGATGTGATGCGCGGCATCGTCGTCGAGCGTGACCCGCATGGCGCCGAAGCCGCGCTCCTGATCGGCGAGGGCGCGGCGCATGGCAAAGAGCACGTCGCCCTCGCCAAGCGGCTCAAACTGGAAGATGCGGCACCGGCTGACGATGGCGGGGGTCATCGAGATCAGGGGATTTTCCGTCGTGGAGCCGATGAAGCGCACCACGCCGCGCTCGATGGCAGGGAGGATGCTGTCGCTCTGGGATTTGCTCCAGCGGTGGCACTCGTCAAGCAGCAGATAGGTCGCCTGGCCGTAGAGGGAGCGGCGGTCCTGGGCCTCCTTGATGACCTTGCGCACGTCGGCCACGCCGCTGGTGACGGCATTGAGCTGTACAAAGGCGGAATGCGTCGTGTTCGCGATGATGGAGGCGAGCGTCGTCTTGCCGCAGCCAGGCGGGCCGTAAAAGATGGAGGAGGTCATGCGGTCGGCCTCGATGGCGCGGCGCAGCAGGCGGCCCGGGCCCACGATGTGCGCCTGACCGATGAATTCGTCCAGCGTGCGGGGGCGCATGCGGTCGGCCAACGGGCTGAGCGACGCCTCCTGATGGGAAAACAGATCCTGCATGGTGCACCTCCGAAATAAAAGCTGTGCTGTCATTATACTGCCCCGGCGGGCAAATGGCAAGCGTTCGCCCCGTCCGGGAGCCGGCGCGCCGCATGGAGAGATACCGGCCAAACGGAAGCCGGGCGGCGCAAAGGGGCTTTGCCGCGCGCGGCGCCGGATCATCTGCCAACTGTTTTTAGCTTTCCAATCAGAATGATCTGTGGTACAATACAAGCGACGTCATTTGTGCAATCACGCATTGTGGAGGAAAATCATCTGATGAACAGGCGCTACGACGTGCTGCTGTGCGATGCAGACAATACGATATTTGACTTTAACAAGGCGGAGGAGAATGCCTTTGAGGCCGCCTGCGGCGCCGCGGGAATTCCGGCGACGCAGGAGATGCTTTCGCTCTATTCCGAGATCAACGACGCGCTGTGGAAGCTGTTTGAACAGGGCGGCATCGAGCAGAAGGTGCTGCGCGTGCGCCGCTTTGAGCAGTTTCTTGAGCGCATCAGACGGAGCGACGTGAACGCCGGGGCGATGAGCGAGGCGTTCGTGGAGGCGCTGGGCGGGCAGAGCGTTCC
>JAUNJB010000007.1:32915-45584 GCA_030535375.1 Clostridia bacterium | reverse complement strand
ATCATCCGCATCACGCGGCTGTGCGCCATCAACATCGTGCTGGCGCTGTCCATGAATCTTGTCCAGGGCTTCACGGGCATCTTCTCCCTCGGCCATGCGGGCTTCATGGCGATCGGCGCGTATTCCGTCGCGCTGCTCACCATCCCGATCGCCAAGAAGGAGACCATCTTCATGCTCGAGCCGCTCATCGCGCCGTTCAACACGCTGACGCTGCCCTTTGGCGTCGCGCTGATCATCGGCGGCCTGCTGGCGGCGGGGCTCGCATTCTTCATCGGCCTGCCCTGCCTGCGCCTGCGCGGCGATTACCTCGCCATCGCGACGCTCGGCTTTTCCGAGATCATCCGCATCGTCATCACCAACGCGCAGAGCCTGACCAACGGCGCGCAGGGCCTCAAATCCATCCCCGCGACGGCCGACGTCTGGTGGTGCTACGGCATCGCGCTGGCCGTGATCGTCTTCATCGCGCTGCTGATATCCTCCAGCTACGGGCGCTCGCTCAAGGCCATCCGCGAGGACGAGATCGCCGCCGAATCCATGGGAATCTCCCTGCTGCGCCACAAGATGCTCGCCTTCATGATCAGCGCGTTCCTGGCCGGCGTCGGCGGCGGGCTGTATGCCAGCTACATCGGCACCATCGGGCCGGACGTCTTCCAGATCTCCCGCACCTACGACATCCTGATGATCGTCGTCATGGGCGGCATGGGCTCCATCTCCGGCTCTGTGCTGGCGGCATTCATCGTCACCATCGGCCAGGAGTGGCTGCGCGTGCTCGACGGCCCGCTTCCCTTCCTCCCCTTCTGGCCGGAGAGCGGCGTCGCCGGCATGCGCATGGTCGTCTTCTCGCTGATGCTGCTGGTGATCATCCTCTTCTTCCGCAACGGCCTGTTCGGTCACAAGGAGATCACCTGGTCTTCCGTCGGCCGCAGGCTCGCCTCGCTCAGCGGGCATAAGGCCCCCTCCAAGGAGGTGAACGGTCATGAATAAGCGCGTGCTCGAAGTCAACCACGCCACGATGCGCTTTGGCGGCCTCGTCGCCGTCAACGACCTGAACATGCACATCGATCATCAGGAGATCGTCGCGCTCATCGGCCCCAACGGCGCGGGCAAGACAACCGCTTTCAACATGATCACCGGCGTCTACACGCCCACCAGCGGCAGCGTCACCCTCTCCAGCCAGAACATCACCGGCATGCGCCCCGACCGCATCGCGCACGCCGGCATTGCCCGCACATTCCAGAATATTCGCCTGTTCAAGGCGCTGACCGTGCTTGACAACGTGGTCATCGCCCAGCACCTGCGGCTGACGTCCTCCTGGCCCGCCGCCGTGCTGCGCCTGCCGCGCTACCGCCGCGAGAACGCGCAGATGTATCAGCGCGCGCAGGAGCTGCTCACCTACATGGGGCTTTGGGAGGTGCGCGCCGAGATTGCCAGCTCCCTGCCCTACGGCATGCAGCGCAAGCTCGAAATCGCCCGCGCTTTGGCCACGCAGCCGACGCTGCTGCTGCTCGACGAGCCCGCGGCCGGCATGAATCCCGCCGAATCCGCCGAGCTGACCGGACTGATCCGCGGCATCCGCGACAAATTCCACCTGACCGTGCTGCTCATCGAGCATCACATGGACGTGGTGATGGATATCTCCGACCGCATTTACGTGCTCAACTACGGCGGACTGATCGCCGAGGGCACGCCCGCGGAGATCCAGCAAAACGACGACGTAATCCGCGCATATCTGGGAGGTGATGACGATGAAGCTTGAAATCCGGGATCTGCACGTCTCCTACGGCGGCATCCGCGCCCTCAAGGGCATCAGCCTGACCGTTGAGGAGGGCCAGATCGTCACGCTCATCGGCGCAAACGGCGCGGGCAAATCGACAACCCTGCGCGCCATCTCCGGCCTGCAGAAGCCGCAAAGCGGCACCATCCTCTACGGCGACGAGGTGATCACCGGCCTGCCCGCCAAGGAGATCGTCCAGCGCGGCATCATTCATGTGCCGGAGGGACGCCGCGTCTTTCCGGATATGACCGTCGCCGAAAACCTCAAAATCGGCGCGTTCCTCCGCCGCGACGCAAACGGCATCGCCAAGGACCTTGACTACGTCTACACGCTCTTCCCCCGGCTCAAGGAGCGCTCCTGGCAGCTGGCGGGCACGCTCTCCGGCGGTGAGCAGCAGATGCTGGCCGTCGGCCGCGCGCTGATGAGCCGGCCGAAGGTGCTGATGATGGATGAGCCCTCCCTCGGTCTGGCGCCGCTGATCGTGAAGGACATCTTCTCGATCATTCGCCGCGTCAACGAGGACGGCATCACCGTCCTGCTCATCGAGCAGAACGCCAACGCCGCCCTGCGCATCGCCAACTATGGCTACGTGCTGGAGACCGGCACCATCTCCCTGGAGGGCACCGGCGAGCAGCTGCTGGGCGACGAGTCCGTCCGGGAGGCGTACCTGGGCAAAAAGCGATAAGCGCATTTTCCAACACCCATTCAAAAAGCGATGCCGCAGAGACAGATCTGCGACATCGCTTTTTTCTTATGGGGTTGGTACCGCATTCCTCCCAGAGGCAGCGGCGCTCCGGGCGGGGATGCAGCGCAGCGGCTCCTTCTGGGATCAAACTACGCCGCAGGCAAAGCGGCAGCGCTCAGCCCGTCCGCCCTCTCGCGGATGCCCACAAGGGCCGGCCGTTTCGCGTGCCGGGCGCGACGGTACGGCCGCGTCATCCCCTAGAAGTCCCTCTCTGACGCGGCCGGGCCAGCGGATATCGCCGGAAACCTTCGGCCTGTCCCATTCGGCAGGCTGTTTTTCAAAAATCACACTCTGTCCGTCGCCAGCACGTACTGATACGCCCCAAGCACGCCGCCGCAGCCGCGCTTCTCGCCCGAAATCAAATCGGTGAACGGGCCTTCGAGCGCATCGAGCCAGACGCTCTGCTCCTCGCCGGTGAAGTTAAACAGGCAGATCATCGTCTCTCCGCCCGCGCGGCGCACGAGCGCGAGCACATGCTGATTATGCGTATCCCAGGTGGACACCGACGCCGTCTCCCCGAAGCACGGCTCCTGCGCGCGCAGCCGTTCAAGCCTTTGCAGGCCATCCCACAGCCTCTGCTGGATGGTGCCGACCTGCGTGCGCAGCGCCGCGTTTTCCCAGCTGAAGGCCGTGCGGTGCAGGTTCCGGCTGTCCTCGCGCAGCACCTCATCGTCGTGATAGCCGTAGCCATTGAGCTGGCCGATCTCGTCCCCGCTGGAGAGCATCGGGAAGCCCGCCATGCTCATCATCGCCGCATGCATCATCAAATCGCGCCGGATGCCCATGGAAATCTGTGCTTCATCCCGCTGTTCAATGCCCATCTCAATGCCGCACAGGCTTGCCGTGGTGCCGCACGTGCGGGCATCCTGCGTCTGCGGGTTGTAATTATAGCGCTCGCCCCGCGCATAGCTTCCGGGGAAGCTGCCCTCGAAGAACCGATAGAGGAATACCTTGTGCATGACGGGGTCGGCGCCCAGGCTCCTGCCGTATTCCTCGTTGAGTCCCCAGCCGATGTCGTCATGGCAGCGCAGATAGTTCACGAAGCAGCAGTGCGCCGGCAGGCTGTGCAGATCGTCGAGCTGCCGCTTGAGCTGGCGCACATCGCCGGAAGCCAGCGCGCTCCACTGCGTCGCCATGGTGGACGCGTTGTACAGCAGGTGGCATTCCGGCTTGTCGGCCGGGCCGAAGTAGGGCGCCAGCTCGCGCGGAGCCATGACGACCTCTCCCTTGAGAATCACGCCCGGACAGACGATCTCCGTCATCAGCCGAATGATCCGCATGATCGTGTGCACCCTGGGCAGATTGCGGCAGCTGGTGCCGATCTCCTTCCAGAGGTAGGGCACCGCATCGATGCGCAGCACCTCCACGCCCAGATTCGCCAGGTGCAGCATGCTGGCGGCCATGTCGTTGAGCACAGCCGGATTGCGGTAGTTGAGATCCCACTGGTACGGATGGAAGGACGAACAAACGTATTTGCCCATCTGTTCCTGATAGATGAAGCTGCCCGGCGCCGTTTCGGGGAAGACATCCGGGATCGTCCTCTCCATGAGCTCGGGAATCTCCGGCGAGTCATAGCAGATATAGCGGTCGATGTACTCCTGCTCACCCGCCTTGGCGCGCATGGCCCATTCGTGCGTATCCGCCGTATGGTTGATGACAAAATCGAGGCACAGGCTCATCCCCCGCGCGCGCATGGAGGCCGTCAGCCGGGCCAAATCCTCGTTGGTGCCCAGCGAAGGATCAACCTGGTCAAAGTCCTCCACCGCATAGCCGCCGTCATTGTCGGGATGGGGCATCCTGAGCAGCGGCATCAGGTGCAGGTAGGTAATCCCCTGCTCACTCAGATAGTCAAGCCGCGCCTCCAGGTTGCGCAGGTCGCCCGCAAACAGGCTCGTATACATGGTCATGCCCAGCATGCTCCCCTTGCGGAACCAGTCGGGCGCCTTCTCCCGGCGCTCATCCAGCGCGCGCAGGGCCTCGCTCCGCCGCGCATAGGCGCTTTGCATCATCGCCTCGAGCTCACGGAGCTTTTCCCGGTCATCGTAGAGCTCCATGTACAGCCATTCCAGCTCGTCCCGGCGCTGCGCCAGGCGCCGCTCAAAATCGGTCATCGTCGCTCGCCCTCCTTGCATTCGGGTGTATCTTACGCCATCAGTGTGTCAATCTCCCCGACGTCCGGCATGCTCCTGATCGCGCCCTTTCTGGTCGTGACCAGGCCGGCCGCCGCATTGGCAAAGCGCAGCATGCCGAGCAGCTTCTCCCCGTCAAAGCCGTCAAGCCCGTGCTCGAGCACGGCGTGCAGGCAGCAGCCGCAGAATGTATCGCCCGCGCCGGTCGTGTCTACCGCCTTGACCTGCAAATACGCCGGGCAGCTCACGCGCATATCCCCCATAAACGCGATGCTTCCGTCCTTACCGCGCGTGACCAGCAGCAGCCTGATGCCCGGATACGCCTCGCGCATCGCGGATACGCCCGCCTCAATCTCCCCGCAGCCCGTCAAAAAGGCAAGCTCCTCCTCCGCGATCTTGAGCACGTCGCAAACCGAGCATCCCCAAAGCATCTGCTCCTTCGCCTCGTCCATGCTCTTCCAGAGCGAAGCGCGCAGGTTGGGATCAAAGCTGATCATCGCGCCGCCCTCCTTCGCCATGCGCACGGCCCGGCGGGTCGCGCCGCGCGCGGGTTCCCGCGTCAGCGACAGGGAGCCAAAGTGGAATATCCGCGCACGGCTCACCAGCTCTTCCCTCAGCTCGTCCGCACGCAGCAGTTCATCCGCGCCGGGATCGCGGTAAAAGCTGAATTCCCTGTCCCCGTCCGGCGCGTTTTTGACGAAGGCAAGCGTCGTATTGGCCTGCCGGTCGAGCACCAGGCCGTCGCTGGCGATGCCCGCCTCCTCGATGGTGCTTTTCAGCATGCGGCCGAACATGTCATCGCCCACCTTGCCCACAAAGGCCGTGCGATGCCCGAGCTTGGCGAGCATCGCCAGCACATTGCAGGGCGCGCCGCCCGGATTGGCCTCAAACAGCGGATTGCCCTGTCCGCTCTCCCCGCCCGACGTAAAATCGACCAGCAATTCGCCCAATGCCACAACATCCGGCATATAAAAACCCCCTTAATCCGTTTCATTTGGAGATCAATCATGATATAATAGAGTTCATCACATATCAATCGCGGCAGGAAGGGCGTGATCGGACTTGGACAACTACTCCTTCTCGATCTTCCCCAACGACAATTTCTTCGATCTGAGGCTCTATCAATACGGCTGGGAGCAGTGCAAGCCGCTGCACTCCTTTGGGCCGTTTGTGCGCAATCACTTTCTGTTCCACTATGTCATCTCCGGCCGCGGCATGCTCGATTCCAACGACGCCTCCGGCGTGACGCACCGCTACACCCTCGGCCCCAATCAGGGCTTCCTGATCTGCCCCGGCCAGATCAACACCTATTGCGCCGACGCCAAACAGCCGTGGAAATACGTCTGGCTGGAATTTGACGGCCTGCGCGTGGCGGAATACCTGCACAACGCGGGACTGGACGTCTCCCAGCCCATCTATCAGCCGCAGAATCCCGCTCTGGCGGAGTCCATGCGCGACACGATGCTCTACATCGCGGATCATTCGGACGCCTCCACCCTGCATCTGATCGGACATCTCTGGCTATTCCTCGACGCGCTGATCCGCTCCTCCGCGACGCGGCGCGAGATGAAGGGCTCCCAGCTCCAGGATTTTTACATCCAGGAGGCCGTCACCTACATCGAGCATCACTTCGCCCGCAACGTCACCGTCGAGGCGCTCGCGGACGTCTGCGGCCTGAACCGCAGCTATTTCAGCAAGCTGTTCAAGGAGATCATGGGCGTCAGCCCGCAGGAATTTTTGATCAGCCTGCGCATGTCCAAGGCCGCCGAGCTGCTCAAGAACAGCAATGCCTCCATCGGGGACATCGCAGCCAAGTGCGGCTATCCCAATCAGCTTCACTTTTCCCGCGCGTTCAAAAAGCGCTATGGCGTGTCGCCGCGCGAGTGGCGCCAGCAAAACAATCCATCCTTCTGAAAGGGACCGCCGGTTCAGTCCGGGCGGCCCGGTAAACCCGCACACGACAGGCCCTTTGAGAGCCTGGGGCCCCGCCCCCATGCTCCGCCAAAGGGCCTGTTGTCCGCCCTTTTTCCCTTCGGGACACGCGGCCCGGGCCGATGCCTGACCGGACGCCCCGCGGCGCATCCGCGTCAGTCCTCCGCCCTGAGCTCCAGCTGCCTGGCCTGATAATCCCCCTTGACCATCCCGAGCGGATACCCGGCCCGCATCAGCACATCGCCGCGGTAGCGCCGCTCGTCACCGCTGACGCGATAGACGGCATCCGGATCAAGCCCCTTGAGCTTCAGCGTCCAAAATGCCGGGGCGGCGTGCGCGCTGGAGGTCACAAGCGACACGAGCGCGGCGCGCCTGTCCGGGGAAACGTGCTCCCAGGCCGTGTAGCCCTCGCCCTCATACGGGCTGGCCAGGCGGTAATAGTCGCCGTCATGGATCAAATCGTAGTTGTCCTCATAGGTCCTGATCTGCGCCCGGATGACCTGCTTATCCTCCTGCGAGATCCGGCTCAGGTCGAGCTCATAACCGAACGCACCGCTCATCGCCACCACGCCGCGCGTCTTAAGCGGCGTCATGCGCCCCGTCTGCTCGTTGGGCACGGCGGAAACGTGCGCGCCCATCGTGCACACCGGATAGCAGAACGACGTGCCATACTGAATCGTGAGGCGGTCCACCGCGTCCGTGTTGTCGCTGCACCAGATCTGCGGCGTGTAATAGAGCATGCCCGCGTCAAATCGCCCGCCGCCTCCGGAGCAGCCTTCAATCAGCATGTCCGGATAATCGCGGCGCATCCATTCAAGCATCTCATATACGCCCAGCACATAGCGGTGATACACCTCGCCCTGACGCTCCGCCGGCAGCGCAGCACTGAATACGTCGGTGAGGTTGCGGTTCATGTCCCACTTGACATAGGCGATCGGCGCGCTGCTGAGCACCCTGCGCAGCGCCGCGTAAACGTGCTCCCGCACCTCCCGCCGGGAGAAATCCAGCACCAGCTGGCTGCGGCTGCGCGTCCGCGGACGGCCGGGCGCCCCCAGCGCCCAATCCGGGTGCGCGCGATAGAGATCGCTGTCCTCGCTGACCATCTCCGGCTCCACCCACAGGCCAAACCGCATGCCCAGCGCGTGAATCCTGGGAACCAACGCGTGAAGCCCGCCGGGCAGCTTGCGCTCGTTGACCGTCCAATCGCCCAACCCGCTCATGTCGCTGTCCCGCTTGCCGAACCATCCGTCGTCCATGACGAACAGCCCGATGCCCAGCGGCGCGGCCTCCTTTGCGATCTGCACGAGCTTCTCCGCGTCAAAATCGAAGTACGTCGCCTCCCAGCTGTTGATCAATACGGGCTTGCGTCCCGGAATGTCGCGCAGAAGATTCTGCCGGATCGCCCTGTGGAACCGGTGGCTCATGGGCGTGAAGCCGTCGGGCGAGCAGATCATCGCCGCCTCGGGCGCGGTGAAGGCGCCGCCCGGCTCCAGCAGATAGCCGAAGTGATACGGATGGATGCCCATCACCAAGCGCGCATCGCCAAACTGGCAGCGCTCCGCCTCGGCCACGAAGTTGCCGCTGTAGAGCAGCGCGACGCCGTAGCAAAGGCCGTGATCCTCGCCGCAGTCGCGGTCACAGAGCATCACAAACGGGTTGTGCTGATGGCTGGAGATGCCGCGCACGCTGCCCACGCTCTGCACGCCCGGGCGCAGCGGCGCGCGGTTCATGCCGCGCTCCATGACATGGCGTCCATCGAAGGTCACAAAATCCATATCCGAGCGCATGAAATCCAGGCACACGGACGCGGCGCGCGTGACACGCACGGGCTTTGCGCTCCGGTTGACGATCCGCACCGCGCGCGTGATCAGGTCATGCTCCTCAAACACGCCATAGTACAGCTCCACCTCCACCTGCGCGCAGGCGTCCTCCAGGCGGATGACGAGCGTCTCTCCGCCCTCACCGTGGAAGGCAGGCAGCCCCTCAAGGGCATACTTGCCCGCGCGGATCTCGTGATCCTTGTACCGCAGATCGACCAGGCGGCTTCCGTCGGAGAGCTCCAGCTCGATGGACGGCAGGCGGAAATCGCCCACGCCGCAGGTGGAATACTCCTGGGGCACCGTATCCAGCGAATACACGCGCTCGTGGCCGGCCTCGCTGGGGTTGGGCGAAAAGCCCCTGTCCGCATACCGGATCAGATAGGACAGATCGCCGCCGCCGATGCGCGCGCCATAATAGGTGTGCACAAGCACGCGGTAGGCATCGGCCTTCATCTGGTAGGTGGTGCGGCGGGTATGCAGTGTAAAGACGTTGTTGTCAAAAATGATCATCAGAAAACCCCTTCGTCCATATTATCGCAGCCATTGTACGCGATTTCTCCCGCAGGTTCAATCGTCGAACCGCACAAGCTCCGCGCTGTCGCTCCGGGTTATTTTTCCAAAACAGCGGCCCCGGCATACACGAGGAATGCCGGGGCCGTCAAAACGCCTACACGCGAAGCTTACTTGCCGCCGGTCATCGCAACGCCCTCAATGAACTGGCGCTGGAAGAACAGGTAGAGCACCACCATCGGGAGCATTGCCAGCAGGCTGCCGGCCATGAGCACCGGGAAATTGGTGGAGAACTGGCCGCGCAGCGTGGCCAGGCCGGAGGAAAGCGTCATCATCTTCAGGTCGGAATTGACGACGAGCGGCCACATCAGGTCGCCATAAGCGAACACCGCGGTAAACACGCTCAGCGCCGCGACGGAGGATGTCGTCAGCGGGAACATGACCTTGGTGAAGGTCTGCCACTGGTTGCATCCATCCAGGTAGGCGGCCTCGCCGATCTCCGCCGGGATGCCCAGATAGGTCTGGCGCAGGAAGAACGTGCCGAACGCGCTCACCAGGCCCGGAAACACCAGCGCAAACACGCTGTTGGCCATCCCCAGCTTGGCGACCATCTGATACTGCGGGATGATGAAGATCTGGCTGGGCAGCATCATCTGCATCAGCACGATGCCAAACAGCAGATTCTTGCCCTTGAAATGGAGCTTGGCGAACGCGTAGCCCGCCATGGAGCTGAAGAGCACCGCGCACAGCACGCGGAATACGATCATCAGCCCGGTATTCACGTACATGTTCAGGAACGGAAGGCTCTTGATGGCCTCCGCGAAATTGTCAAGCATGATCTGCCTGGGGAAGATCGTCGGAGGAATCTGCATGCTCTCGGAAATCGTCTTGGAGCTGGTGAGAATCATCCACACGAACGGGAAGATCATGATGATCGAGCCCAGGATCAGGGCCGCATAGGTGATGAACGTGTTCACCTTCTTCGAGCTTTCCATAGAACCGTTTCTCATTCTGCTTCCCTCCTTACACTTCGTAGTTGACCCACTTCTTCTGGCCGATGAACTGGATCACGGTTACGATGCCGATGACCATCACCGTCCAGATGACAATCGCGGAGCCATAGCCGCGGCTGCCGGCCACGAAGGATTCGCGGTAGAACAGGTACATGAGGCTCTGCACGCTGGTGAGCGCCGGGTTGGAATCCTCCACCATCATGTAAATCAGGTCATAGACCTTAATGGAGGACATCAGGCGCATGATCAGCACCACGAAGAGCGTCGGGGAAACCATGGGCAGCGTGATGGAGAAGAACTGACGCACCTTGCCCGCGCCGTCGATATCCGCCGCCTCGTAGTAGGATTTGGAGATGTTCTGAAGGCCCGCCAGCAGCAGCACCGCGTCATAGCCCACGGCGCTCCAGATGGCGACAACGGAGCACGCGAGCATGACGGTGTTCGGATCGGTAATCCACTTGATCTGCGTGCCCAGGATGGTGTTGAGAATGCCGTATTCGCCGTTGAATATCCAGCGCCACACCATGGTCACCGCCGCCGGGGCGCAGACCATCGGCAGGAAGAACACGGCGCGGAAGAAGCCCTTCGCCTTCACCTTGGCGTTGAGCATGATGGCGACCAGCAGCGCCAGGAAGATGCCCACCGGCACGGTCATCACGCAGAAGTACAGCGTGTTGACGTTGGCTTTCCAGAATTCTTTGCTGGCAAACATGGCCGCATAGTTAGAGATTCCGGCGAACTCATAGTGGCCGAAGCCCAGGTGTGTGCAGAAGCTCGCGTAAATCGTCTGGATAAACGGCCACACGTTCAGAATCAGCAGGCCGAGGATCGTCGGGGCCACCATCAGGTAAGCCCAGTTCTGCTCGCGCCTAGCGGCCAGGGACATCCTGACCGCTTTGTTGCTCGACTTATTCAAGGAAATGCCTCCCCTCTCGCGTTACTCTTTGGGTGCGCTGAGCCTGTCCACCAGCTCCTGCATGTAGGCAAGGCCGGTGTCCACGTCAACCTCTCCGCTGTAAATCTTGAGCAGCTCGTCGCTCACGCCGGACTTCCACTTCGGGCGAGAGGCATTGTTGACGTTCTGCACGCAGTATTCAAACTGATCCAGGCAGATTTCGACGTTGATGCGGTAATCAAAGCCGTCAAACGCGGACAGCCAGGTGTCCTCCAGGTCGTTGTACGCGGGAATCGCGGCGCCGGACAGACCCTGAATGCGCTGCGCCTCCTCGGAGCCGAAGAATTTCAGCACGTCCCGGACGATCTCCAGATTCTTGCCGCGGGCCGCGGTGGAATAGCACAGGCCGTTGGAAATCGTCGCGCGGCCGTCGCCGCTGGCCGGATCGGGGCACCTGGGCAGCACAGCCACGTCCCACTTGCCGACCATCTCGGGATAGTTCTGCATCTCGCTCAGCAGGTTCCAGTTGCCCTCGAGGAACATCGCGCCCACCTGGGAGAAGAACGCCGTGCCCGGACTGGTCTCCGCGAAGTAGGTCTGCGTCGGGCACCAATCCTCCTGCTGGAGGCCGATGTAGAATTTCATCGCCCGCACGGTTGCCTCGTCTGTATAGCCGGAGGCGGTCTTGTCCTCATTGAGGATATAGCCGCCCGCCTGATAGACGAAGTTCCAGTATCCGAGCTGATCATCGGCGTAGGCCATGTAGCCGTATTTGCCGATCCTGTCGTAGATCTGCTGGGAGGCGGCCGTCAGGTCATCCCACGTCCAGGTTTCGTCGGGATACGCCACGCCCGCCGCATCAAACATCTCCCTGTTGTACACGAGGCAGACGTTGTCCTTATCCTTGGGCACGCCGTAAAGCCGGCCGTTGCTGCCCATGGCATTGCTCAGGGAGATCTCGGAATAATGCTCCTGATAGAAGCCCGGGTCCTCGTCGTCATAGAGATCCGTCACATCCGCCAGCATGCCAAAGTCGGAGTAATACAGGATCTGGTTGGTGTGCATCCAGAAGATATCGGGCATCGTGTTGCTCTCCGCCGCGGCCTCCAGCTTGGTCCAGTATTCATTCCAGCTGGTGACCTGCACCTCGATCTCCACATCCGGGTGCAGCTCGGTATAGGCGTCACACATCGCCTGCATGCCGTCCCTCTGTGCGACATCCCAGATCTGGAAAGTCAGATGCGTCTTGCCATCCGACGAGCTGCATCCGCCGAGCGTCAGCAGCAGCATAACCGCCATGATCAGGATGGCCGCTATGCGGGGGAAATTCTTCATAAAAATCCCACTCCCTTTCCTATGCTCTTGAATGAACCCATTCAGGCTCTCGTTAAGAAAAATATAGCTTTCGGCCCAAAATAAGTAAATGGTCTCGCACACGCAAAATATATCCTCATGTCGCATCATGTCGTTTTTATGCATATCGTGTCACATTCGGGTTGGTTTTGTCGAATTCTGTAAATTATGCACAAATATCATTCCGATTTATACGCTTAACGAGACGGACACCACCCTTCTGTACGCATATTCTGTGCACTTTAAATTGATCCAGACAGCCTGTACTTATATAGAAATATGTGTACTTATTCCCGAATATGACATTCTGTCATCTATTTGACACACGCCGGACCGCTTCCATCCGGCACGCCGGAAGAAACGAACTCCGCTACCCGGCAGCGTACATTCTGCGCACAAAAGCGGCCAGTGCCCGCTTTCCCTTCCGAATATCGCTGCAAATCGCATGATGAGGGCGAGCGCGGCCGGTTTTTCGCAATTCCCTTGCGGCCAGTATCC
>JAUNJB010000007.1:0-32815 GCA_030535375.1 Clostridia bacterium | reverse complement strand
GATGAGGGCGAGCGCGGCCGGTTTTTCGCAATTCCCTTGCGGCCAGTATCCGCTTCCCCTCCCGTATATCGCTGCAAATCGCATGATGAGGACGAGCGCGGCCGGTTTTTTTGCAAGCAAAAAGCGGTGAACAGCCTTTCTGTCCACCGCTCTTATATGTTTACAGGGTCGTCTTGAGCAGCCGCATGTCGCCCGCGAGCTGATAATCGCCCATGCCCGCCGGAAGGAATACGGTCTGTCCCTTGGCCAGCGGCACGCTGTGGCCGCCGGCGACCAGTGCGCCCGCGCCGTTCAGGCACATCAGCGCATGGAAGCTCTGTGTCTCCGCCCGGCCCCGCATCAGCCCGCGCACCGTCAGCGCGCTGACATCAAACTTTTCGCAGCTGACCAGCGGCTGAATCTCGCCGCCGTCGACAGCCCGCGCGGGCTCCGTCGGGCCGACGGGGTTGACGGGCTGTTCACGCAGGGCCACATCGAGCGCCTTCTTAATGTGCAGCGCGCGCGGTTTGCCGTCCGCGCCCACACGCCCATAGTCATATACGCGATAGGTCAGGTTGGAGCTCTGCTGCACCTCCGCGATGAGCAGGCCCGCGCCGATGGCGTGCACCGTGCCCGCGGGAATGAAGAACACGTCGCCCGGCTTCGCGCTCACCCAGTTGAGCCTGTCCGTAAGCGTATCAGTTTTGATGGCCTCCTCCATCTCCTCAAGGGTAATCCGCTCCTTGAAGCCGTAGTAGATGCCCGCGCCCGGCTCGGCGTCGACCACGTACCACATCTCCGTCTTGCCAAAGGAGTTTTCCTCCCGGCGCGCGTACTCGTCATCCGGGTGCACCTGCACGGAGAGGGAGCGCGCGGCGTCGATCAGCTTGATCAGCAGCGGGAACTCCGTCCCCGCGTCCGCCCCGGCGCGCAGATGCTGCGGGTGGGCCTCCAGATACGCCTTGAGCGTTCTGCCGGCCCACGGCCCGTTCAGGATGACGGACGGTCCGTCCTCATGGCAGCTGAGCTCCCAGCTCTCGGCCAGCGGCGTCATCTCGGTCGCCTTGCCAAAGTCCGTCTTGAGCCGGCTTCCTCCCCAGATATAATCCTTGAACGCAGGCTTGAGCAGCAGCGGCCCCGCGCCCGGCTTGCGCAGGCACAGCGCCGCAGCGCCGATGATGCCCGCCAGATTGCCCAGGCTGGCCGCCGCCACCTTCGTCACGTAGCTGTGATCGCCGCCGAAGCAGTGTTCGCGCACATAGGCGTTCAGCGGCTCCGTCAGCGCCTTTCCCCGGCCGGAAACGCCGCCGCCGATCAGCAGCATCTGCGGCCTGAAGAGATTGGCCACATTCACCGCGGCTTCACCCAGATACATCTCGTACCGCGCCACCGCCTCGCAGGCCGCCTCATCGCCCGCGTCCTTCGCCTCATAGACGGCCTTGGCATCGATATCGCGCCCCACCAGCACACTGCCCGGATGGCGTGCCGCCTCCTCCCTGGCCATGCGGATGAGCGCCGTCGCGGAGACGTAGCTCTCCACACAGCCTTCCCGTCCGCAGGTGCAGCGCACGCCGCCGGAGATCATCGTCGTATGCCCGAGCTCCGCGCCCGCGCTGTCGATTCCCTCAAAGATCTCGCCGTTCAGCACGATGCCGCTGCCCACGCCCGTGCCCAGCGTCAGCAGCACGACGTCGCTGCAGCCCTTGGCGGCGCCCGCCACCGCCTCGCCGAGAGCCGCGCAGTTGGCGTCGTTGCTGATGCGGCAGGGATAGCCCGTCAGCCGGGTCAGCTCGGCGGCCAGGGGCACATGCTCCCAGCTGATATTGTTGGAGTAGACGACCTCGCCGGTCTGCGCGTTGCAGGTGCCCGGGCTGCCCACACCGATGCCCGCGCAATCCTCGGGCGCAAGCCCGGCCTGTTCCACCAGGCGGGCGGCGAGCAGCGCCATATCCGCCACGATCTCCGGCCACGGCCTTGATGCATGCGTGGGGATGCTGTCCCGTTTCAAAATCGCATAAGCTTCGTCCACAATGCCCGCGGCGATGTTGGTGCCGCCCAAATCGATACCGATTGCGTAACGCATAGTCTGTTCGTTCCTTTCCTCTTTCGATCGTGTATGATTGATGCCCGACGCTTCCCGCATGGAGAAGGCCCGGCCCTTTGGCCTCGGTTGACCGGCACGGGAACCGCCGGTTTTTTTCGTCCATTGTCCGGAGCTCCCTCTTTCCTTATGAGGGGAACCCCCTGTCTTCCGGCTCTCTCACATCCCCGGCGGCTTATCAAGCTTACGATAGAGGTCAAGCCATGGCGCGCTGAACGGCAGCCGGTCAAAGTCCCGCTGCTCGTAGGTCTCGCACGCCCTTCCCTGCTCCACACGCACCAGCCTCGTCGCCAGCGTGAGCGTATCGGCCAGATTCACCGCCAAAATGACCAGCGCGATGCCGCTGTTCATCAGCTCCTTGAGCAGCTCCCAGATGTGCATGCGCATGCCCACGTCCGCGCCGTTGAACGGCTGCACGCAAAAGACCACCTTCGGTCTCTGCAGCAGGATGCGCTGGTACACCAGGTCATACCTCTGGCGCTTGCTCAGCTGCCCGGGCGGCATGTCGAAGACATCCTCGCCCACGCGCTTGGCCCATTCCTGCCTCAGCCCCATGCGCGCCCGGCCGCTGCGCCATATCTCCGGCAGGCGGTGATCCACGGTGAGACAGAGATTGTCGAGATAGCTCATCTCCTTGAAGATCATGGAGATGTCCGGGCGCTCGCGGATCACGGCAATCTGCCGCCGGACGCCGCCCGACGCGAGCGGCCGGCCGTCCACGAGGATATCGCCCGCCTGCACCGACCTCTCCCCGAGCAGCGCGCCGATCAGATCGCCAAAGATGAGATTCTGCAGATCCTGCAGAACCACGCATTCCCCGGCGGCCGCCGTCAGCGACAGGCCCTTGACCTCGCCGCTGACCAGGCCGCGCACCTGGAGCGCGGGGCTCGCGCCGCAAGGCGTCTCCGGGTGATGCATCTGCTCCCGCACGCGCCGCACGTACTGCTCGTCGTAGGGGAGGTTTCCCTCCTCCGGCAGAAACACGCGGATCACCCGCCCGTTGGCGTACACGGCGATGCGGTCGCAGATCTGCATGAGCTCCTCATAGTGCAGGCCGATGTACAGGAACGAAATGCCCTCCTCCGCATACCGGCGCAGGATGCCATGCAGCCGCGCAATCTCCTGATCGCTGATGATCGTGCCGATCTCGCGCAAAATCACGAGCCTGCATCCCACGGCAACGGCCTTGACCAATTCCACCACCACGCGCTCAAAGCTGGTGAGCGTATCGGCATAGGCGTCGGCGCGGATATCCACGCCCAGGCGGTCGAGCATCGGCTGCACCTGGCTGGCGAGCACGCTCGGGCGGATCAGCCAGGTTTTAAAGCCCGGCTTGAGCACGAAGATGTTGTCCGCCACCGTCATATCGCCGACCAGACAGCTCTTGTCCTGGATCACGCCGATGCGGTTGATATGCGCCTTCGGCGCGCGCCAGCTGTTGACCGGCTCCTCCCGGTAGTAGACATAGCCCGCGCGCAGCGGCAGATTGTTGCGCAGCAGCTCGATCAGCGCCGTCAGTCCGTGACCGTTGCGCGGCATAATGCCCACGATTTCCCCGGCGAACACGTTCAGGCTGAAATCCTCGAGCTGCACGCTACCCTGCTCCACGTAGGTGACCTCCGACATGCGCAGGATCTCCTCCCTCATCCCAGCACCTCCCTGTTCTTGACATCGCGGTCGCTGGTGATGACGGGCAGGGTGATCTCCACGGTGGTGCCCATACCGGGCATGGAGAAGACGTGCATGCCGTATTCCTCTCCGAAGAGCAGGCGGATGCGGTTATCCACGTTGACCAACGCCACGCCGCTGTGCCCGGCGCTGTCCATCTGGGCGTTGAGGCCGCCCTTGCCCAGGCGGCTGTTGAGGCGTGCAAGCGTGTCCTCATCCATGCCCACCCCGTCGTCGGCCACCTGAATGAGCAGCCGTTTGCCCGTCCGCTGCAGGAAGATCGTCAGGTGTCCCACGCCGACCTTGAGCTCCGTGCCGTGGATGATGCTGTTTTCCAGGATCGGCTGAAGCGTCAGCTTGGGCAGGCGGCAGCGGTAGAGCTCGTCCCTGTCCTCGGGCTCGCACCGCACGCTGAGCGCCAGCCTGTCGCCGAAGCGATACTGCTGAATATGGAAGTACGTCTCGCAGTTTTGCAGCTCCTCCTCGACGGAGACGAGGTTTTCCACCTTGCTGATCGTGTAGCGGAAGAAGTTGGCCAGGGCCTCCGTCATGTCCGCCACGCTGCCAAGGCCCGCGAGCAGCGCCTCGCTGCGGATGCTCTCCAGCGTATTGTAGAGAAAATGCGGGTTGATCTGGTTTTGCAGCGCCAGATACTGCGCCTGACGCTTATTCAGCCGGAAGATCTGCGACGGATCGAGCAGCGCCTGAATCTGGCCGAGCAGCATCTCGTCGCTCGGGCTCAGCGGCGTAATCGCCCTGGCCTCCGTGCCCGCATAGCCGCGCAGGAGCTGGCGCACGTCCCGCTCCCGCCTGCGGTACGGCTGAACGACCCAAAACCACATTGCCGCGCCAAACGCCGCCATCAGCAGGGCCGCCACCGCGGCGGGCCACAGCGCCGCGCCGCGCTTGATATGCTCCGCCGCCGCGGCGATCAGGAACGCCGCCGCGCAGACAAACATCGCCGATGTCAGCAGCCGTATCCGCGCAAAAAGGAAGCGCTGTCCGTTCCCCGTCTTCATGAAAGCGCCCCCTTTTCCTTTGATGCATTCAGCCGTAGAGCTTTCGGTACTGCCCGGGGCTGAGGCTGGTTTCCTTCTTGAAGGTCTGCGTGAAATGCTTGAGATCGTTGTAGCCGACGCGGCTGCAAATATCCGTGACGGGCAGATTCGTCTGCTGGAGAAGCTCCTTGGCGTGCTCGATGCGCACGCGGGTCAGATACTTGACAAAGCCCTCTCCCGTCTCCTTCTTGAACATCGCACTGAAATAGCTGACGCTGAAGCCCGTCGCCTCGCAGACCTGCTCAAGCGTGATCGGCTCGTGATAATGCTGCTGGACATACTGGCGCGCCACACGGATGGGCCGCGTCGCACCGCTGCGCTGCTGCTCGGCGATCAGGGCGAGCTGCCCGCTCAGCATATCGCGCAGCACGGCGAACAGCCGCTCCGTCCGGCTCGCCTGCCGGCAGGCCGCCTCATACGCCGCAAGCAGCCTCTCGCGGCCCTGTATCTCCGGCCTCTGCAAAAACATCCGCCCGGCGGAGAGCACCAGGTCATAGATCTCGCTGCCCCGCACATGCGGCGTCCCGCGCACCTCCTGTTCGAGCGAATCGACGGCGGCGTCAACCTCCTGCCGGGTGATGTGCTCCGCCCGCGCTTCGACCAGCGCGCGGCATCCCTTAAGCGCCCTGTCCCTGTCGATGCCCGAGGGCGGGGGAAGATGCTCAAGCATCCTGCCCGTGCCCTCCGTCAGCCGCTCCATAGCGGTCAGCATGGCGACGGAGCACGCCTCCGGCAGCTTCTCCACCTCGCTGACGGCAGGGCTCACGGCCAATGAAAACTCCAGCCCGCCAAACATGGCCCGCTGTGCCTCCAGCTGATTGAGACAGGCGCGCAGCCGCTTGCGCACGCCCTTTCCCTGATCCGGCGCGTAGTTGAGCAGCACGCCGCCCATCCCCTCGCCAAAGTGTGTCAGCATCGCCATGCAGACGGGCCCGACCTCCTGGCAAAAGACCTTCTCCGCCTTCTCCGTCAGCACGGCAAACGATGCCGGCGCAAATGTGCCCGGCTCGTAATCCATCTTGATCAGCGCGAGCTGCAAAAGCCCCTCCCGCGCGCGAAAGCGGTATTCCTCCCACAGCCGTTCGGCCGTCGCCGTGCTCAGCCGGAGGGAGAGCAGATCCTGCATCAGCCGGCCCTGCAGCTGCTGTGTATCCTCCCTGCTGCTTTTGCGCAGCTGCTCCACCTCGCTGCCCAGCTGCCTGCGGCTCAGGCAGCGCTGCCCCAGCTTTTCAAGCGTCGTCATCAGCTCCTGCTGGTTGATCGGCTTGAGCAGGTAGTCCCCCACGCCGTGGCGAATCGCGCTCTGCGCGTATTCAAAATGCGCATAGCCGCTGATGATCACGATCTCCAGCTGGGGGCTGATCTTTTTGGCACGCTCGATGAGCTCCAGCCCATGGCAGCCGGGCATGCGGATGTCCGTGATCAGGATGTCCGGCCGACAGCGCTCCACCAGCTCAAGGGCTTCCAGTCCATTGGCGGCGGTGCCCGCAAGCTCCATGCCCAGGGCTTCCCAATCAATCAGCATTTTGATCAGGCTGCACACGCGCGCCTCGTCATCCGCGATGATCACTTTCAGCATCGGGCCATCCTCCTCTCCCGCGGCCGTTTTTCTTTCGTTCTCATTTTATCATATTCGCCCATGGGATGCAACAAAGCGGGGACGCCAGCATGCCGCTGGCGTCCCCTGATTTCGGCTCTCCCCCAAATCGGCGGCCGGCTTGGGCGCCGCCCTCCTTTTGCGGGGAGAAAGCGCCGTTCGAGGGAAAAGCTCAGGATTACTTGGTCAGGACGGAGACGCCGGTATCGGTCACAGCGCCGCCCAGGCTCTCGCCGTTCAGCGCGGCCACAGCCGCCTTCACGCCCTCGTAGCCCATCACGTCGGGGTTCTGCGCCATGGTGGCCAGCAGATGGCCGTCCTCGATCAGGCCCAGGATCGCGTCGGACTTGTCAAAGCCCACGCCCACGATGGCATCGCTGCCGGAAGCCTTAATGGCATTGCCCGCGCCGGTGGTGGAACCCTCGTTGCAGCCGAAGATGCCGACGACGCCCTGGGTGATGTAGTTTTCAGCGATGGACTGGCTCTTCGCCGCGTCGCCCTCGCCGTACTGGGTCTCCATCAGGGTGAACTCGGTGCCTTCGAACGCGGAGCGGAAGCCTTCCTCACGCATGACGCAGGAATCGGTCGCGGCGTTGACGTTGATGATGCCGATGTTGCCGGAGGTGATGCCCTTCTCGGTGAGCGCCGCCAGCATGGTCTCACCAGCGGTCTTGCCGGCGGCCTTGTTGTCGGTGGAGAAGGTGGCCTCAGCCTCGACGTTGGCCGGGGAGTCGACGTAGACGATCTTCACGCCCTGGGAAGCGGCATCCTTGAGCGCGGAGGAGATGGCGTCCGGGCCGTTCGCGGCCACGATGATGGCCTGATAGCCGCCGGCGACAGCATTGTTGACCTGCTCGATCTGCTGCGCGTCATCCTTGGTGTTGGGAGCCATGAAGGTCACGGTCGCGCCGAGCTCCTCGGCGGCCTTCTGCGCGCCCTCGTTGAGGGTAACCCAATGCTGGTCGATAGAGTCCATGGTGATCAGGGCGATCTTCTCACCCTCGGCCAGGGCCAGCGCGCCGCAGGCGATCAGAGCGATGCAGCAGAGCAGAGCAATCAGTTTCTTCATGATGGTGTCCTCCTTGAAAAAAGTTTTTTATCTATGTACCACGGTCTTTCAGCCGCGGTCATATTCGCTTACTTGGTCTCTTTCTTGGCCTCCTGCGCCTTGGCGGGGGCTTTATGGCCGCCGATGCCGCGGCGGAAGACGATATCCATGAGCACCGCGCCCACGACGATGATGCCGATGACGATGCGCTGGATGCCGACCGGCGCACCGGCCATGCTCAGGCCGTTTTCAAGCGTCTGCCAGACGGCAGCGCCGGCGAAGGTGCCCAGCAGCAATCCCGTGCCGCCCAGCGGAGAAACGCCGCCGATGACGCCGGCCGCCACGCCGTACATCTCGTACACGTTGCCGGCCTCCATGTTGCCCATGCCTGCCTGTGCGCAGAGGATCAGGCCGACCACAAACGCGCAGAACGCGCTCACCATGTACGCCTTGGTGACCGTGGCGATGACGCTCACGCCGGAGAGCTTTGCCGCATCGACGTTGGAGCCGATCGCGTAGATGTGACGGCCCGTGCGCGTCTTGGAGAGCAGGAAGAAGAACGCGATGAAGATGATCAGCGCGATCCAGAACGTGTTATACACGCCGAAGGTGCTGCCGTAGTAGAAGAAATTCTGGAAAGCGTCCGCAGCCTCCTTGCCGATGCCGGAGGAGATGGCGTTGGTGTTGCGGTTGCCGTTGACCATGTAGGCCACGCCGCGGCCGACGAACATGGTGCCCATCGTCGCGATGAACGGCGGCAGCTGGAACTTGCCGACCAGAATGCCGTTGATGAGGCCCACGATCAGGCAGCAGATGAGCGCCACCAGAATCGCGATGAGCACATTGACGCCCGCGCTCATCAGCGTCGCGGAGATCATGGCGCTCATCGCCACGACCGAGCCGATGGACAGATCGATGTTGCCGGTGATCAGCAGGTAGCTCTGACCCACGCCGATGAGCAGATATTTGGACATCGAGCGCAGCAGGTTCAGGATGTTGCGCATCGAGAACACCTGCGGCTGGATAAGGCCGAATGCCACATAGATGACGACCAGGCCGACAAAGGCGGTCAGCGCCGCGCCCATGCCGCGGATGGCCATGATTTGCTTGAATTTGCTCTTCTTGTTCATGCGTGAGCTCCCCCTTCGCCGTTTTCCTTGGCAAATTTGTTTTCAAACTTCGTTGCAAGCGTCAGAATCTCATTTTGTGTGGTCTCGCCCGCCATGACCTCGCCGGTGATGCGGCCGTCGCACATGACGATGATCCGATCCGCGATTCCCATGACCTCCGGCATTTCGGAGGAGACGAACATCACGGCGATGCCCTGCTGCTTGAGCTGGTTCATCAGGTTGTAGATTTCCACCTTCGCCGCCACGTCGATGCCGCGCGTCGGCTCGTCGAACATCACCACGCGCGAGTCACGCGCCAGCCACTTGCCCACGACGACCTTCTGCTGGTTGCCGCCGGAGAGGTTGCCCGCGTCCACATCGACGTTCGGCGTTTTGATCTTGAGGTTCTGCACGGCCTTATCGCACATGGCGTCTTCCTTGACCTGGCTGACGACGCCCAGCTTGTTGCACAGAAGATCGAGATTGGGGAGCGCTATGTTGTGCCGGATGGAGAGCTTGGTGCACAGTCCGTCCTTCTTGCGATCCTCCGGCGCGAGCACGATGCCCGCGCGGATGGCATCCTGCGGCCCATGGATATCGATCCGCTTGCCGTCAAGGACGATCTCGCCGCCGTCCTTGGGATCGACGCCGAAGATGGCGCGCGTCGTCTCCGTGCGGCCCGCGCCCATCAGACCGGCAAAGCCGACGATCTCGCCCTCATAGAGCTCAAAGCTCACGTCGCGCACCATGCGTCCGGCGTTCAGGTGCTTCACCTCGAAGACCTTCTTGCCCTTTTCGCAGTGCACGCGGGGGAATTTTTCCTTGATCTCGCGGCCGACCATGTGCGCGATGATCTCATCGAGCGTCGTGTCCGCAAAGTTCATGCTGGTGATGTACTGACCGTCGCGCATGATGGTCACGCGGTCCACGATGTGCGCGAGCTCCTCCAGCCTGTGGGAGATGTAGACGATGCCGCATCCGCTCTCCTTGAGCTGATGGATGATGCGGAACAGGTCGTCGATCTCGCGCGAGGTCAGCGCGGAGGTCGGCTCGTCCATGATGAGCACGCGCGCCTTGGTGGACAGCGCTTTGGCGATCTCCACCATCTGCTGCTTGGACACCGGCAGATCGCCGACGACCTGCCGCGGATCGATATCGATCTTGAGCTCGCCCAGAATATCCGCGGCTTCCTTTTCCATCTGCGCGTCGGAGAGCATGACGCCCTTCACCTTCTCGCGCCCCAGGAACATGTTCTCCGCAACCGTCAGATGGCGGCACATGTTGAGCTCCTGGTGGATGATCGCCACGCCGACGGCCTGCGCCTGCTTGGGCGTGAGGTTGCCGTAACTCTTGCCGAAGATCTCCATCGTGCCCGAATCCCTCGTATACACGCCGCTGAGGATCTTCATCAGCGTCGATTTTCCGGCGCCGTTTTCCCCCAGCAATGCCATCACCTCGCCGGAGCGCAGCTTGAATTTCACGTCATCCAGCGCCTTGACGCCGGGGAAACTCTTGCTGATGCCCTGCATGGAAACGATGACTTCATTCATCCGATTATTCACCCGTCTTTCCCGTAGGTTCTTCGTGTTTCCGATTCGATTGCATATATTATAAATGTCTTTTCGCGCCGCCCACAAGGGGGCTTTCTTTCGATTTGCAGGGGGTTTTTATCCGATTTTACCAATTGATCCGCCCATTCTTTTTCCATTACCACACCGTCCTCCAATTTCTCCGCACATTTTCAGGGCGTGTTTTCACACGATCGCGCTCATCCCTTTCTGCATCAAGGATATTTTACTTGCAAATCCTATTCATGCAGTTTACAATGAGAGGGCTTCCATAGCTTTCCATGCACAGGAGGATCTGCTCATGCACAACAACCGGCCCGCCGGGGCCGCCCGCTTAAAAAAGGATACGCCGATGAGCGCGCAGGCGCTGATCGCGCTCGGCTTTTTCCTGATCATTCTCGCCGTGACGCTGCTGCTCATGCTGCCCGCCTGCTCGGCGGACGGGCGAATGACCGACCCGCTGACGGCGCTGTTCACCGCCACCAGCGCGGTCTGCGTCACCGGCCTCGTCGTCGTGGATACGGCAACCCACTGGTCGCTTCTCGGGCGCATCGTGATTATCGTCGGCATCCAGATCGGCGGCCTGGGCGTGATGACCATTCTCGCGCTGATTTCCATGGCGATGGGCAAGCGCATCGGTCTGCGCCAGCGCACGCTGCTCCAGGAGAGCGTCGCCTCGCTGCACATCGGCGGCATCGTCCGTCTGGTGCGCCGGGCGATGGCCGGCACGGTGATCGTCGAGGGAATCGGCGCGCTGCTCCTCTGCTTTCGCTTTGTGCCGATGCTCGGCTTCGCGCGCGGTGTCGGATACGGCGTCTTCCACGCCGTGTCCGCGTTCTGCAACGCCGGCTTTGACCTGATGGGGACGCTCACCGGGGCGTACACGTCGCTTGAATCCTTCGTCTCCGATCCGCTCGTCAACCTCACGGTGATGGCGCTCATCCTGCTGGGCGGACTGGGCTTCTTCGTCTGGGACGACCTGATCGAATGCCGCTTCCGCTGGCGCAGGCTTCAGCTGCACTCGCGCGTGGTGCTTCTGCTTTCCGCCATACTGGTGCTCGTGCCCGCAGCACTGTTCTACTTCTTCGAAGCACACGGCGTCATGAGCGGTATGGATACCGGCACGCGGCTGCTGGCCAGCGCATTTTCCGCCGTCACGCCGCGCACGGCGGGCTTTGATACCGTACCGACCGGCGAGCTTTCCAGCGCGGGCAGCCTGCTGACGCTGATTCTCATGCTCACCGGCGGCAACCCCGGCTCCACGGCGGGCGGCGCGAAGACCACCACCATGCTGATGGTCATGCTGCTCGCCGCCTCGATCCTGCGCCGGGAGGACGACGTGCACGTCTTCGGCCGCCGGCTTGAAAATGGGCTGATGCGCCGCGCCTGTTCGATCGTCGTCGTCTATGTGACGATGGCCCTGGCGGCGACCATGGCCATCTGCGCGGCGCAGCCGGAGCTTGCGCTGCGGGATGTGCTCATCGAGGTGTTTTCCGCCGTCAATACCGTCGGCATGACCACCGGCATCACCCGCGTGCTCTCCCCCTTTTCCCGCGTCGTGCTCATCCTGCTGATGTACGCAGGGCGGCTGGGCAGCCTCACCTTCGCGATCCTCATCGCCAGGCACGCCGCGCCCGCGCCCGTGCAGTATCCCACGGACCGCCTGCTCATCGGCTGACAAAACGCTTCCACTCTTCGCCGTCTATGAGATAAGGAGAAATTCAGATGAAATCCATTCTGGTAATCGGCCTGGGCCGCTTCGGGCGGCACCTGTGCCAGAAATTCATGAGCCTGCACAACGAGGTGATGATTGTCGACCGCGACGAGGCCGCCGTCACCGCCCTGATGAGCGACGTGACCAGCGCGCAAATCGCCGACTGCACGGACGAAGCCGCGCTGCGTTCGCTCGGCATACACAATTTCGACCTGTGCTTCGTGTGCATCGGGTCGGATTTTGCCAGCAGCCTGCTGATCACCTCGCTGCTCAAGGATCTGGGCGCGCGCCGCGTCATCTCCAAGGCGAGCCAGGATATCCACGCCCGCCTGCTGCTGCGCAACGGCGCGGACGAAGTCGTCTATCCCGAGCGCGACAGCGCCGAGCGCATGGCCGCCCGCCTGAGCGCCCAAAACGTATTTGACTACATCGAGCTGACGGACGAGTATTCCATCTATGAGATTCCGCCGCTGGAAAGCTGGGTGGGCCGCACCGTGCGCGAGGTGGATGTGCGCAACCGCTTCCACATCAATATCCTGGCCGTCAAGCGCGGAGACGAGCTGCGGCCCATGCCCGGCGCTGACTATCTGTTTACCGGGGACGAGCACCTGCTAGCGCTCGCATCCAAGGAAGATGCGCGCAAGCTGCTGCGCAAGATCTGACACCCGCGTGACATTTCGTCAACTTTTTACAAAAATGCGCGCCTTCCGCGATTCCCTCTTGCGTTTTCCTCTGCCGCATGGTATACTGACCACAGCAACTGGGAGGTAACGGTTATGCATCAGTTCTCTTTCGTGCGATTTAGCGGCTATGGCTTTACGGGCTATGGTCTTGCTTTCGTGCGTGCATGAGAAGGGTCCCGTTCCCCTCGGACTGACTGTCATCGTCAGGCTCCTGCCACACAGGCGGGAGCCTTTTTGTATCAACATGAAGCCTTCCGCCGTCATTCAGATCAAAAGAAAGAAGGATATCCGCCATGATTATCATCATGAAGCCCCAAGCCACAAACGATCAGATCGATTCCCTCTGTCAATCCCTGCAAAACCATGGCATGCAGGTACAGCGCAACGCCGGCGTGGACTGCACGGTGCTCGGCGTGCTCGGCGACGTCGCCAAGCTCGACCCGCATGATTTCCTCATCCAGCCCGGCGTCGAGCGCGTCATGCCCGTGTCCGAGCCGTTCAAGAAGGCCAACCGCAAATTCCACCCGACGGACAGCGTCATCGACTGCGGCGGCGTCGGGGTCGGCGGGCGCAAGCTGGCCCTGTTCGCAGGCCCCTGCTCCGTTGAAAACTATGATCAGATCACCGATACCGCGCTCAAGGTGCGCGCCAGCGGCGCGAACATCCTGCGCGGCGGCGCGTATAAGCCCCGCACATCTCCCTACGCCTTCCAGGGGCTCAAGCTCGAGGGCCTCGCGCTGCTGGAGCAGGCCAAGGAGCTCACCGGCATGCCCATCTGCACGGAGATCATGAGCCCCAAGCTCGTGGAGGAATTCGACCGCCGCGTGGATGTCATCCAGGTCGGCGCGCGCAACATGCAGAACTTCGATCTGCTCACCGAGCTCGGCCAGACCCGCAAGCCCATCCTGCTCAAGCGCGGCCTGTCCGCCACCATCAACGAGTGGCTGATGAGCGCGGAATACATCATGGCCGCCGGCAATCCGAACGTCATCCTCTGCGAGCGCGGCATCCGCACCTTCGAAACGTACACCCGCAACACGCTCGATCTCTCCGCGGTGCAGGCCGTCAAGCGCCTGTCCCACCTGCCGGTGATCGTCGATCCCTCCCACGCCACCGGCCTCAACTGGATGGTGGAGCGCATGTCCCTGGCGGCCATCGCCGCGGGCGCGGACGGCCTGATCATCGAGGTGCACAACAATCCGCCCTGCGCCCTGTGCGACGGCGCGCAGAGTCTCACCCCGCCGCAGTTCGCGCAGCTCGTCGGCAAGATCGCGGCGATGGCGCCGATCGTGGAGCGCACGCTGTAATCCCGTCGCCGTACCAATCGACCATGCGGAGGGAAATGGATTATGAAAATCATGTTCGTCGGGTTGGGCCTGATCGGAGGCAGCATGGCTCTGGCGCTCGCCGGTTATCCGGACGTCGAGCTTTACGCCGTCGAACGCGACGAGTGGACGCGCTTTGAGGCGCTGAACCGGGGCACGGTCCGCGCGGTCTGGAGCGATGCGGCCGATGCGCCGCTTGGCGATATGGACGTCGTCGTTCTGTGCCTGCATCCGCATGCCGCGGCGGATTTCGTGCGCACGCACGCGCACAGGCTCGCCTCCAGCGCCCTGCTCACGGACGTGTGCGGCGTCAAGCGGCCGCTCCATGATGCCGTTCTCGCCGTCCCGAACCGTCAATTCGTCTACCTCGGCGGCCATCCGATGGCCGGGCGCGAGCGCGGCGGCTTTGCCAATGCCTCGGCCGATCTCTTCCGCGGCGCGCACTACATCCTCACGCCGGACGAGACCGTGCCCGAGGAGAGCATCCGCTTCATGACCCGGCTGGTCACGTTCATGGGCTGCCCGGACATCGTCTTTTCCGACCCCGACGCGCACGACGAGCGCATCGCGTACACCAGCCAGCTGATGCACGTCATGGCGCTCGCCCTGTGCGATCAACACCTGCTTTTTGACAGCTACGGCTTTGAGGGCGGCTCCTTCCGCGGGGCAACGCGCGTGGCGGCGCTCGATCCCAGCCTCTGGTGCGAGCTGTTTTGGGCGAACAAGGAGACGCTCGCCGATCTGACGGACGAGCTGATCGCCCGTCTCGGCGAATACAGCGCCCTGCTGCGCGGGGACGACCGCCAAGCGCTGCTGGAGCGGCTCACCGTCTCCAGCGACAGGAAGAAGCGGTTTGACCTAATGCGCTCCGGCGCGCCGAGCGAAACACCGCTGTACAAGTAAGGAGGAATCCGCATGCCCATCGTTCCCGTGTGCGCCCCCGAGCAGGAGAGCCGCTACGACATCCACATCGGCCACGGCCTGCTCCATCGCGCCGCGCCCCTGTTTTCCGCCTACGAGGGAAGGCGCGCGGCCGTCGTCGCGGACAGCCATACCGCGCCGCTCTACGCGCAGGCGCTGCTCGGCCAGCTCGCGCAGGCCGGCATCGACGCGACGCTCGTCACGCTGCCCGCGGGCGAGACGACCAAGTGCCCCGAGCAGCTGAGCGTCCTCTACGACGCTTTCCTCGACGCCCGCCTGACCCGCGTCGATCTGGTGATCGCGCTGGGCGGCGGCGTCATCGGGGATATCACAGGCTATGCGGCGTGCACCTATCTGCGCGGCGTGCACTTCATCCAGGTGCCTACGACGCTGCTGGCGCAGGTGGATTCCTCCGTCGGCGGCAAGGTCGCCGTGAACCACCCGCGCGGCAAAAACCTGCTGGGCGCATTCTACCAGCCGGAGCTGGTGCTCATCGACTGCGACACGCTGCGCACGCTTGACGCGCGCCAGTTCGGCGCGGGCCTGGGCGAGGTGATCAAGTACGGCTGCATCGCGGACGGCGCGCTGTTTGATCAGCTCGAATCGCTGGGCTCCCGCGAGGCGCTGCTGCCCCGGCTCGACGGCGTCATCGCCCGCTGCTGCGAGATCAAGGCCCGTTATGTGAAGGAAGACCCGCATGACCACGGCGTGCGCATGCAGCTCAACTTCGGCCACACGCTCGCGCACGCGCTGGAGAATGCCATGGGCTACGGCACCCTTCTGCACGGCGAGGCGGTGTGCATCGGCATGGTGGCCGCCGCGCGCTGGGGTGAGGCGCTGGGCACGACGCCCGTGGGAACCGTCGGGCGAATCAGGCGCCTGCTCGAGGCATACGGCCTGCCTGCCGAGCGCCCTGCCGGGCTTTCCTCAGAGGCGCTTGCCGCCACGATGGCGCTCGACAAAAAGGCGGAGGGCGCCGTCATCCGCACCGTGCAGCTCACGAAGATCGGCGCGTGCACCGGCGTGCCGCTGACCAGCGCGCAGCTGCGCGATCTGCTGTGATTCCGGGAGGTATGCGATGAACAAGACCGTCTCCCCCTCTTCCCTCCGCGGCACGCTGAGCGTCATCCCCAGCAAGTCCGCCTCGCATCGCGCCGTCATGATGGCGGCGATGGCGGAGGGCGAAACCGTGCTCGCACCGCTGCAGCTCTCCCGCGACATCGAGGCGACGCTTTCCTGCGCCAGGGCGCTGGGGCTCATGGGCGACGCGCGCATCGCGCCGCACGAGATTCCGGGCTTTGTGACCGCCGTCATTCCCGGCGGACAGGCCGCCGCGCCCGCACCGCTGCGCACACTCGACTGCGGCGAATCCGGCTCGACGCTGCGCTTTTTCATCCCGCTGGCGCTCGACGGGCGCGGGCCCGTGCGCCTCGTCGGTCATGGGCGGCTGATGCAGCGCCCGCTCCATATTTACGAGCGGATGTTCGCGCCGCTTGGCGTGCGCTGGACGCTCTCCGGCGATGCGCTGACCGTGGAAGGCGCGCTGCAAAGCGGCGAATACGCCCTGCGGGGCGACGTCAGCAGCCAGTTCATCACCGGCCTGCTTCTCGCGCTGCCCCGGCTGCCGGGCGAGAGCGTCATCTGCATCACCACGCCGCTTGAATCCCGCGCCTACGTGGAGCTGACGCGGCGCGTGCAAAGGGCGTTCGGCGTCGTCTCCTCCTGGGAGGACGATGGGCAGACGCTGCGCATTCCCGGAAATCAGAAGCCCGTTTCTCCCGGCCGTACGCACGTGGAGAGCGACTGGAGCCACGCGGCATTCTACCTGACCGCCGGGGCCATCGGCAAGCGCGGCCCCGTGACGCTCACGGGCCTTGACTTAGGCAGCGCGCAGGGGGACCGCGCCATCGCCGCCATCCTGCGTGACATGGGCGCGGATATTCGCGAGGAAAACGGCGCACTGACGGTTTATCCGTCGTCCCTGCGCGCGGCGACGGTGGACGCCTCGCAGGTGCCGGACCTGGTGCCCATCCTCTCCGTCGCGATGGCCGCCGCCCCGGGCGAGAGCCGCATCACCGGCGCGGGCCGCCTGCGCATCAAGGAGAGCGACCGCCTGCGCGCCATGCATGACGCGCTCACCGCCGCGGGCGCGGATGTGACCGAGCTCCCCGACGGGCTGATCATCCGCGGCGGAAAGCCTCTGCACGCCGCCGTGATCGACGGCTGCAACGACCACCGCATCGTCATGTCGATGGCCGTCGCCTCCGCGCTGTCGGACGGCGACTTCGTCATCTCCGACGCGCAGGCCACGGCGAAGTCCGCGCCTGCGTTCTGGGAGGAATTCACATCATTGGGAGGATTGGCACGATGAGGGCAAACTTTGGTCAGCACTTCAAGCTCACCATCTTCGGCGAATCGCATGGGCCGGCCATCGGCATCGTCATCGACGGCATCCCCGCCGGCACCCCGATCGACGAGGAGGCCGTCGCCCGCCAGATGGCGCGCCGCGCACCGGGCAACGACCCCACCGCCACCGCCCGCAAGGAAGCGGACCGGGTGAAGATCGTCTCCGGCCTGTTTGAGGGCAGAACGACCGGTGCGCCGCTGTGCGGAATGATCGAAAACACCAACACACGCTCCGGGGACTACGCCCAGCTGCGCGCGCGCATGCGCCCGGGGCACGCGGACTATGCCGGGCATGTCAAGTACGGCGGCTTCAACGATCCGCGCGGCGGCGGCCACTTCTCCGGCCGGCTCACGGCCCCGCTCGTCTTCGCCGGGAGCATCGCCCGCCAGCTGCTCGGGCACCGGGGCGTGACCATCGGCGCGCACATCGCCGCCATCGGCGGCATCGAGGATACGCGCTTTGATCCGGTGCGCGTCTGTGCGGACGAGCTGCGCGCGCTGCAGGGACAGCGCTTCCCGCTGCTCGATCCCGCGCTGGAATCCCCGATGCGCGAGCTTGTGGAGGCCGCGCGGCTTGAGCAGGACAGCACCGGCGGCGTGATCGAATGCGCCGCGGTCGGCGTGCGCGCGGGCATCGGCTCGCCGTTCTTCGGCTCCGTAGAGAGCGTGGTCAGCCAGCTGGCCTTCTCCGTGCCCGCCGTCAAGGCCATCGAGTTTGGCGACGGCAGCGCCCTCTCCGGCATGCGCGGCAGCCGGGCCAACGACGCCATGCACATGGAAGACGGACACGTCCGCTGCCTCTCCAACCACAACGGCGGCGTGACCGGCGGCATCACCAACGGCATGCCCATCGTGATGCGCGCGGCCCTCAAGCCCACCCCCTCCATCGGCAGGGTGCAGCGGTCCGTCGATCTGAGCACGTCAAGCGACGTGCAGCTCTCCATCACCGGGCGGCACGATCCGTGCATCGTCCCGCGCGCGGTCGTCGTCATCGAAAGCATCCTCGCCATCGCTCTGTGCGACCTCGCCATGGATGACGCGTCGACACACGCGCTGCAATCCGAAACCATCTGAAGACAGCAGGAGGCCCCCATGAAAGACATCAAGCAGTGCCGCGCCGAGATCGACGAGATCGACGCGCAGCTGGTCAAGCTCTTCGAAGCCCGCATGCGCGTATCGCGCGACGTCGCGCTCTACAAGCAGGCCAATCATCTCGACATCCTCGACGCGGCCCGCGAGCAGGCCGTGCTCCTCAGCCGCGCGCAGCAGGTCGAGGAGGAGATCCTCGCGCAGCCCGCGATGGCCTTCTTCCGCGAGCTGATCCGCCTGTCCCGGGAGGAACAGGGCCGTTTCCTCGATTCCCGCAGCGAGACCACGCACATCGCCTACAGCGGCGTGCCGGGCGCATTCGGCGAAAGCGCCGTCGTCGGCTTCTTCGGCGAGAACTGTGAACGGGTGAATTTCAAGACGTTTGAGGAGGTCTTCGCCGCCGTCGCCTCGGGCACGGTCAAATACGGCGTCGTTCCGGTGGAAAACTCCTCCTCCGGCTCCATCAACACCGTCTACGATCTGATGGGCAAATACAGCTGCCACATCGTCGGCGAGCAGCTGGTGCGCGTGGAGCACTGCCTGCTCGGCGTGCCGGGCGCAACGCTCGAGGATATCACCACCGTCCTCAGCCACGAACAGGGCTTCGCCCAGTGCCCCGTGTTTCTCGGCCGGCATCCCGACTGGGTGACCACGCCGTACTTCAACACGGCCATCGCCGCCAAGCACGTCGCCGAGCTGGGGGACAAGCGCAACGCCGCCATCGCCTCCCGCCTGGCCGCCAGGCACTACGGTCTTGACGTGCTCGCACCGGATATCCATTCCTTCGACGGCAACCACACGCGCTTTTTCGTGGTCAGCGCCTCGCCCACGCCCATCGGCATCCCGGACAAGGCGACCATCACCTTCACCCTCCGCCATGAACGCGGCACGCTGATGCGCGCGCTCTCCAGCTTCGTGGCGATGGGCATGAACCTGACGCATATCGAATCCCGCCCGCTACACGATTGCAACTGGGAATACTGCTTCTACATCGATCTGACCGGCAATGTCGCCGAGGACAACCTGCGCGTGCTGATGGAGTCCCTCGCCTCGGACTGTGAGAACTGCCGCCTGCTGGGCGCCTACCGCGCGGCCAAGGAGCAGGAGCATGCGTAAGACCATCTTTCTCATCGGCATGATGGGCTGCGGCAAGAGTACCGTCGGCCGCAGGCTCGCCGCGCAGCTGCGCTGCGGCTTCCTCGATCTGGACGAGGACATCGTTTCCTTTGAGGGGCGCAGCATCCCCGATATCTTTGCGGATGCAGGCGACGGCGGCTTCCGCCTGTGCGAGACGGCCGCGCTGCGCCGGGCCTGCGCGGGCCCCGCGCAGGTCGTCGCCACGGGCGGCGGCATCGTCACGCGCGAGGAAAATATCGCGCTCATGCGCGGGCACGGTCTGGTCATCTGGCTCAACCGCCCGCTTGAGGACATGATCGCCGACGTCCGCCAGGACACGCGCCCCAACCTCGCGGGCGACAAGGCCGAGCGCATGCGCACGCTGTTCTTAGCCAGGGAAGCGCTCTACCGCCGCGCCGCACACATCGAATTTGACAACAGGCTGCCCGCTCCGCGCTCCGTGGCAAAGCTGGCGCAGCTGCCGGAAATCCAGGCCCTGCTGTAAACACATCAACCGCCCTCTGCGAAAGACGGGATTTGTCTTCCGCAGAGGGCGGTGTGCATATGCGGCTTGCCTGTGCCGCCTCATCTGTGCGCAGATGTTAAACGAATACGGAATCAGGCGCCTGCGCCGCCCGCCTTCTCCAGCAGCTCCACGAGCTGGCGGATGTTCTTTTTGCCGAAGGATACGCTTTCGTCATTGACGACCAGGCAGGGCACGCTCATCACCTTATACCGCTCCCTGAGCGCGGAGAAGTGGTTGACATCGTACACCTCCGCGGACACCCTGTCGCTGATGGAGGCGATCCTCTGCGCGGCCATGACCAGCTCCGGGCACATGGTACACGAGAGCGACACCAGCACCTTCATGTTCAGCGGCTCCGTCAGCGCTTCGATCCTCTGGACGATATCCGCTTCAACCGCCTGCCCCGGCCCTGCGGCGTTGTACAGCCCCAGAACGAACGATGTGAACTCGTGGCCGCCCGGCACGCCGTGGAAGGCGAGCCCCGTCGGCGTCCCATCCTGCCGCAGCACGCGCACGCACGGCAATTCGGCGTCCGCATCCGGCTGCGCGATTTCCACGGTGAGCTTATCCGTGAGCGCAGCCAGCGCGGTCATATACTGCCGAAGCTCCCCGGAAACGGGGCGGTCATCAAGGCTCAGCCTCAGAATCAGCGGCTGCGCCATCCTTGAAAAGATCGCCTCCAGCTGCGCTTTGATCTCGCCGGAGAACGGGCCGTCATCCTGCGCCGCCTTTTCTCCGTCGTCCGGCGCCTTCTGAGCGGCGGCGGGCCGTTCGGGCTGCAGGCCCGTCTTCTTCTGCATCGCGGAGGCGTACTTCTCCAGCTCCGTAGCGGCGGTCGCGCCGTCGCCCACGGCCGTGACCACCTGGCGCAGATTCTTCACGCACACGTCGCCAGCGGCGTAAAGGCCGTCCACGCTCGTCTTTTGCCGGCGGTCGGTGAGCACATACCCCTGCTCGTTCAGCTCCGCGATCCCCTTGAGCAGGCCCGTCGCCGGCTCATATCCCGCGAAGACGAACACACCGAAGTTCTCGCCCTCGGGCGCGCGGTACTCCGTCACCTCACCCGTCTTGATATTCCTGTATCGGATGGCCGTCAGCGCGGACTCGCCCGAGACCTCCTCGACCTGCACGTTGGGCACCACCACGATCTTCTCATGGCTGCGCGCAGCGTCCGCGACGGCCTTGGCGCAGCTGAAATCCTCGCCCCGGATGAGGATGGTGACCTGCGTGGCGTACTTTGTCAGGAATACGCCCTCCTCCGCCGCGGCAAATCCGCCTCCGACCACAAACACCCGCTTGCCTGTGAAAAATTCTCCGTCGCAGGTGGCGCAATAGGCCACGCCGTGCCCCTTGAATTCCTCCTCGCCCACAAAGCCCACATGGCGCGGATGCGCGCCCGTGGCCAGCAGCACGCCAAAGCATTTCAGGGGGCCGCGGCTGGTGCGCACGGTCTTCACGTCCCCGTCAAGCTCAATGCCCTCCGCTTCCGCCAGAATGAATTCCGCGCCGAAGCTCTGCGCCTGTTTGCGGATGGTTTCCGTGAGCTCGGTTCCGCTGGTCTTCGCGACGCCCGGATAATTGACCACTTCCGATGTGATGGTGATCTGCCCGCCGAATTTTTCCTTTTCCACGACGACCACGCGATAGCACGCGCGGGCAAGGTACAGGGCGGCTGTCAGCCCGGCCGGGCCGCCGCCAATGATCACCACATCATACAGATTCTGCTGCATGGGCACCTCTTACAGCAGCCCCACCAGGTCCAGGCTGGGCTTCAGCGTCTGCGCGCCGGGCTGCCACTTGGCCGGGCACACCTGATCGCCGTGCTCCGCCACAAACTGCAGCGCCTGCACCTTGCGCAGCAGCTCGTCCGCGTTGCGTCCCACATTGCCCGCGTTGACCTCGTAGGCCACGATCTTTCCCTCCGGATTCACCACGAAGGTGCCGCGCTCCGCAAGGCCGTCGGCCTCGATCAGCACGTCGAAGTCCTTTGCCAGCGCGTGCGTCGGGTCGGCCAGCATCGGATACTGAATCTTCTTGATGCGATCGGAAGCATCGTGCCACGCCTTGTGCACAAAGTGCGTATCGCAGGAGACGGAATAGATTTCGCAGCCGATCGCCTTGAACTGATCGTACTTATTCGCCAGATCCTCCAGCTCCGTCGGGCACACAAACGTGAAATCCGCAGGATAGAAGAAGAACACGCTCCACTTGCCCAGAATATCCGCCTTCGTCACCGTGGAGAACGCGGCGTTCTGATACGCCTGAACGGAGAAATCGCTGACTTCCTTGTTGATCAAAGACATGAAAATGAACCTCCTTACAAAAGTCAAAATGTGAGCAAAGTTAGATATAGCTAACTTTGCTCACATTATATCATCACGTCATCCTTCTGTCAATCCTTGCCAGCGGAAACGCCGTCTTATAGGTTCTGCCCGCCTCCCCATCCGGTCCATCGGCGGATCGCCCATGGCGGCGTCTGCCCCGCGCGCCAAACCGCTTTTTGTGCGAATCCGCGTCACTCCATGCGCACATCCGTCCGCAATACAAAGCGGTCAAGAACCGTCATGTTCGCGTAATCCGCATATGCCTGCGCGTCGCCAAGGGGCAGACAGACCGGCTGATTGGGATCAAATGCCTCTCCAAGCAGCTCGGATACCCAGCCGCTCGCCGGCAGAACCTCCCACGGCTCATCGCCAACCGGCGTGTATCCCTCCGCCGCGGCCGCGTCAATCGCCTGCCATACCGCCGCGTTCTCCTGCTCCCTGTCGATGAGCAGCACGTCCTTTGCGGGCGTCAGCATCGCCAGACGCACGCTGACCTCCGCGCTCCCTTCCTCCCGGAGCCGCTTCACCAGCGCCTGAAACGCCTCATCCTCCATGTCAAAGCCATTGCGGTCAAACGACGCAGTCACCTCAAACCCGGCGGTTCCCGTCTCCCCGCCAAGCGGCGGATGCACCCATGCGCATTCCAAATCGTTCCGCTTGGGACTGATCAGTCTTTCTCCGTTCACCGTCATCTCCTCCGCGACGACATACACCCGGAGCGCCGTATCCACGGTCACGCTCAGGGACAGCCCGTCTTCCGTCAGGCTCACCTGCGCAAGCTCCGTCCGCACGCCCGCGCTGTCTCGGCTCAGGATATCCGCCGGTTCCCGTTCATCCGCCGTCTCCCTCTCGCCCTCCGTTCCGCGCTCATCCATGCTTTCAAAGGAAATCCTCTCCATATCCACGCCGATCGTGATTCCCCCGCCGCTGTTTTCCTCAGCGATTGCGCAAAGCGCGGCCACAAGCTCCGCCTTGTCCATGCTCAGAAGCGCGTCAAGCTCCGTCTCTTCCCAAAACCTCAGGATTCCCTCGTTCATCCCCGAAAGGCTGCGGTCACGCTGTCCCACCGTCAGGCTCTGCGCATCCTCGATGCGGTATGTGAATTCCCCGTACAGGCTGCACCAGGCGCCCTGCCCGTTTTCCGCCGTCTCCTTGCTCAGATCGAAGCTCCTGTATGTCACGTCCTCCTGCGGGACGCCTGTATACGCGCTTCTCACCATCCGGCCATTTTCGCAGCCGGAAGCGTACACCGTCAGCTCGACAAACGCGCGCTCCTCATCCGATAATGCGACGGCATAATCTCCCCTCGCGCTGTCCTCATCGATCCGCTGCATGCGCTCATCGTCCTCATTGGCCCACTCAAGCAGCCTTTCGTTGAAATCTGCCACGGACATCTGCCGATAGTCCTCCGTCATCAGCGTCCACAGGGACTGATAGTCCTCCTGCGTGCCGTGCGGGGTCTGCCGCTCCTCCTGCGCCATTTCCGGCTCCGCATCCTCCGATTCCTCGATGGGCCTATAGGCGTACTCCACGCGGATCTGCAATGCATCGCTTTCCCATCGCTGCGCGATGCTCTGCATCTCCCGGCCGATTCTCTCCTCCATGCCCGTGCCGTCCGCCAGCGCCTCCTTCGTTTGAGCGCTTAGAAATGCCTGGATCTCCTCGGCGACGCCCTCCCTCGCCGCGCGGTACTCCCCGACGGTCAAACGGTCCGCATCCAGCACCGTCAGTTCAAGCGAATACTCCAGCGCCGCACTCTGCCCGCCAAAATCCGCCTGAGCCCATCCGTCAAAGCTCCTGGTCTGCCACCTTTCCGCGGTCAGGGGCTCCAATTCGCAGAACAGAAACGCGGCCGCTTCGTCCGTGTCCCGCAGCGCATAGAGCGACTCATCCTGTCCCAGGCGCTCCAAAATGGCTCTGTACTCCTCCGTGTCCGTCTGCGCCCAGACCTTCTCCTGATACGCCGCGACGGTCATCCCCTCGTAGCCGTCGTAGCGCAGGGCCATCAGGCTCTCGTAATCCTCCTGCGAAAGGCCCGCCGATCCCGCGCACACCGGGCACGGGCTGAGCGAATGAAGCAGCAGATACTCAAGCTGCGTCATTCCAAGCGGAACCAGGGTCCTTCCCTCCGCGGCGGGGCACGCCTGATCCAGATGATAGACCGCATCGCCGTCCCCGGCGTAATAATACACCTCTCCGTCATCGGCCCCGATCTCCTCGTCCGTCAGCTGCAGCTCATCCTCCGGCCGCACGGGATTGATCTCCAGCCGGTAGCTCTCGTTCCAGCGCAGCTCTCCCTCCGGCTCCTCTTTCAAATACCACAGGCACAGCAGCGTCTGCTGCGTTCTGGCGGTAAAGCTCACGCGGTATTCTCCCGCGTCGGGATAGTCATGATCCATTTGGATGTCGCAGTTGCGGCGCGGCGTGATGTAGAATTCCCACTCCGGCTCCATGGTCAGATAGGGATAGCTGTAAAACCAGGGATAGACGCCCATCTGCTCCAGCTCGCTGCGCGGCGTACCGAATTGCTCCTCAATCAGCGTATACGCGAATTCGAGCGCCTCGTCATAGGGCATATCGTCCTCACCGGGCAGCGTGGAAAGCACGATATCCTCCCTGACCTCTCCGCCCTCCCGCTCGATCCTGGCCGTATACGCCTCGAAGGTGTCCGCATCGCTGTACCAATACGCCTGCGTGCCCATCTTCTGCATGCTCTGCGCGAAAACGGCGCGCATCTCGTCCTCGGTCATCGGCGTCTGGCCATGCCACCGGCTGGCGTTCCCCGCGAGCCGGCTCGTCTGTGCCCAGCCCTCCTCCAGCACCTCCATGCACCGCGCGGCATAGGCGTCCTGCGCCGCGTCCGCCGGGAAAACCACGCAGAGATGTCCGTCGAAATCGTTGTCCCTGATGGTGTCCCCTTCCCGGGGCACGTTGTTCATGGCCGCGATCACCGTCCGCCCGTCCGGGAAGGTGATCCAGACGGCGATCGGTTCCTCCGACTGCCCGTAATCAAAGGCGCTGCTCATTCTCCATGCGTAATCCCCGATGGGCTCCATGTCCCAGCCGCTCTTCGTCTCCGCTCCGTCGCCGTCCTGATCGACCCGCTGCATCTGCCAGCCGTCGTTGCTGCCAAAGGCGTACACGGAAACCACCGTATCCTCCGCATACGCGGCCCTGATCTCGTCGTATGTCACATATTCGACGCTCTCCGCCGACGGCGCGCCACCGGAGGATACGCCGCTCTTCGCCTCCGCCAGCACCAGATTCGCGCCCAGCGCCACGCTCAGCGCCGCCGCAGCGAGCGCAAAGGCCGCGCCGCGCTTTCTGAGCCGCATATCCATCATCGAAACCAGTCTCCTCTTCATCATCCTCTTGTCCGCGGAAAAGCTCGTGGTCAGCGCGCTGCGCGCGCCGCTTCCCCCGCGCAGGCAGGCGATAATCGCGCTGCTGTACGCCGCACGCTCGTCCCGCCCGACGCCGCGCACGGCGCGCTCGTCGCAGGAGAGCTCGCAGGCATAGTCCGCCATGTGCACGGCGACATAGACGGCGGGATTGAACCAGTGCATCGCCCGCGCCAGAAGCATCAGCAGCTTGACGGGCAGGTCGCGGCGTCTGTGATGCGTGAGCTCGTGGCGCAGCACGAGATCGAGTGCCGCGTTCGCCCGCGTGCCGTCCGGCAGCAGGATGCGCGGACGCACAAGCCCGACGAGCATGGGGCTTCCCACCGCCGCGCAGCTCATGAGCGCAGGCGCGTGCCGGACGTGCATCTCCCTGACGGCATCATCGTAGGCAGCAAGCACGTCCTCATCCTCAACCAGGCGCTGCCAGCGGCGCACCGTCCGCATAAAGCGCAGATGACGCGCCCCCTGCACGGCAAGCGTGACCGCGGCGCCGGCCAGATACAGCGCGAGCAGCACCTGCATCGGCGTGATATCCGGCAGCGCGAAGCCCTGCGCCTCCAGCGCGGCCGTCTGAACGGGCGCCGCCGTCACCGTTGTCTGCCGCACGGCGCGCGGCACAATCGATTGGGAAATCGTGCGCGGCACCTCCACCGTCACGGCCGGCGTCTTTGGCATCTGCGGGCGGAAGGGCACCAGGAATCCCAGCAGCACCACCAGCCACAGGCCGTACAGCGCGCTCGAGCTGTATCGCTTCTCCAGCAGCGGCGTCAGCAGCAGGCAAACAAGCGTCACCGCCGCCATCGTCAGCGAGCAAACAAGCAGAGCATTCAGCATCTCACCCTTCCTCCTTTCGCAGCTGCTCCACCAGCGCGCTGAGCTCATCCAGATCGCTGTCGGTGAGCCGGTCGCGCCGCAGCGAGCCGATCAGGCTGGCGACGCTGTGCTTGTGATAGTGCGCGATGAAGCTGTCCGTCTCGTATTGCAGGTATTCCTCCCGAGAGATCAGCGGATAAAACAGCCGTTCCCGTCCTTTGGCCGCCTTCTCCGCGCGGATGAAGCCGCGATCCATCAGCCGGCCAAGCAGCGTCACAGCGGTCTGCATCCTCCATCCCCGTTCGTTGCCGATCCCCTCCATCACGTCGGCCGTGGTGAAGGGCGGCGTTCTGCTCCAGACAAAGTCCATGATTTCGTATTCGGTGTCAGATAGTCTGCGCATCATAGGGCAATTCCTCCTTTTGCTCGTACAAACCCGCCTTCCCCCGCGAAGCGCCGGGCGACGCCGCGCCCTCCTTCATCCGGCCTCACCGGCCCATCCATCCGCTTTCCCCGCCGGGGTCGACGATTATAAGTCATCTTGTCTTATGTTGTTGTCTATATAATACATTATGTCTTATTGTCTGTCAAGCGTTTTGAAGAATTTTTTCCATCACGCGTGAGTTTTTCCGCCCTTTAATCGTCTATTAAGTAGAACACAGCAAGGAGGCCCGCATGAACAAGGATACATTCTCCCGGATGGTCACCGCACACAGCGGCACGCTCTACCGCGTGGCGCGCACCATGCTGGCAAGCGAGGATGACTGCCGGGACGCGCTGGGGGAAGCCGTGCTTCGCGCCTGGGAAAGCCGCGGCAGACTGCGCGATGAAACCCGGTTTTCCCCATGGATCACGCGCATCCTGATCAATGTCTGCAAGAGCATGCACAGGCGGCAGCGCCGCATTGTGCTCACGGAGTCGATACCGGAGCATGCCGCGCCGCCGGATATCCGCCAGTCGCCCGTATTTGACGCGCTGTGCGCCCTGCCCGAACCGCTGCGCCTGCCGACCGTGCTGCACTACGTCGAGGGCTATTCCGTCGAGGAGACCGCGGACATTCTGAGCCTCCCAGGAAGCACCGTGCGCGGCCGGCTCGCGCGCGCCCGTGCGGCGCTGCGCCTTGAACTCACCGAGGAAGGAGAAAAGCCATGACGCCCGAAGACCTGAAGCGATCCTTTCCGCCCATGCCGGACAGCTGCCGAAACGCGCTGGATGCCGCGCTCGGCGCCCTGCCCGACGCGCCCCCTCCCGCGCGCACGCGCCTGCGTATGGCGCCCGTACTCGCGCTTCTCCTGCTGACGCTGATGATGGCCGCCGCCTGCGCCGCCGCTTATCCGCAGGTGCTGCGCTGGCTGCTGGGCTATGGCGAAAGCAGCGCCGGACTCGACGCGCTCGTCACGCCCGTGAGCGCCTCCGGCGAGGCCGACGGCATCCTGATCTCCGTGACGAGCATGGTCTTTGACGGCCGGCGGCTCTCTTACGCCATCGAGCTTGACAACAAACAGCCCGCGCGCCCCGCCGCCGTGGCCGTGCGCAGCACGACGGTCGACGGCCTCGGCATTCAAAGCGAGAGCGCCGACGCCGCATACGACCTTCTGAAATGGGTGCCCAGCTTTCATCTGGACGTGCTGCCCGTGCAGCGCAATCCCGCCGTCATGGGCAATACCTGTGAGCTGCGTGAACCGTTGGATGACGGGGAGGCGGAGGTGTCCGTCGAATTCCTCGTCCTGCGTCCGTCCGGCCCGCTGGTCATCCTCGACGAGCGCATGCACGAAGACCTGAGCGGTTACGACGAAGCGTCACGCGGCGAAATCGAGGATCAGATCGCCGCCGTGCTGAGCTTTGAGGATGTCACCGTCGCGGAGCCGGATCAGCAGGATGCCGGCATCTGGATCGCGCAGGGATACACCCCGATCGATCTGTCCGGCAGCGTCCTCGGCGACGCCGGGGCCCTGATGACGGTGACGGCCTCGCTCACGCTCAGCTTCCCGCTTCGCGCGCCGGAAGGTGACGTATACGGCTATATGCAGGATGCGCCCATCGTCCTTGAGGACTGTGTCGCCGTGATCGGAGAGCTGGACGTCTCCCCGCTCTCCACGCGCTTGACGCTCCGGCTGATCCCTCACCAAAACACGCGGGAGGCCGCGCAAAGCCTTTGCGACACCTACGGACGGCTGACGCTTTGCGACGAATCCGGTGCCCCGGTCGAGTATCTGTCCATGGACTGGCTCTCAAGCGACACGGGCAGCGTCCGGCAGTCCGGCGGCCAATGGCTCTGCGAATACGACATCGACATGCCGGGCCTGTCCTCCATCCCGTCCGCCCTGCGCGTGAGCGCGGAGGGCTCCGGCGATGCCGATACGCTTGATGCGTTCGCGGAGGCGATGATATTCCCGCTGAGCGCACGGTGACCGCTTGCGCGCCCGCGCTGGCCGTGCTATACTCGCCTTACGGCCAGGGAGGCCGGGAAAGCAGAGGTGGTGTGCCTTGAAGCGCTGCATCGTCACATCTGGAATCGTCGCCAGAACACATCAACCCAGCAGGAGGAACCCCTATGACGATTCCAGAAACAGCCGTCTATCCCCGCACGGGTGACCGGCAGACCGTATATCTCAAAAACGTCATCACCGATCCGGGCATCACCGTCGGCGATTACACCATGTACAACGATTTTGTCAACGACCCCACATCGTTTGAAAAAAACAATGTGCTCTATCACTATCCCATCAACCGCGACAGGCTGGTGATCGGAAAATTCTGCTCCATCGCCTGCGGCGCGCGCTTTCTGTTCAACAGCGCGAACCACGCGCTCGGATCGCTGTCCACCTATCCCTTCCCACTCTTTTATGAGGAATGGGGCCTTGACCGCCGCGACGTCGCGTCGTCCTGGGATCACAAGGGCGATATCGTCGTGGGCAACGACGTGTGGATCGGCTACGAAGCCGTGATCCTCGCCGGCGTGACCATCGGCGACGGAGCGGTCATCGGCGCCCGCGCGGTGGTGACCCGCGACGTTGCGCCCTATACGATCGTCGGCGGCATGCCCGCCCGGCCGATCCGCAGGCGCTTTTCCGAAGAGACCATCGCTGCGCTGCTCGGCCTGCGCTGGTGGGATTGGCCCCGGGAGGACATCGCGCGGAGCATCAGCGCCATACAGGCCGGAGATGTGGACGCGCTCAGAGCGCGCCTTGCCCGGTGATTCTTTCCTCCTTTGATGGAAAAACCCTCTGACACACAAATAAAACGGAACTGTCAGGATCATTCCAAGCGTTCTAAGAAAGCAATTTTCTAAGTAATCAAGCCTTTTTGAGGCACTGTCCGGGGAACTCGCATAGCCGCGCTTTCAGCGCTCCCTGCGCTTCGCGACGTCCCGCCTGCCTTGATCCGCCATAAGCGGCGGCAGGCTCCAGTCCCCCAGCGCCCCGCCAAAGGGTCTTCCGTTTCATCCGTCTGCTTTTGTCACGGACGGCGACAGACGGAAACCTCTTTGGCAACCACAAATACTTAGTTTTTTCTTAGAATATCTGGATTCTTATCCTGACAGCTCCGTTTTTTCTCTCTTATTATTTTATCGATGCTCCGTGAAGCATGGCACGGCCCTGCCGCTTCGCTTCCCGGTGGTCTGGCAAGACGGCCCCACCGCGCTACGCCGGGCAGCTGCCCAAATCCTCCAGGGAATTCCGCAGCCCGGCACCGTGCCCGCTTTTCGCCTGCATCAGATTATTTCCGCATGCCCTTATACGCCAGAATACGCGTTGTATCCGCCGTCCACCGGCAGCACGACGCCGGTGACAAAGCCCGCCGCGCGCTCATCCACCAGGAAGAGCAGCGCGCCGATCAGCTCCTTGAGATCGCCGAAGCGGCCCATCGGCGTGCCCGCGATGATCTTCCTGCAGCGCGGCGTCGGAGAACCGTCGGGATTGAACTGGAGCGCGTGATTCTGCTCCGTGGCAAAGAAGCCCGGGGCGATCGCGTTGACGCGCACGCCGGAGCGGGCCAGATACGTCGCCAGCCACTGCGTGAAGTTGGATACGCCCGCCTTCGCGCCGGAATAGCCCGGAATGCGGGTCAGCGCATGATACGCGCTCATCGAAGAGATGTTGATCACGCAGGCGCCATCCTGCCCGAGCATCAGCGGGGTCAGGATCTTGCAGGGCAGCCACGTGCCGCGCAGGTTGAGGTCAAACTCCTGCTGGACATTGTCCGCCGGCACGTCGAAGAACGTCTTCTCGCCGCCGTCGGCCATCTGATCCTGCGGCACCATGGCGCTCTTCACCGCGCCGCCCGCAGCATTCACCAGGATGTTGATCCTGCCGTACCTGGCCGCGACCTCCTCCTTCACGCGCAGCATGGCCGCCTCGTCGGTCACGTCCGCGGAGATCGCATCCGCCAGACCGCCGCCCTCCGTGATCTCATCGGCAACCTTGCGGCACCGCTCCAGATTGCGCCCAAGCACGATCACCGTCGCGCCGCATGCCGCCAGCGCGCGGCAGTACATGCCGCCGATACCGCCGTTGCCGCCCGTCACCAGCGCCACGCGCCCGGACAGATCGACATGAAAAGGAATGTCATATGCGTATGCCATCTTGCTCATCCTCCGTTTATCCGCGCCGGAATGACCGCGCGCCGATTCTTGATGTGAATACTTCTTCAATGCATGGCCAAAACCCTGCCCGCGCCCCACATTTTCCGCGCTCACGGCACATCAAGCCGCTTCGTGCAGCCCACGCCGAACGCGCCCGGTCCGGTGTGGCAGGCAATGCTCAGCGGCAGCGCCGTGGAGTAGATTTCAACGCCCGGATACAGCTCTGAGAGGGCCTCGTGCAGCTCATCGCTCATCTGCGCGCTGCCGGTGTACGCCGTCTGGATCGCCAGCGTGCCCGCCGCCATCTGCGCCGCAAAGCGCTCCTCGATGTCCCTTTGCAGCGCCTGCAGGAGCACACGCTTGGCCTGCACCCTGCCGCGCACCTTGGCGAACGCGTCGAGCTTATCCCCCTGAATCTGCAGCACGGGCTTGATCCCCAGGATCGAGCCGACCGCCGCGGCAGCCGGGGTGATCCGCCCGCCGCGCTTGAGATAGACCAGCGTATCCACCGCGATGTAGATGCTCGCCTCGTCGCTCTCCGCCTCCAGAATATCGCGGATCTCCCGCGCGCTCTTGCCCCGGCGGATCAGCGCCAGCGCATCGAGCACGGCCTGGCGCTGGCTGACGGCGATGCGCCGGTTGTCCACCACCTGCACCCGTCCTCCAAATTCCTCCGCCAGCGTGCGCGCCGTCATGCACGAGGAGCTGAGCGCGCTGGACATCGGGATGTGCACGACGTCCATGTCCGCGCCGGTAAACTCCTGCCAGGCCGCCATCAGCTCGCCCGGGCTGGGCTGGGAGGTCTGCACGCTTTTGCCCTCCTCAAGCAGCTGATAGAACCGCTCAGCGGAGAGCGTCTGCCCCTCCAGGTATGTCTCCCCGTCGATCACAAACGGCATCGGGATGACCGTTACGCCCAGCGCGCGCGCCTCATCCGGCGCAATGCCGCTGTTGCTGTCCGTCATCACGACGATTCCCTTCATTTTTCCGCCCCTTTTCCCGCGCGGCCGCCCCGTGTCGGACGGCCGCATACGCCTGCACAACGCTGTAAATTGTTAAATTTATTATATCTTTATGACCCTAATTTGTCAACACAGCCCGCTCTGACCGCCTCCGTCTTTCCACACACATCTTCATGATGCCCAAATTTGCTGTCAAGCATTGCCAAACGGCGCAATTCGGCTTATAATTTTGATGTTTTCTCTAGCATACTAGGTAAAAGTAGGTGGATGTCTTTTGAAGAAACTGTTTGTGTATCTTCGCGGCTTCGAACGCGAATGCCTGCTCGGCCCGCTGTTCAAGCTGCTGGAGGCCTCATTCGAGCTGATCGTGCCGCTGATCGTCGCCAGAATCATTGACGGCGGCATCCTCGCGGGCGATCGTTCCTATATTGTGCGGATGTGCCTGCTGATGGCGGCGCTGGGCGGCGTGGGCCTGCTCAGCTCGGTGACGGCACAATACTTCGCGGCCAAGGCGGCCATCGGCTTCTCCGCGAGGCTGCGCCAGGTGCTCATGACACACATTCAGTCGCTCTCCTATACCGAGATCGACACGCTCGGCACCTCGACGCTGATCACCCGCATGACCAGCGACGTCAACCAGGTGCAGACCGGCGTCAACATGACGCTGCGCCTGCTGCTGCGCTCCCCGTTCGTGGTCTTCGGCGCGATGATCATGGCCTTCACCATCGACTTTGACTGCGCGCTGATCTTCGCGGGCGTCATCGCGCTGCTGTGCGTGATCGTCTTTTCCATCATGCTGCTGACCATCCCGATGTACCGCCG
>JAUNJB010000255.1 GCA_030535375.1 Clostridia bacterium | reverse complement strand
GGCATCGCGATGGCGATCCCGATGGATGTCGTGCAGCCCATCGTGAACAGCCTCATTCAGTATGGAAAGGTGACGCGTCCGAAGCTCGGCATTTCCGTGATGACATTGCGCGGAAGCGAAGAACCGACTGAAGGTCGGATTCCGGCTGGCGTGTATGTCAGTGCGGTGACGGAGGGCGGTCCCGCCGCGCAGGCCGGGATTCAGGCGGACGATATCATCATCCGCGTGGACGGCGAGCGGATCACGCTGCACACGGATTTGACCAACCGCATCGCGACAAAGACGCCGGGGGAGAGCGTGACGCTGACGATCTACCGCATTCCCCATTTGGCGGAGCTGACCGTGCAGGACCGCGTGCCCAAGGGTGAGGAGATCGAGGTCACCGTGGAGCTGCAGCTTCCCGCAGAGAATACGTGAGCATCCGGGCCGGCGGCCGATGGGCCGCCGGCTTTGCCTGCTTTGCGGCCATATACCGGCATATCCGTCCCGCGCGGCGCATACTTTGGCGTGACGGCAGGGAGGGATGTTATGCAAGCTTACGACCTATATAAGGATATCTCGGAGAGGACGCAGGGCGATGTGTATATCGGCATCGTCGGACCGGTGCGCACGGGCAAATCGACCTTTATCCAAAGATTCATGGAGAAGCTCGTCATTCCCGGGATTGAGAACGCGCATATCCGCGCGCGGGCGCAGGATGAACTCCCGCAGAGCGGATCGGGCAGAACGATCATGACGACACAGCCTACCTTTGTGCCCAATGAGGCCGTGGAGGTCACGCTCCCGGCGGACAACCGGGTTCGCCTGCGCCTGATTGACAGCGTGGGCTATCTGGTTGACGGCGCGCTGGGGACGCAGGAGGGCGAGGAGCTGCGCATGGTGCATACGCCATGGGCGCAGGAGGAGATTCCCTTTGAGCGGGCGGCGGAGATCGGCACGCAGAAGGTGATCGGCGAGCATTCGACCATCGGTCTGGTGATCACTACAGATGGCAGTGTGACCGATTTGCCGCGCTCCTCGTATGTGCCGGCCGAAGCGCGCGTCGTGGAGGAGCTCAAGGCGCTTGATAAGCCGTTTGCCGTCATTCTCAATACGGAGAATCCGGCATCCGGGAAGGCGCAGAGTCTGCGCAAGGCGCTTGAAGCGGATTACGGCGTGCCCGTGGTGGCGATGAATGTCACCCAGATCGAGGAGGAGGACATTCGCGGCGTGCTGGAGCAGGTACTCGGGCAGTTCCCCGTGGCCTCCATGAGCATTCAGACGCCGGAGTGGCTGGGTGCGCTGGACGGCGATCATTGGCTGGTCAAGAGCCTGATGGACAGCCTGCAGGAGGCCGCGCCGCAGAGCCTGCGGATCGGCGATGTGCAGACGTTCTCAAAGGTCATCGAGCAGAATCCGTATCTTGAAAACGTGGCGGAAAAGGCCGTCGGCCACGGCAACGGCGTCGTCAGCCTGCAGATGAACCTCAACGAGGGGCTGTTTAACCAGATTCTCGCGGAGCAATGCGGCACGGAAATAGAGAGCGATGCGCATCTGCTCTCACTTTTGCGCGAGCTCGTCGCGGCGAAGCGGGAATACGATCACGTCGCGCAGGCGCTTGCATCCGTGCGGGAGACGGGATACGGCCTGGTGCCGCCGCTGCTTGATGAAATGACGCTCCAGGAGCCGGAAATCATGAAGCAGGGAGGGCGGTTTGGCGTGCGGCTGCGCGCAAGCGCGCCGAGCCTGCACATGATCCGCGTCGATATTCAGACGGAGGTCTCCCCCGTTGTGGGAACGGAGCAGCAATCGGAGGAGATGATCCGCTATCTGATGGAGGGCTTCGAACAGGACCCGCAGAAGATATGGCAGAGCAATCTGTTTGGCAAGCCGCTGTCCGATCTGGTGCGGGAGGGACTTTCCAACAAGCTGATGCATATGCCGGCGGATACACAGCTCAAGGTTCAGCAGACGCTGGGAAAGATTATCAACGAAGGCAACGGCGGCGCGTATGGTTTCATAATCCGGCATAGTCTGTTTTTCCATGTG
>JAUNJB010000254.1 GCA_030535375.1 Clostridia bacterium | reverse complement strand
AAAGAGGTGATCTTCATGATGATGAGCCCGCAGGTGCTCAGGCAGGCGCAGAGCATCTTTGGCCGCGCACTGGCGGCCTACGGCGCGTCCTGCTGCCCGGTATATCGGCAGGAAAGGGACGCAAATGGCGTACCGGCCGGCCCGCCCACAAAGATTGGCTGCGTGTACGGCGTGCGCTACGAGCGCGGGCAGACGGCCAATGTGCTGGTGGATATCCCCGGCGTGATCGCCCGGATGGACGCGCAGCGCCTGTGCTGCGCGCTTTCCGGCTGTGCGCGGGAGCTCGCCGCCGGGGACATGATCTGCTGCAAGGGCGTCTGGTATACCGTGCTGAGCGCGGACGTGCAGATGGAGATCCTCTGCGATGTCGTATTAAAGGAAGGGAGTGCTCCGGATGGCATTTCGCTTTGATCCTTCTGAGGCCCTCAAGAAAATGACAGAGATCAAGCAGCGCAGCATGTTCTCCGCTGAAAAGGTGGCGCAAAGCGGCGCGGCCAAACTGGAAGCCGAGGCCAAGCGCAGCGCGCCCTGGACGGACAGGACGGGCCTTGCCCGGCAGACGATCCGGGGCGTCTCCGGCTGGCAGGGCGGCAAGCTCCGTTGCGGCGTCACGGGCAACATGGACTACAGCGTGTATCTGGAGAAGGCGCGCGAGGGGCAGAACGCCGTGCTCTGGCCGACCGTGCAGCGCAACGAGCAGGAACTCATGGAGCAGTTTAGGAAGGTCGTCCGATAAGAAGGTCGCCCGAAAGGGCGACAAGCGACAGGCATTGCTTGCAATGCCGGAGCGCAGCCCCTCTCGCTTTGCGAGAGGGGCCGATAGGACGACTAACGACAGCCATTGCTTGCAATGGCGGAGTGTAGCCTCTCCCTGAAAGGGAGAGGCCGAAAGAGAAGGTGGTGCGTTGATGGACGCCTGTGACCGCACGCGGGAATACCTGCAAAGCCAGGGCCTGCTGTGCTACAAGCCCGGCATCGCCAGGGGCAAGTGCCGCGCGCCATATGTGGTGGTGCGCGGCGGGGGCAGCTATGCGCAGAACATGAGCGGGAGTGTGGGCATCGGCTACCGGATCGTGACGCTGTATTGCTTCGTGCCGCGCGAGGACGGAGATCTGGCGGCGCTGGTGAAAAAGACCAAGGCCGCCATGCAGGGCCTGAAGACCCAGCTCATGCCCACGGGCAACGAGGGGCCGGAGATGATTGAAGACGACTATGACGCGCGCAGTCAAACCCTTGAGTATAGGGTACTGCGGGCGGAGCTTTAAGGAGGATGCAACATGGCAAACGAAGATGTTCGGGAGATCCCGCTGGCGAACGTAGCCCGCGCGGAGGTTGTGACCGAGGAAACGACGCCCAAGACCTACGTGGTGGACACTTACAATGAAGTGACGCTTGAGGCATTTGTCTCCGAGGGCGAGGAGAAGGAGCTGCGCAAGGGCAACCGCCTGATCGCCCAGCTGAAGACGGAGGATCTGATCAAGGGCTACAACGTGAAGCTCAAGGATCTGGTGATGACCCCGGAGGTTTTTGCGCTGATCGACGGCGGCGAGAGCACGATGTCGGAAGAGGGCAGCTTTGCAAGCTACACCGGGCCGAAGATGGGCGAGGCCGTGCAGCGCACGCCGTTCACGCTGAACCTGTACACGGAGGAAAAGGACGCGGACGGCGAGACGAAGGGATATCTCAAAGTGACCTGCAAGCACTGCAAGGGCTCGCCCGCGTCCATCACCCTGAAGGACGGGGACTTCTTCGCGCCGGAGTACGAGCTGAAAAGCCGGCCGAAGAGAGGCGAGAGACCGCTTGAAATTACTGCGCTCACTGAACTTCCGGCGTGATATTGGGAGGGGGAACGTCTCAGCCTGCGGCTGAGGGTACGCGCTGCGCTGGGCCCAGAGGGGTCAGGGGGAGTTTCGATTCTCCCCCTTAGACCCCTCTGGACTCCCCTTACCCACCACAAACGACCAGGGCTTCGGCCCTGGACCCGGAGCTGTAGACGTGGCGCTCTAAGACCTGCGTCACAGGACAATGAACGTGAGCTGTGCAAAAATAAGT
>JAUNJB010000253.1 GCA_030535375.1 Clostridia bacterium | reverse complement strand
CTCCCGGGGCATATTCACCCGCTTCAATCCCTGCACCAACCCCGCGTGGGACACGGCGCAGCGCTTCACAAAGGCCCAGAATTCAGATCTGATCGGCAGGACGATCCGCGAGGCCGCAGCTGGCCAGGACAGCCTGAGCTTCCTGCTGGATCTGCTCAGCGAGGATCCCTGCGCCTGCGTTATCTCCCTCAGCCGCAGGCCAGAGCACACGCCGGATCGCGACGCCTTCGTGGATTGCGGCGACGCCTGCATCGGTCTGGACACCTGGTGCTTCGACTACGCCGCCGCGCTCAGCGAGGGCGATATGCCCCTCGAGTGCGGCTCCCCCGCCACCTACTGCGGCATGACCAAGTTCCTGGAGGATCAGCGCCCGCAGCGGCCCATCGAGGAGATCGTGCGCCGCCTCACGGGCAACGCAGCGGAGCGCCTGCACCTGCGCGACCGGGGCTGCATCCGCGAGGGCTATCGGGCGGACGTGCTGCTGCTCGATCCCGCGCGCTTCAGCTCCAACGAAAACCTGAGCGATCCCAGATGCGGCGCATCCGGTCTGGATTATGTCATCGTGAACGGCGAAATCGCCGTGCGAGACGGCGCGCACACCCATGTCCGCAGCGGGGAGATCCTATGAAGCAGAAAGGGTTTAAAAGATGAAATACGATTTTGAAACCGTCGCCGACAAGATCGACTATGGCTTCGGCACGGACTACCGCGAGGACGCCACCGTGATGGCGGGCGCGCAGCTGCACGTCAAGACCGCGCCCTGCATCATCCGTGGCCTGACCGGTCTGGTGCAGTCCGGCCTGTACGGCTGGACGTCCTCCGCCGACCCGCAGTACATTTCCGCCATCGTCCGCTGGATGCGCGACATCCGCAGCTGGGAGATTCAGAGCGACTGGATCGTGCCCTCCTACGGCACGCTGCAGGCCATGTGCGCGTGCATCCGCGCCTTCACCGAGCCCGGCGACGGCATCATCGTCCAGCAGCCGGTCTATGTGCTGTACGAGCGCTGCATCTCCAACTGCGGCCGCCGCCTGGTGGACAACACGCTCGTCCGCACGGGCGACCACTACGAGATGGACTTCGACGATCTGGACGCAAAGATGTCAGATCCGAAAAACAAACTGATGATCCTCTGCAACCCCCACAACCCGCTGATGGACGTGTGGGGACGCGAGGATCTGGAAAAGGTCGCGCAGCTCGCGGCGAAGCACGGCGTGCTCGTGATCGCGGACGAGATCTTCGCGGAGCACGCCTTCGCGGACGGCGGCGTCGCGCCCTACGCATCCATCGATGCGGCCCGGAACAACTGCGTCGTCTGCACCAGCCTGGGCAAGGCCTTCAACTTCACCGGCACCAGCCACGCAAACATCATCATTCCTAATGAAGAAATTCGCCGCCGCTACACCGTTCAGCGGGACAGCGACCACTACGGCAGCCTGAGTCCCTTCATGCGCATCGCGCTGCTCTCCGCCTACACTCCCGAGGGCAAGGACTGGATCGACGCACTGATGGCGTTCACCCGGGAAAACGAGGCCGTGGTGCGGGATTTCTTTGGCAGATATTTCCCGCAGGTGAACATCTGCCGCCACCGGGCGGGTACGCTGCTCTGGGCCGATTTCCGCGCCCTCGGCGCCGAGGAGGAGGTTCTCGAGCTCTTTCAGGCGGCCGGCGTGGAGCCGGACATGGGTAGCAAGTACGGCGAGCCCGGACGCGGCTACATGCGCATGCAGATCGGCATGCCCCGCAGCGAGCTGACCGGCGCGCTGGAGCGCATCCGCGCCGCCGCGCAGCGGAGAGGCCTACTCTGACCGGCACAATACTGCCGCCAAAACGCAGATAATTCCACGAAGCAATTTCGTGGAATCAGACTGTCGAAAAACCCTAAGAGAGCGCGAGAGGGCCGCAGCCCTCTCGCATTTTAATCGTGGTCGGCGGCATGTACGGCGACCACGGTGCTGATTTTGCCATGCAAAATCGCTTCTTTGCAGTTTTTGCGGCCGGAATTGCTTGCAATTCAAGCAAAAACTGTATAGCAGTCGCGACTCTGCAAGAGCCGCGACCAG
>JAUNJB010000098.1 GCA_030535375.1 Clostridia bacterium | reverse complement strand
CAGTATCTCGCCTCGCTTGACGGACTGGATGAGCTTGACATGGATGTGGCGAGCGAGTTCCTCACGATGGCGGCGACGCTGCTGGAGATCAAATCCCGCGCGCTGCTGCCCCGCCCGCCGGAGCCCGGCGAGGAGGGGGAGGAGACGCCGGAGCAGGCGCTCATCCGCCGCCTGGAGGAATACAAGCTCTACAAGGAGAGCGCCGGGCGGATGAAGGAATTTGAAAAGGCGGCGATGCAGGTCTTTTCCAAGCTGCCGGAGGAGTATCCGCTGCCGCCGCAGCCGGTGGAACTGACCGGCCTGTCGCTTGACGGGCTGGTGCGCGCGCTGGAGCGCATCATCGCGCGCCAGACGCAGGAGGATGAGCCGGGCCGCGTTTTCCGCTCGATCACGCGCGACAGATTCACCATCGAGCAGTGCGTGTTCAACCTGACCGCGCGGCTGAGAAAGGGCCCCGTGCTCTTTACGGATATGCTTTCGCCGCATGTGACGCGGGACGAGATCGTCTCCTACTTCATGGCGATGCTCGAATTGCTCAAGCTGGGCCGCCTGCACGCCGAGCAGGAGCAGGCCTATGACGATATACTGATTTTGCCCGGCAGGAGGAACGAAGAGGATGGAGAAGACGGAACAGACGCAGCTGGCGCTGGGGGAGCCGGAGAAACGGGGGCTTGAGCTTTCCGAGCGCATCGGGATCGTGGAGGCGATCCTGTTTGTGACAGGCAACGCGGTGGAGAAAAAGGACATCTGCCGCGCGATGGAGATCACCGAGGGCGAGCTGGAGGAGACGCTCGACGCGATGGAGAGCGGCTATGATTTCGACCGGCGCGGGCTGCGCCTTTTGCGCTTCGGCGCGCACGTGCAGCTGGCGACGCGGCCCGACTACGCGGCCTATGTCGAAAAGCTGCTCCAGCCCGTGCAGAAGCAGTCGCTTTCCCAGGCCGTGATGGAAACGCTGGCCGTCATCGCGTACAGGCAGCCGGTGACCAAGGCGGAAATCGAGCTGGTGCGCGGCGTCAAATGCGATTACTCCGTGCAGTCGCTGGTGGCGAAGGGACTGATAGAGGAGGTCGGGCGCAAGGAAGCGCTGGGCAGGCCGATTCTCTATGGCACGACGGACGCATTTTTGCGCCACTTCTGCCTGTCCTCGCTGTCCGAGCTGCCGGAGATCGATTTTTCCGCGCTGGCAGCCAAGTTGAGCGGCGCCGGGGCGGAGGGTGCACAGGGGGCGCAGGCCCAAACTGCCGAGCCCGCCGGCGAGAAGCCGGAGGAGGAACCGATGGAGAGCGGCGCGGCCGCTAAGCCATAAAACACACATGAGGAGAGAGGTTTATGAAGAAGTTTATTGAGGAATTCAAAGCGTTTGCCATGCGCGGCAATGTCGTGGACATGGCTGTCGGCGTCGTGATCGGCGGCGCGTTCGGCTCGATCACCACGTCGCTGGTCAACGACATCTTCATGCCGCTTTTGGGTCTGGTTACCGGCGGCATCAATTTCGGCGGGCTGTTTATCGCGCTGGATGGCCAGCGCTACGCCTCTATCGACGCGGCAAGTGCCGCGGGCGTGGGCACGCTCAACTACGGCGCGTTCATCCAGTACGTCATCAATTTCGTGCTGATTGCCTTCTGCATGTTCATGGTGATCAAGGCGATGAACCGCTTCCAGAAGAAGCCGGAGCCCGCGCCCGTCGATCCGCCGCGCATCTGCCCGTTCTGCAAGACGGAGATCGCGAAGGACGCGACCCGCTGCCCGCACTGCACCTCCATGCTCGACAAGTGATTTCATCAAGCGGCTCCGGCCGCTTTTTGCATGCTCCGCGGCTTCTTCGCATAGGTTCGCCGGGAGGGGATGAACATGCAATTGGTAGCCTTTGGCGGCGACGAGCGGATGCGGGGCGCACTTCTGGCGGCGGAAAAAGCCGGATGGGAAGCGCTGCATGTGGCGTGTGAGGCGGATGTGCCGCCCGAGATCGGCCAGGCCGACGCGGTGCTGCTGCCCTGGCCGCACAGCTTTCGGGATGAGCGGCTGGTGACGGCCGAGCCGAACCGGGGCCTGGGCCGCGAGCGCGTGCTGTCGCTGCTGCCGCCGTGCAGACTGATTTTGTATGGCGGCGGGGTGCAGGCGGAGGAGATGCCGCAGGCGGAGATGCAGCTCAATCCGCAGAAGGACGAGACGTTTCTGCGCAGAAACGCCCAGCTGACGGCGGAGGGCGCGCTCTGTGCGGCCATGCGGCGGATGCCGCGCGCGCTGCTCGGCAGCACGTGCATGGTGACGGGCTTTGGGCGCATCGGGCAGGAGCTTGCGGTGCGGCTGTGCGCGATGGGGGCGTTTGTGATCGTCTGTGCGCGCAACGAGGAGCAGATGCGCCTCTCACATCACATGGGCGCGCATCCGGTGCCGCTGCGCAATGTGGCATCCGCCGCCGCGCAGGCGAATGTGATCTTCAATACCGTGCCAGCGCACGTGCTGGACGAGGAGGCGCTCTCGCGCGTCGGAGAGAAGGCGATGATCATTGAGCTGGCAAGCGCGCCCTACGGCGAGGATTTGGAGCTGGCGGCGCGCCTGGGCGTGGAGGTCATCGTCGAGGGCGGACTTCCGGGGCGCTATGCGCCGCTTGACGCGGGCGAGGCGCTGTTTGACGTCGCCCGGCGCTATCTGAAGGATGGGAAGAAGGGGGAGAGCATGCATGGCTGAATATCGGATCGGTTTTGCCGTGACGGGGTCGTTCTGCACGTTCAAGGCGGTGTTCCCGCAGATGAAGCTGCTGACGCAGAAGGGATACCGCGTGATCCCGATTATGTCGGAAAACGCCTACTCGACCGATACGCGCTTTGGAAAGGCGGCGGATTGGGTCGCGCAGGCGGAGGAGGTCACCGGCGAGAAGGTGATCCACACCATCGCCCAGGCGGAGCCCATAGGTCCTAAAAAGCTGCTCGATCTGCTGATCATCGCCCCCTGCACGGGCAACACGCTGGGCAAGCTGGCCTGCGGCATCTACGACACCGCGCCGACGCTTGCCGTCAAGAGCCACCGGCGCAACGACGGGCCGGTGCTCATCGCCGTGTCCACCAACGACGCGCTGGCCAGCTCTGCCGCCGGCATCGGCCTGCTGATGAACCGAAAGGGCGTATTCTTTGTGCCGTTTGAACAGGATGATTTCAGGAGCAAGCCGACCAGCTGCGTGGCGGATTTTACGCAGATTCTCCCGGCGGCGGAGGCCGCGCTCGAGGGGCGCCAGCTCCAGCCGATGATATTTTGAAAAAAGCCCCGTGTATGCGGGATGAAATGCCGGGCGTGATTCGTTGAATATACGGGTCACGCTTTTTCTTCGCAGAAAAGCGCCGGATCACAGGCAACATGCCATTTTCCCGGGGGAGAATGATCCTCATATCACATGCTTTTCCTTTACATGAAAGCGGATTTCATGTACAATGGGTGAGAGGTGAACGACATGAAAAAGATTATCATGGGGCTTCTGCTCTGCCTGCTGCCGATGACGGCGCTCGCGGAGCAGGAGACTGTGACGACGACGTATGGCCCGCTTACCATCGGGGTGAGCGAAACGGAAACGGGAGACAGCCATCTTGAAGCGTTTGGCGCGTCGCTTGAGAGCGATGAAGAGGCGTTCGATGAGGAGCAGCTCATGGAGATTTCCATGTGGATCGGCGAGGTGGACGGCCGCATATATGAGCGCTTTATGGTCGATGAGGCGGCACAGGCAAGCCGCCGGGCCGGCGCGAGGATCACGCAGGAAGCGAGCATCTATCAGGATGAGGAAATCGCGTCGATGGTGCTCATCTGGAAGGGAACCCAGGCGGACGGATCGGATGGCTGCGCGGCGCTGACGATGGCACTCGATCTGGCGACGGGAGAGGAGATCACGTTTGACCGTCTGTTTACCGATCCCGAGGCGGCTGCCGCGGCGATGGAGGCGATCATCGAGGAGGAGGTCCTCGCGGCGATGAGCGACTACATGGAGTATGCCGATCTGCTGCCGATGCCGCGCGACAGCTTTGGCTTTGATGAAAATGGACTGACGGTCTATTATCCCGACGACCGCTATCGCTATTTCGGCGGCGCGAGCGGCTCAGTGCACTTTGCCTGGTATGAACTGGAGGAATTCATCGGGGAGGACAGCCCGGTTTACGCGCTGGCCAAGGCGCAGCCCGCCGACAGGCAGGAGATCGAGACACAGACCGCGTCGGGCGTGTTCGGCGGCGCAATGCCCTTTGGCCTGGGGGACAGGCTGGGCGACGCGCTCGATGCGCTGACGCTGCTGGCCGACCCGGACTACACCAAGGACGCCATGGTCTATCTGTTTGAGGAGGCATCGCTGCGCGGCTGGGCGCTGGAAATCCCGCGTTATGCCGATACGGACGAGGAGGACACGCCGGTTTCCGCCGTGCGCGCTTCGCGCATCAGCTGGCATGGCCTGACGACCGGACGGACGGTGCGCGAGGAGATCGTGGCGCTGCTGGGCGAGCCGGAGCGCACGCAGAGCATCGACGAGGATACCGCGTTTGACATGATGCTCGAACCCGGCGAGAGCCTGCTGTATCGCTTCGGGGAGCATGTGCTCCAGGCGCATGTGGACGAGGAAGGCGTGCTCGCCTGCCTGATCCTGCGCGCCTCAATGCCGGAGGAAAGTCTTTACTGAATTGCCCAAATATGCTATAATAATCTGCCTGACTTTGGCTCGGGCAGATTGTTTTTTAACTGATAGGAAATGGCGCGAAAACCGGGCGGCGGGCACAGAAACACGTTGAAGTGAGAAGCGCTTCGGAAGCGGGAGCGCGCACGGCGCGCTTTTTAACCGATAGGAAATGGCGCGAAAACCGGGCGACGGGCACAGAAACACTTTGAAGTGAGAAGTGCTTCGGAAGCGGGAGTGCGCACGGCGTGCCTTTAGATGATAGGAAATGGCGCGAAAACCGGGCGGCGGGCACAGAAACACGTTGAAGTGAGAAGCGCTTCGGAAGCGGGAGCGCGCACGGCGCGCTTTTTAACCGATAGGAAATAGCGCGAAAAACCGGGCGGCGGGCACAGAAACACGTTGAAGTGAGAAGTGCTTCGGAAGCGGGAGCGCGCACGGCGCGCTTTTTATCCGCTCAGAGCGGGTGTGTGAAGGTGAATGGGATGAGTATGGTTCATTCCGCATACGATATAGGGATTGTGACGCGGCGATGCGCCGCGAGCGACAGCGGGAGGTTGGCAGATGGCCAAGAAGGCATCGCCCAAGGGCGGTAAAACGAAACGGAAAGTGAGCGGCAAGCGGGGAACGGCGGGGCGCAGCAAGCAGACGGGTGTCGATCCGCGCGGCGTGATCGGCATTGTGATTCTCTGCGTGGGGCTGTTGGCGCTTGCCAGCCAGTTCATTGCGTCCGGCGGTGGGCTGCTCAATCAGTGCACGCTGATTGCGCGCGGGCTGGGCGGCACGCTGTGCCTGCTGCTGCCGGTGGTGCTGTGCTGGGCGGGCGTCATGCTGGTGTTCTTTTCGAGGGGGCGCGTGCGCGCGAGGACGATGGTGTGCGTTGCGCTGATCTTCCTGTTTGTGGAAACGCTGCTCCAGCTGTTCCAGATTGAAACGGTCAGCGCCGCGATCTTTGCCGACGGCACGCAGGCGTCCTATGGGAGCTTCCTGATGCGTTCGTATCGCAATGCATCGCTCGACTGCAAGGGCGGCGGGCTGATCGGCGCGCTGCTGGCCTGGCCGCTGTATAGGGCGCTCGACGTCTGGGGCGCCGTGATCGTGCTGATTTTCGCCTCGACGATCGTGCTGATGGTGTTTACCGGCGTATCGTTTGGCAATGTCGGCATGGTGCTCTCGGAGTGGATCGACGATCTGCGCGCTGCCCGTGCCGAACGGCGTGAGGAGCGGGAAGCCCTGCGCGCCGTCCGTGAGGAAGAGGAGCTTGACCGCGAGAGCGTGCGGGCGGAACAGCGCCAGCAAAAGCGCATGGAACGGGAGCGCACGCAGGCGGAAAGACAGGCGCAGCAGGAGGCGAAGGCGGCAGTGGACGCCGCGCGCGCTGCACGCAGCGTCCCAGATGAAGAGGAACAGCCCGAGCCGGTGCAGGAGGAAGCGCCCGCGCCCAGGACGAGAAAGCGCAAACCGAAGCTCGAGGTCGTGCGCTCCGAGCCGACGGAAGAGACGAGTGACGAGATGCCGACGGCTCCCCGCCCGGAACAGCCCCGGCGTCCCGTGCGCACGGCCGCAGGCCCGAGAAAGCGCACCATCCCGGAGGACAGACAGCTGTACATCGAGCGGGATGACGAATTCACGCGGGAGAGCATCAATGACCGCCGCGATCCGCAGGAAATGCGCCGTCGCGCGCGCTTCACGATTCAGGAGGCGGAGGATGCCTTCCTGCACGGCATGAACGCGGCGCAGCCGCAGGAGGAAAGCGCGCCGGCACAGCCGACATACAGCGGCTATGCGCAGCAGAGCGCATACGACGTATACGCGCAGGAAACGGCGATTTCCCAGCAGCACGAGAGCGCGTACGCCGCCGATCCCGTGGAGGCACGGGAGATGACGTACAACGGCGTGGTGCCTGCGTCGGAGGATGCAGGCGCCGCGGCGGATGATGTCTATCCGCCGGAGCCCGTGCAGGATGAGGACGACGACGGTGTGCCTTGGCGCGATATGCCGGATGAGCCTGTACAGGGATACGGTGTTTCGCAGGGCGAATATACGGCGCAGCCGCGGCGCGACGACGTGCGGGCCGTGCAGAACGGTGAAAACCGGCCGGTGGTCGATCAGAGCGCGCCGGCCTTCCGCGTCGCACCGCAGAGCGCCGCGCGGGAGGAACCGGCTGAGGACAAGACCATCGTGCAGCTGCGCGGCAACCGCCTTGACGGCACGCCGGTGGTGCTGCCCAGGAAGGATACGCACGCCGGTCCGGAGGCCCCGAAAGAGGAATACACCTATCCGCCGATCGATCTGCTGAACAGGTCAGGCAGCACGCAGGACCCCAACCAGCGCGCCAAGGACGAGGCGGGGGCGCACAAGCTGCTCGCCACGCTGGAGAGCTTCGGTGTGCAGGCCAAGCTCACCCATGTGACGCACGGGCCCGCCATCACCCGCTATGAGCTGCAGCCCGCGCCGGGCGTCAAGGTCTCGCGTATCGTCGGCCTGGTGGACGATATCGCGCTGAATATGGCATCCGACGGCGTGCGCATTGAGGCGCCGATTCCGGGCAAGCCGGCGGTCGGCATCGAGATTCCGAACGAGAAGATCGAGACGGTCTCCCTGCGCGATGTGCTCGAGAGCCAGGAGATGACGCGCGAGAAGTCGCCTACCGCTGTGGCGCTGGGCAAGGGCATCTCCGGTTCGCCCGTCGTGGCGGATATGGCCAAGATGCCGCACGTGCTCATCGCGGGCGCGACCGGCTCGGGCAAATCCGTGTGCATCAATACGATTATCAATTCCATCATCTATCGCGCTTCCCCGCGCGAGGTGCGCCTGATCCTCATCGATCCCAAGGTGGTCGAGCTGTCCGTCTACAACGGCATCCCGCACCTGCTCGTGCCGGTGGTCACCGATCCCAAGAAGGCTTCGGCGGCGCTGTCCTGGGCCGTGGTGGAGATGGAGCACCGTTACAAGCGGTTTGAGACGATGGGCGTGCGCGATATCCGCGGCTATAACAACGCCATCGGGCCGGAAGAGGAGCCGATGAGCAAGATCATCGTCATTATCGACGAGCTGGCCGATCTGATGATGGTTGCTCCGGGCGAGGTCGAAGAGTCGATCTGCCGCCTGGCGCAGCTTGCGCGCGCCGCGGGCATCCATCTGGTGATCGCCACGCAGCGCCCGTCCGTCAACGTCATCACGGGCGTCATCAAGGCGAACATCCCCAGCCGAATCGCGTTTGCGGTGTCCTCCCAGATTGACAGCCGCACGATCCTCGATTCCGGCGGCGCGGAAAAGCTGCTGGGCAAGGGCGATATGCTCTATGCGCCGCAGGGCGCCAGCAAGCCTACGCGCGTGCAGGGATGCTTCGTCTCGGACGATGAGGTGCAGCGGATCGTCGATTACGTGCGCGGCAAGCACAGCGCGGAATACAACGAGGATGTCATCGAGCAGATGAACAGCGCCGCGGAGGAGGAGAAGGCCGCCGCGGGTGAGGCGCCTCCCGCCGGCGAGCCGGTGGACGAGATGCTGAATAAGGCCATTGATCTGGCCGTGGAGGCCGGGCAGGTGTCCATCAGCATGCTGCAGCGCCGGCTGCGCGTGGGATACGCGCGCGCCGGACGCCTGGTGGATGAGATGACGCTGCGCGGCATCACCGCCGAGGCCGAGGGGCCGACCAAGCCGCGCACCGTGCTGATTTCTCGCGAGGAGTGGCGGCGCATGCAGGAAAATCAGGAATAGCCGCGAATTAAGCAATACATCCGCGCGGGGCTTGCCCGGCGCAGGGGTTCAAAAGCGGACGGCGGGCCAGCCGCCCGATGAAAGGAAGAAGACCATGAAATTCATCAAGACGCCCGTCAAGGGCATGTGCGATATGCTCCCCTCCGATATGCGCCTGCGCGAGCACGTGCTGGGCATGATCAAGAAGACCTACGGCACCTATGGCTTCATGCAGATCGAGACGCCGGTGATGGAGCATATCGAGAACCTGACGTCCAAGCAGGGCGGCGACAACGAGAAGCTGATCTTCAAGGTCATGAAGCGCGGCGCGGAGCTCACCCGCGCACTGGAGAGCGGCAGCGGCGAGCTGGCCGACAATGGCCTGCGATATGATCTGACCGTGCCGCTTGCCCGCTACTACGCCAACAACAAGGAGAAGCTGCCTACGCCGTTCAAGGCGATGCAGCTGGGCAGCGTCTGGCGCGCGGACAATCCGCAGAAGGGCCGCTTCCGTCAGTTTACCCAGTGCGATATCGACATTCTGGGCGACGACAGCAGCCTGGCCGAGATCGAGCTGATCACGGCGACATCTTCGATGCTCACGCAGATCTTCAGCGAAATCGGCATCACGGATTTCACCGTGCATATCAACGATCGTCAGATTCTCAGCGCGGTGGCGCTTCAGGCCGGCTTTGCCGAGGAGGAGATCGGCTCCGTGCTGATCTCGCTGGACAAGTTTGACAAGATCGGGCTCGACGGCATTGAAAAGGATCTGCTTGCCAACGGCTACGATGCCGGCATGGTGGAGAGGTATCTCGCCGTCTATCGCGCTGTGCGGGAGGGCATCTCCATCGAGGAGTTCTGCCGGAGCATCGGGGAGGAGTACCTGCCCGCGCGCGTGGTGGAGAATCTGTCGGAGATCATCGCGTGCGTGCGTCCGATGCTGGCGGACGGCGTCAAGATCGTATTCGATCCTACGCTGGTGCGCGGCATGGGCTACTACACCGGCCCGATCTTCGAGGTCACGATGGATGGATACAACTTCGCCATCGCGGGCGGCGGACGCTACGACAAGATGATTGGCAAATTCAGCGGCCAGAATGTCAGCGCGAGCGGCTTCTCCATCGGCTTTGAGCGCATCGTGACGATCCTCAAGGATCACATGAAGGACAGCCACAAGATTGGCGAGGGGGCGACGGCCTATCTGATCGGCAACAGGGTTTCCAAGGAGCGCAAGACCGAGGTGCTCGCTACGGCGCGGCAGCTGCGTGAGGACGGCACGGTGGTGACCGTGCTGCCGATGAGCAAGAATATGCGCCATCAGATTGAGCTGCTGGAGGCGGAAGGCTTCACAAAGTTTGAAAAGGTGTTCGAGTGAGCAAGTAAAAACGCGAAAACAGCGTATCCTATTCCCATAGGAGGCAAAGGAGCGAAACATGACCAACAAGGGAATTGTCACCGAGGTCAGCGGCGATCTGCTGACCATCGTGTTCGAGCGGCCGGAGGCCTGCGGCGAGTGCCATAACTGCATGCGCGGCAGTGAGGACTGTGCCAAGCACACCATCACGCTGCGCGGGCATGCGGACAAGGGCGATGTGGTCGAGGTGGAGATGGACGATTCGCATGTGATGGCGGCATCCGCGTTGGCGTATCTGATTCCGCTGGCGGGCTTCATTGCGGGGCTTGCCGTCGGCTGGGCGCTGCGCGGCACGGTTCCGGGCTTCAACGAGGAGCTGCTGATGGCGCTTTGCGCCATCGTGGGCACGGGCATCGCGTATCTGGTCATGCGCGCGCTTGATCCGCACTTCTCCAAGGGCCGCTGGGAGCCGAAAATCGTCTCCGTGAGCAAGCAGACCGAGTAAAGAAACATAACCAGGAACATAGAGACAAGACAGGAGGTATAACATGGCACTGCATTTGAACAGTCAGAGTTTTGAACAGGCGATTGCCGGCGACCAGCCGGTGCTCGTGGATTTCTGGGCGACCTGGTGCGGCCCGTGCCGCATGATCGCGCCGGTGATCGAGGAGATCGCCGCGGAGTTTGAGGGCCGCGCCGTCGTGGGCAAGGTGGATGTGGATCAGGAACCGGGGCTCGCCCAGCGCTTTGGCGTGATGAGCATCCCGACGCTGATCATCTTCAAGGGCGGCAAGGTCGTGGAGCAGGCGGTCGGCGCGCGCGGCAAGGCGGACGTGGCGGCGATGCTCGAGCGCCATCTGTAAGGCAATTTCACACGGCATTAAGGGCAAGCGCGTCGGTGCTCGCCCTTAATGTTCATTTTGAGCGTGTAAGGGAGAAGATACGTGATGGGAAAAGCGGCTGCTCGATATGCTGTGTGGTTTATGGCCGTCTTGGCGGCTTTTGTCCTGCTGATGACATTGGCGCATTGCATCCCCAATTCCATGGTGGCGTATCATCAGGAGACTTCAAAGACCATCCTGAGCATGGAAAGCGAATGGCTCTGGTTCGGCAATTTCTTCGGTGTCGATGCGGGCAGGCTGGACAATACGACGGACAATATCATGGTGGATGGGGTTATCATCCAGGATGACGGCATGTCGCCCCTTCAGGCGGCAATGTCTGTCAACGGATATTCCAGATATTGGCACGGCTATCTGGTCTTTTTGAGGCCGCTGATGATCTGGCTGAATTATTGGCAGATTCGATACGTAAATATGTTTGTCTTCTTCCTGTTGGTTTGTGCCGTATTCCGGCTGATCGGCAAAAGGGTGGGCGCAGGGGGAGCGTATTCGTTTGCGGTAGCCCTGATCGCCTGCTATATCGTCATCATCCCGGTGTCGATGCAGTATATCTCCGTTTTCCTGGTAATGCTGTGCTCGATGGCCTATATGCTGATCAGATGTGAGCGGATGGACATGCCGCTGTTTTTCATGATTGTCGGCATGGTGACCAATTTTGTTGATTTTCTGACCGCACCCATTCTCACGCTGGGGATGCCGCTTCTTCTGTGCCTGTATATGGATATCCGCTGTGAGGAGGAGAGGCCGTGGCGCTGGTATCTGGGGAGGATTTTCACCTGCTCGTTGCTGTGGGGGATCGGCTATGGGCTCTGCTGGGCCAGCAAGTGGCTGATCGGCACAATGGTGTTGGGAGAGAGCGTGTTTGAGTCCGCCGCCGGGCATGCTTCATACTGGACACAGAATAACTGGGGAAACGACCGGATCATTGCCGCCGAACAGAACTTTGCGTATTTCTTTCTGGCGCAGGGGAAGCGTGTCTTTTTCCCATTTGTCCCCGTGATTTTAGGCGGCATCGTCTGCGCTGCCTGCTTTCGGAGCGACAAGTGGAAGAGGGCGTTTTGCCTCGTCCCCGTGTGCACATATCCGTATGTGTGGTATATGGTGCTGGCCAATCATTCGCTCTATCATACGTGGTTTACGAACCGCGCACAGGCGATCACGCTCTTTGGCGGCTGCCTGTTCCTGTGCGCACTGACAGACGGGAGAAAGCTGAGGGATTGGCTCCGAAAGAGAAAAAAGCAACGGGTATAGAACCCTGGCGCCGTGTGCATCAGCGCGCGGCGTCTTTTCTGTGTCCAGGATTCCGCATCCATGTATGCATCATGAAACAGGGACAACTTATGAAAAGAATAGAATTTCTTGCGCAATCATCTTTGAATTGGGTACGATTTGTGTTATAATGAGTTTGATTACGGTGCGCCTCCTTGTGCGCACAGTGAGTACGTTCTTTTAAAGCGTCTGGTGCGTTATACGGGCGTTTTTTAGAAACATATTGTATGGAAAACCAATCAAATTATGAGAGGAGGGTTGAGAAAATGGCGAAGCTGAGAATCATTCCGCTGGGAGGAATCGGAGAGATCGGCAAGAATATGACGGCCATCGAGTACGGCGACGACGTCGTTGTCGTCGATTGCGGCTCCATTTTTCCCCGGCAGGATATGCTTGGCATTGATCTTGTGATTCCCGATATCGCCTATCTCACGCACAATCGCGAGCGTGTGCGTGCTTATCTGATTACCCACGGGCATGAGGATCACATCGGCGCCGTGCCGTATGTGTTCCCGCATGTGCCCGCGCCCGTTTACGGCACGAAACTGACCTGCGCGCTCATACGCGGCAAGCTGGCGGAGCATAATATTTCTGGCATTCAGCTCAATGTGATCAAGCCCAGGGATACCGTCCAGATCGGTGCGTTTTCCGTGCAATTCATCAAGGTGAGCCATTCGATCGCGGGCGCCGTCGCCATGGCGATCACCTGCCCGGCGGGCACGGTGATCATGACGGGCGACTTCAAGGTCGATTATACGCCGATTGACGGCGAGGTCACCGACCTCAATACCCTGGCCGCGTGGGGCAGCCGCGGTGTGCTCGCGCTGCTGGCGGATTCCACCAATGTGGAGCGGCCGGGCTATACGATGAGTGAAAAGAAGATCGGTGAGACGTTCCACAGCCTGTTTAAGGACGCCAAGGGGCGCGTGATTATCGCGATGTTCGCCTCGAATCTGCACAGGATTCAGCAGGTTGTGGATAACTGCGTTGAGTTCGGGCGCAAGATCTGCTTTGTCGGCCGGAGCATGGTGAATGTCACCAAGCTCGCGATGGAGATCGGCGAGCTCAAGATTCCTCAGGATGTCTATATCGAAATCGGTGATTTGGACTGCTATGACGACAACGAGATCGTCGTGCTGACCACGGGCAGCCAGGGCGAGCCGATGAGCGGGCTGACGCGCATGGCCAACAGTGAGCACCGCAAGCTGCAGATCCGCGAGGGCGATACCGTCATCATCTCCGCCACGCCGATTCCCGGCAATGAGATCATGGTCTCCCGCATCATCGACCAGCTTTACCGCTGCGGCGCGACGGTGATCTATAACCGCATCGCGGACGTGCATGTCTCCGGTCACGCCTGCCAGGAGGAGCTCAAGCTCATCCACACGCTGGTCAGGCCGAAGTATTTTGTGCCTGTGCACGGCGAGTACCGCATGCTTCAGCGTCACGCACAGCTGGCGCAGGAGCTGGGAATGCCGGAGGATCGCGCGATCATTCTGGAGCTTGGCCAGGCGCTGGAGCTCTCCGAGGATGAGGCGAGCATCACG
>JAUNJB010000097.1:11432-13622 GCA_030535375.1 Clostridia bacterium | reverse complement strand
CCGATGATGATGCAGCTGATGCCCACGCCGATGGCGCTGCGGCTGCCCTCCACCATCGCCTTCACGATGGTGCTGAGGTTCATGCGCGTATCCTTGCGCAGCCAGGAGACGGGGATGGTCACAAAGATCGCCGCAATGGCCGCAAACAGCGGCGTATATCCGCTGAACATGAGCGCAAGCAGCACGATCAGGGGGATCAGCAGATGGCCGCGCTCGCGCAGCACCTTGCCCGCCTTCGGGATATTCTCCGGCGAGAGGCCGGAAAGCCCCAGGCGCTTGGCCTCCAGATGCACGGAATAGATCAGGGAGAGATAGTAGAGGAACGCGGGAATCGCCGCCGCCAGCATCACCTTGGTGTAGCTCACGGCCATGAATTCCGCCATGACGAAGCCCACGGCGCCCATGATCGGCGGGGTAAACTGGCCGCCGGTCGAGGCCACCGCCTCCACCGCCGCGGCAAAGTCCTTCTTATAGCCGGTCTTCTTCATCAGCGGGATGGTGATGGTGCCGGTGGTCGCCACGTTGGCGATGGCCGAGCCGTTGATCATGCCCATCAGCGCGGAAGCGATCACGGCCACCTTCGCCGGGCCGCCCGGAGAGCGGCCGACAAGCGTCAGCGCGATGTCGTTGATGAACTGCGAAAAACCGCTGTACTTGAGGAACGCGCCAAAGAGCACAAATACGAAGATATATGTCGCGGATACGCCCGCGCCGGTGCCGAGAATGCCGTTCGTATCCCAGACGAGCGCCTTGATGACGCGCTTGAGCGTGAAGGCGCTTGTGCCGAACGTGCCGGGGACATACTTGCCCCACACGGCAAAGTACGAGAGGAAGACCAGCGCAATAATGGCCAGATTCCCGCTGGCGCGCCGCGCCGCCTCAAAGCAGACCAGCAGACAGACGACGCCCACAAAGATGTCCGTGTTGTTCAGCCGGCCCGTCTTCGCCAGCGCGTCGTAGCGCAGGAACAGATAGCCAAAGCAGGCGACCGTCGCCGCGATCAGCGCGATATCCCAGACAGGCATCACCTTGCGGCGCCGGCGCTCCTTCTTATAGGTCGGATACAGGATAAACGCCAGCGGCAGCAGGAACATGATGTGCGCCGTGCGCAGCTTCACCGCGCCCAGCGTGCCGAACGTATTCGCCCAGATCTGGAAGATGGACCAGACGATCAAAACAATCGTCAACACCTTGTCCATCGCCCCGGTGTACACGCGCGTCCGGCTGTCCGCGTCCTTTTCTTCCACCAGCTTTTGTGCCTTGTCGTCAAGCTCGCTTTGCGCCTTGACATTCTCCTCTTCTGACATGTTTTCCCTCCATGGATCAGCAGGCGCCGCGATCTGAAAGCGCGGCGCCTATTCGCGTATCAGTATACCATCGGAGCAACAATCTGTCAACGCATTTCGCTCTGTTTTTAAAAATCGAAGGCAAGCTGTCCGCTCCATTGCGGCCGTGCGCCGCGCGAAAAGAAAGAGGCGGGGAACCGCGTCGTTCCTCGCCTCAGCGCACGCTCATATGCGTATTTCTTGTTGATTGGATGCGCCCGCTTCCTCTCCCCGGAGGTGACGGTTTATCGCCGCTTCCGCGGGCCATCCCGTCGGATGCCGCGTGCCCCGGCCGCGCCGGGAAAAGCGGGCCCGCCACGGAAGCGCCGCGCAGACCCGTCAGGACTCCGCCCGTGGCCCCGGCTCCGCATTGTGCCGGCGCGCGGTTTGACCCGGCCCTCAGTGTACCACCGGCGTCCCGCTGACCACGATGGCGCTGACGCCCATCTGGCCGAGCATCGCGGCCGTCAGGTACGCCTCTTCCCCGTACACGTAGACCCGGCTGGCCTCGTCCGTCAGGAAGATCACGCCGTTATACGAGCCCATGGCCGCCGCGCACAGGCCGTCCACGCCTTCGGTCATCAGCGCGATCTCCGCGCCGTCCTCCTCGCGCGTGAGCTGCCAGCTGCCAGCCAGATAGGCGTATTCGTAACCCATCTTCTCCATCACGCCGCACAGCGGATAGAGCAGCTCGCCCGCATCGTCCTTGCCCAGCATCAGCGTCACAGGCTCGTCCGCCACGTACAGCTCCGTATCCTCCAGCGCAAACGGCGCGTTTGCCGCATCCGGCTTGGCCGTGGGCGCGGGCGTGGGCACCGGCGTTGCCGTCGGCACGGGCGTAGGGGTGGGGGTGGGCGTCGGGCTA
>JAUNJB010000097.1:0-11422 GCA_030535375.1 Clostridia bacterium | reverse complement strand
AAAAGGAGGTATCCTGAAATGTGTGAAGCGATGAAAATATTAATGCATGATGAAGTTTGTGTGGCGGTGGTGGGTGGGCGGGGGGGGGGGGCTGGGGCACGGGCGTGGCGGTCGGCCCGGGGGTAGGGGTGGGGGGGGGCGTCGGGCTAGGGGTCGGCGTGGGCTGCACGATGGCATCGTCCGCAAACATCCGTCCCAACGTCTCCGGGCCCGCCTTGCCGTCGATCTTGGCCAAGCTGTGCGCCCGCTGGAAGGCGTAGACGGCCGTGCGCGTGCCCAGCCCGAATATGCCGTCTATCTTTCCCTGGTAGTATCCAAGCTGATACAGCCTTTGCTGCATCAGGGCCACGTCGTCTCCCTCCATGCCGCGCATAAGGATGCGCTCACCCAGCAGCGCGGCATCCATCTGTTCCTGCGTGATCACGGCGTCCCCGGCCTCCGCAGGCTCCGGCGATGCGGCCGGTTCAGGTTCCGGCGACGCCGTTTCGGTGATCTCCAATGTCTCCTGCGCCGGCACGCCCAGCACGGGCACGTCCGTATCCTCGGCGCATCCCGCCGCCGCCCACAACGCCAACGCCAGCGTCAGCACCGCTATTCTTGCTCTGCTCATCTTGTCTCCTCCAGCCTTTGGCATGATGCCCGCAGCTTGTCCGCCACGGTCTCATACTATCTTATAGAAAAAAACGATCCATCATGCCCTTTTCATGCATATGAAATCCGTGAATCCCCATTTTCATCGCTCCCTGCACGTTGCCCAGCGTGTCGTCGATGAACAGCGAGCGCTCCGGCACGATACCGCAGGATTCAATCAGCCTCTCATAAATCTCCGGCTCCGGCTTGTTGTAATGGCAGTAGCAGGAGATACACGCGCCGTCAAACAGATCGCCAAAGTGATCCGCATACTTTTCCCGAAGGCGCATGTACGCGCCCTCATGATAGTTGGAGAGCAGATACAGCTTCTTGCCCGCGCGGCGGCAGCGCTGTGCCGCACGCCACCCCTCCTCGATGGGGCGCTTGAGCTCGATCCAGCCGGTCATCGCGTGCATATAGTCCGCACAGCTGCCGCCGAACTCATCCGCAAGGCGCCGGGCCGCCTCCTCATAGGTCAGCGTACCCCGGTCAAAATCCGCCCAATACGGCCCGCGGTACACGCGCGCCATCATATCCCGCTGCTTCTGTTCATCCCCGGGAAAGAGCGTCCGCAAAAAGCCGTCCGGCGCGTACTGAATCAGCACATTGCCGATGTCAAAGACCACGGCGTCCACCTTGTGCCAGGGCATCGTCTCATACGCGAGATCAAAACGGATTCCCTCGTTCATGTTTGTCCTCCTGACTTCATTGGAATACCGCCAGCTGCTCGATCTGTCTGAGATTCGTGCGCGTCTCGCCGTCCCGCAGCCGTCTGGCAACGATCACCAAACGGTCGTCATCCAAACAGGTCGACAGGGTCAGCAGCGCATCCGACGGCTGCACGTCCATCGGGATGGCATAAATCGAGCGCAGCTGAAGCTGGCGTATGTACGACGTAAACTCCTCGTCCGAGGAGAACGTCGAGTGCGTATAATAGTTGAGATACAATTCGCTCTTTGTGTCAAGCGACACGCGCAGCACCGCGAAAATGGCATACTGCTCCTTGTTCCACAGCGAGCTCAGCGTGATGAACGGGTGATTCTTGAGGTAACTGATATCCCGCTCGTACTGCACCAGACGGCCGAACATCGTGCCGTCCTTCATGTTGTGGCCATGCAAAAGGAGATTCTGCGTCCGTTCCCGATAGGGATGACCCACGTCCAGGAAGATCGTTCCCGACGTATTCTGCTCCCCATAGAAATCATGGGTCAGGTAATAGCTGTTGTCCCGATAGACGACCGGCAGGTCGAGCACATCCGGGATGTTCAGCCAGGCGACGAGGTCGCTGTTTTCCCCGTACAGTGCCTCCATCTCCGCCAGCGGTGTTCCGCCAACCTGGCGGTATATCGTATTCTTGACCACTTCCAGCGCCGCCGTGGGCGTGGGTTCCGCGCCGACCGTATCGGTTACGTCAGCCTGCTCCCCGGCTTCCGGCGCCACGGAGGGTTCCGCTGTCGCCTGCGCGGCATCCAGCGCGAAGGTCAGCACGGCCTCCTCCTCCGGCAGATCATCCTCTTCCGGTTCATCCGCTGCGCTCAAATACGCATGAATTTGCGCGAGCTCCGCGTTGACGCGGTTCGTCCGGATCGTTCGCCACACGATGCGCCCGATCATCCCCGCACTGACCATCGCTACGCACGCCAGCGCGCAGATCGTCAGCCGCCGCATCTCTCTCGGACGGAGCTTCCCCCGGCCCGCCCGCAGCTCCGCGAGCCACTCCATTACAGCCCCGGCGCACCGCAGCAATGCACGCGCAATCCCCGCCGCGACCCGGGCTGCCGCGCAAAGCGCCTGCTTCGCGCGCGGCAGCGCCTCCATCGCAATGAGCGCCAGCATCGGCCATATGCGCTCACCAACGGCCTGACGTTTGCTTCTGTGGCTGCGCGCCACCGTTTCCCGCCGTCCGTGGTATGTTTCCGGGCGTATCGGCTCGATGACGACATCCTCCCGCGATTCGGCCGGTGCGACTGGTGCGGCCGGTGCGGCCGACTTCGCCGCTTTGGGCCGCTTGACCCGCGTCCTCTCATCCGGCTCGTCCTTCTCCTCCGCAGCCTGCGCGGCCCGGCGTGCGCCTGGCTTCGCCTCCGCATCCGGCCGTATCAAACCGGCGCTCTCCTGCTGTTCCCCGCTCTGCCCCGCGCGCCTGGTTCTGCGCGCCGCGCGTTCACCGGCTTCATCCGCCGCAGCTTCCGCGTTCGTCCGCCTGTGTCTCACCTGAGGAGGGGGTTCTTCACTCTGCCCCATATTCGCCCGGCGGCGGTGTTTGGGTGCCGTCTCCTGCGCGGCAGGTTCCGCAGGCGCGCGAAAATCCGGGCATTCCTGTCCGTTTTCTTCGTTCTGTATTCTGCGCCTGCGCTTTTCCACGCCTGTACCTCCGCTTTCGTCCATATTCTCTCTATTATTCGGGTTTCATCGCCCGGTTCCTGCCTGAACACCAGATTTTCCGGCTTCCTTAGCCATGATCTCCTCATTTCTCATGAAGGGATTCGCATTTGAATAACCCTTCACCTCTCATAAACAGTATACTTTCTCGTTCTCTTGTGCTAAGATGATGATAGTGATCCATAGCTGTCTCCTTTTCTGGTAGTTCGCAAACACCATTTTAAAGGCTTCTCCCCTATGGGTCACTATTTCTTTTGGATGTTGCACTTAGATTGTAAATTCAAGATACAAAAAACCCGCCGAATCCTTTCTCCGATTCAGCGGGAATTTTGCTGTAACCTCAGTATGATTTGCTCAGATCCATCTTCACGGCCCTGACCTGCTTTTCGCGGCTCCTTTCCGCGCGCTCGGCGAGCATCGCCTCAAACCGCGCGTCCGCGTGTGCATCCATCGGCAGCTCGATCGTCTCCTTCGTAAAGGAGGAGAGGAGCATGGCGTTTGAGAGCATGAGGCTATTGAGGCCGTCGCGCCCGTCGGCCACCATCGGCTCGCCATAGAGGATATGGCGGGCAAACGCGCGGATCACGCCCGCGTGCATGGGATACGGCTCGTCCGGCGTGATGTCCGTGACGGTCACATCCGGCTTGCCGTAGCCGCCCTCGTATTCGCGGATAAACCGGCCGGCCGGCACGGCGGAGCGGGAGAGCGTGAGCCTTCCGTGCTCATAGACGAGCTGGCCGCCGTCCATGGAGATTTCAAACCGGTTGGTGCCCGGCACCTCGCCCGTACAGGTGATGAACGAGCCCGTCGCGCCGTTTTCGTATTCGACATACGCCGTCACGTCGTCCTCGACCTCGATATCGTGCCACCGGCCCAGGCCGCAAAAGGCGTGCACCCGCACCGGCATGCCGCAGATCCACTGCCAGAGATCGAGATTGTGCGGCGCCTGATTGAGCAGTACACCGCCTCCGTCCTGCTTCCAGGTGGCGCGCCACGCGCCGGAGTCGTAATAGCTCTGCGCGCGGAACCAGTCTGTGATGATCAGGTTCACGCGGCGCATTCCGCCCAGCTCGCCCGATTCCACGATGCGCTTCATCGCCCGGTATGCCGGATTCGTGCGCACATTGAACATCGCGCCAAACGCTAGGCCGGAGGCGTCCGCCGCGGCGTTCAGCTCCCGCACCTCGCGGGTAAAGACGCCTGTCGGCTTCTCCAGCAGCACATGGATACCGCCCGCAAATGCCTCCTTCGCCTGCGCGACATGCGCCCTGTGCGGTGAGGCGATGATCACCGCATCGATCTCCCCGCTGTCATACATGGCTCTCGGCGTGTCAAACACATGCACTTGCTCCCCGCCGGGGAAAGCCCGCAGCTGCGCGATATTCGCCTCATTTTTCGTGGCGACGGCGCAAAGCCGCGCTTCCTCCACGTTTGCCATCACATTCTTCGCATGATCGAGCCCCATCGCGCCCAGGCCGACGATGCCAAATCGCACGTTCTTCATACCGTCCTCCTCACGCATGACAGATCGCCTTGAGATCGGCGAACGTCCTCATCGCGTAGGTCGCCCGGCCGCAGGCGGCCGCCTCGCCCAATCCGGCGCTGTCAAAGCCGCCCGCGCACGCCGCGGCGATGCCCGCCTCCGCGTCCTCCACGACCAGGCAGTTCTCCGGCGCCATGCCAAGAAAGTCCGCCGCCATCAGGAAGACCTGCGGATCGGGCTTGGAGCGGGTGATGTTGGTGCCGTCGGAGATGGCGTCGAAATACTCGCCAAGCCCCAGCCGCTTGAGGATGAACTTGGTGTTCTTGCTGGAGGAGCCGATGGCCAGCTTGAGCCCCGACGCGCGCAGGGCGTCAAGGGTATCCTTCACCTCGGACGAGAGATCGGCCGGGGACATATTGCAAAGCAGCTTTTTGTACAGCTCGTTCTTCTCCTCGGCGAGCGCCTCCTTCTCCTGCCCAGAGAGCCTGCCGTCGTAGCGCTCCAGGATGATCTCCAGGCTGTCCATGCGGGAGACGCCGCGCAGGCGGTTGTTCACCGTCTCGTCAAAGGGGATATGCAGCCTGTCCGCCACCGATTTCCACGCCTGATAGTGATACTTGTCGGTAAAGCAGATCACGCCGTCCAGATCGAAAATCACACCGGTATACTTGTTCATGGGATTTCTCTCCTTTTAGCCGCGCCGCCGCGGGGCGCGCCAGTTTCCTGACACAAAGAGTTCGGGACGGACGGGCTGTTTTCCTCCTTTTGGCATCTCATAATTCGCTCTACTGGGCGTTGATCGTGCCGATGATCGACGTCTCCCGGATGCGCCTGAGCGGACCGCGCACGGCCAGCGCCGTCGCAAACGCGATCACCGTCAGGATGACGCCAAGCTCCCAAAGCGGCAGGCTCCACGCATCGTCCCAGCGGAACGATACCAGCCGTTCAAACAGCAGACGGTTGAGCGCGAGGCCCAGCGCCGTGCCCGCCGCGCCGCCAACGCCCGCATAGGATACGGCCTCCGCGCGGATCATCCGCCGAAGCTGCCCATCGCTCATGCCCACGGCGCGCAGCACGCCGTACTGCCGCATGCGCGCGGCCACGCTCATGGCGATGCTGTTGACGACGCTGAACAGCGTGATCATAGCGATCAGCGCCAGAAAGCCATAGATAAACAGGCCAAAGGAGTAGGCCGCGCCGCGCGCGCTGCGGTTGCTCAGCCGCTTGTCGGAAAACGTGAGCGCCGGGTCAAACAGCCCTCGAATATCCTCGACATCCTGAGCCGTGGCCATGGCCGCGAGCTGCACATCGACAATCGTATAGTCCCGCTCGCCCGCCAGCATGCGCATCGTCTCCTCGGAGACGACGATGCTGCCGTCCGGCCCGCTGTCAAAGGCATACGATTTCAGCGCGCCGACGATCTCGATCTCCGCTTCCTGTCCGCCGATGCTGAGTCTCACGCGGCTGCCCGCGCGCAGCGTCCCCGGCTCATCCGCCATGATCAGCCCCGTCATGGGACGGCCGATCTCCTCCACGGAGCCCTCCAGCGCATAGCGCTTCGCCCAGCGCAGTTGGTTCTCCTCGTAGGAGATCAGGTCGACGGTCATTTTCTGCCCGTCTGCCTCTGCCGGGACATCATAGGCGAACATCCGCCCAAACGCCCGCCTGACCGCCGGATTCCCCCGAATCCGCTCCAGCATCTCAGCGCTGACCGCCGGGCTGTTGTCCTCCGCGAAGATGCTCAGATCCGGCGTCCATGGACGCAGCGGCGTGATCGCGTGGTTCATGAAATCCACCAGCACCGAGAACGAGAGGAACAGCACGATGCTCAGCGCGAACGATCCGGCCAGCAGCGCGAAGCCCTTGCGTCCGGCCGTCGCGTGGTGCACGCCCAATGCGGTCTCCACGCGCAGGATCGCCGTGTTCGCGGCATGTCGCGCGGGCTGTACGCTCGCGCCGCCTGAGACGGCCGCCAGCGGCGATACCCCGGATGCGCGCCGGGCCGGGGCGCGCGCGGCCACCAGCACCGTGAGCAGCCCCAGCACAACCCCGGCCGCGATGCTCGGCAGGCTCACGCTCAGCGCGGGCATCTCTTCAAAGTAGTCAGGGCTGAGCACGCGCAGCACGGCGCAAAGCGCCCAGATCACCACCGTACCGACCGCGATACCCGCCGGGATCGCCCGGCGGCACCAGACGAGCGCCTCGCGCCGCACCAGGCGCATGATCTGCCGGGGCGTCGCGCCGATGCAGCGCAGCATGCCGAAGAATTCCGTGCGCCGGGCGACGCTGCTGCTCATGCTGCCCGCGATCATCAGAATGCCCGCCAGCAAAACCAGCATGAAGAGAACCGCCGCCACGCCGTAAATCTGCCCCATGAAGGAATCCGCGCTCTGCCCCAGCAGTCCGACAAGCTGCGTATTCTCCGCCACCTGAATGTCCTCAAGGCCGAACTGCGCCTTGATATCCTCCACGCTCCGGCGGATGTGATGCTGATCCCTGAGCCGGACAAGGCACACCAGATCATCCCCGTCCGTCTTGCCCGCGCAGACCGCGCGGAAGCCGTCCACCGTCATGAATACCACGTAGATGTCCTCCACGGTCGTCTTGACGGCATCCTCGATAAAGCCCGTCACCGTCAGCAGAAGCGTCTCCCCGTCCGGGCCATCCACGGCAATCTCGTCGCCGACGGCGAGATTCATCTCCCTCTGCGCGTTCACCGTGACCAGCGCCTCGCGCTCTCCGCCCGGAAAGGTGCCTTCCACGAGCGCGCCCGGCTCGATCAAATCGAAATAGCTCTCATCCGCACCGCAGAAGAGCAAGTCCTTTCCGCCGAGCGTGTATCCCTCGTCGAGCCTGTAATTGAACGTGCCGTATCGCGATGCGGCCTGCACGTCCGTTCTCGCGGCGATCAGCTCCGCCTGCTCATCCGTGAGCCTGCGCAGATTCAGATGCCAATACCCATATTCCTTCTGGGTGGAGAGAATCTGGCTGCGGATGAACATATCCGCCATGCCGAAGATCACCGTCACCAGAAACACCGACAGCGCAATGCACAGAACCGACATCCGGTTTTGCTTCCTGTGCGCCCGGGCGGATATGCTCACCAGGTCAAGATAGCTTTTCATCGGCTTTCCCTCCCAGGTCGGTGAGCACGCCGTCCGTCACGCGCAGCACTCTGTCCACGGACGAGGTCAGGCCCACATTGTGCGTGATCATCAGGATCGTCTGCCCGTAGCGGCGGGATGCCTGCGTCAGCAGCTCCATCACATCCCGGCTGCTCCTGCTGTCAAGGTTGCCCGTCGGCTCGTCCGCCAGGATCAGCTTAGGGGATGTCACCAGCGCCCGCCCGATGGCCACGCGCTGCTGCTGGCCGCCGGAGAGCTGGTGCGGCAGGTGCCCCCTGCGCTCCGTCAGCCCCAGCAGATCGAGAAGCTCATCCGCGGCGCCCGGTCCGGGCCTTCGCCCATCCAGCAGCAGCGGGAAAAGAATGTTTTGCTCCACAGTCAGCTCCGGCACCAGCTGGAACGCCTGGAACACAAACCCGATATTGCGCCTGCGGTAGATCGTGCGCTCCTCCTCCGTCATGGAAAAGAGGTTCACCCCATCCATCTCAATCGTGCCCGACGTCGGCACATCCAGTGCGCCGATACAGTTGAGCAGCGTGCTCTTTCCGGAGCCGGACTCGCCGACGACGGCCGCGAATTCGCCCTTTTCGAGGGAAAAGGATACATCCCTGAGCGCCTCCACGCGCGCCTCTCCCTCGCCGTACGTCCTGCACAGGTGTTTCACGTTGACAATTTTCATGCTTTTACGCCTCCTTCCCCCATAGTCTAGCGCAGGCGGCTTACAATCCGGTGAATTTCAGCTTACGATTCCGTAAGGAAGGAGAACGTGAACGCGGCGCCGCGTCCCGGCTCGCTGGCAGCGGTGAGCAGCCCGCCCTGCCCCTCGACGATGGCCCTGGCCAGCGGCAGCCCCAGCCCGACGCCATGCCCCGCGCCCGACGACGTCCGGGCGCTGCGGTAAAACCGCTTGAAGATGTGATGGATGTCCTCCGGGGCGATGCCCTCGCCGTCGTCCTCGACCGTCAGGCGGAGCGCCGCGGGCGACCCCGTCCAGGCGATGCGGATCGTGCCGCCGCGCTGCGTGTGATCCAGCGCGTTCTTGACCACGTTGCCGATGGCCTCCGCCGTCCACGCCCTGTCGCACACGAGCACATCCTCCTCTTTGCCGCACAGCAGGATATGCTTTCCCTCGCTCCCGGCGCGCGTGGTCAGCTCGCCGACGGCATCGCGCACCAGCTCCGCCACACGGCAGCGCTCCCGCTCAAAGACGATGCTGCCGGCGTCCAGCCGCGTAATCTTGAGCATGGACGCAATCAGCCCCTCCATCCGCGCGAGGGACACGCCCATTTTGCGCAGGAAAACCCGGACGGTCTGCGGGTTCCGGGCCTCGTCCTCCATGATCTCCTGGTACATCGTCATCGCCGCCAGCGGCGTCTTGAGCTGATGGGAGATATCCGAGATCGTCTCCTTGAGGAAGACGTGCGCTTTCTGTTCCGCCTCGTTCTTCGCGCGCAGCGCCGTCGCCAGCCGCTCCACGCCGGCAAACAGGCGGTATATCGCGCCCTCGCCCGCCTGCGGCATGGCACAGCGTATCTCCCCCGCCGCAAACCGCGCCACGGCATCGGCCGCCTGTTCGTAAAGCCGCTCCCGACGGCGCAGGAACGCGGCCGCCGCCCCCAGCAGCAGAAGCGCGAGCAGCGCCCAGCCGACGAGCAGCATCGCCGTCATCTCAAGCCCCGCCGTCGTCAGCACGGGCAGCAGGCGCTCCGGCGTGGCCCGCGTCATGCCCAGCCGGGCGAGCAGCGCGCGTCCCGCGTCGTCGGCCGCTCCTTCCGTCAGCGCCGCGGCGATATCCCCCGCCGCGACGCCCCGCGAGAGCAGCGAGGACGCCACCGCCGCATCGTGCGCAAGCAGCATCGCCTTCGCCGCATGCACCTGGGCCGCCGTCAGCATCAGCCCCGCGGCGAGCATCAGCACGGCGAAACCGAGCAAAAAGACGCAGAAGCGCCGCGTCTCCCGCTCCTGCAGGAAGCTCATGGCGACACCTCCTTCCACTGGTATCCAAAGCCGCGCGCCGTGAGCAGATGCTCCGGGTGAGAGGGGTCCTTTTCCACCTTCTCGCGCAGCCTGCGCACGTAGACGCTCAGCGTGTTGCCGTCCACAAACGCCCCTGCGCTGTCCCACAGCGCATCCAGAATCGCCTCGCGCGTGACGATATGGTTCGCGTTGCGCACAAGCAGCGCGAGAAGCCGGTATTCCGCCGCCGTCAGGTCAAGCGCCTCCCCGCGCAGCCACGCGCGCCCGCCGAGCGCGTCAAGGCTCAGGTCGCCGCAGACGATCTTCTCCTCCCCGGCGGATGCGCCCGCGCGCCGCAGGAGCGCCCGGATGCGCGAGCACAGCTCGCCCAGGCGGAACGGCTTGGTCACGTAATCGTCCCCGCCGCCGTCCAGTCCGCGCACGACATTCAGCTCCTCGTCCGCCGCCGTCAGGAAGATCACCGGCACGCGGCTCCCCTGCCGCCTCACCCGCCCGCACACGTCAAACCCTGTGCCGTCCGGCAATCCGACATCCAGCAAAAGCAGATCGTACCGCTGCGCACCGAGCCGTTCAAACGCCTGCGCCACATCATGCGCCACATCCACCTCATATCCGTTTTTACAAAGCGCGTAGGAGAGCCCGTCCACCAGGCTCTGATCGTCCTCCAGCAAGAGAATTCTGCTCACCGCCATTTGCCCCGCTTCCTCGTATGATAGGCCCATTATATGGGATCGCATGAAAGAAAGCAAGCAAAAAGGAACCCGCTCGCCTCACGCCGCCAGCGTCAGGCAAAACGGGTCCCGCAATCGTGCCGGAGAGAGGAACCGTCCCCGGCCAAAGTCCGCCGCGGCGCAGGCAGGCGGCAAACGCCCAAAGGCATCGAAGCTGACGAAGGCCGGACGCCCGTGCGTGGCCGCAGTCCGGCCTTGTTTCCAGCCGGCGCGTCGCGCGGCTTTTCTTCATGAATTCTGGAATACTGCCCTCATTCGCCCTTCTCCCGTGATTAAGGCCGCGTTAAGGTTTTATTCGCCGCGCGCTGTGAGCCTGTTCAGGCCGTAAATGACCGCAATAATCACCGCCATCACCGCGAAAATGCCCAGCATCCCTTCGGCCATAAACCGCAGGGATTCGACAAACGCCTGTACATGGATCTGCATACGCTTCCTCCTTCCGTATCAAACCAGCGGCCCGATCATCGCCAGGATGATGCCGCCCGCAATCACCGATGCCACCTGCCCCGCGACGTTCGCGCCCGCGGCCTGCATCAGAATAAAGTTGTAGGGGTCCTCCTCCTTGGCCATCCTGGCGATGACGCGCGAGGACATCGGGAAGGCGGAGATGCCCGCCGCGCCGATCATCGGGTTGATCTTCCTCCCGGGGAACAGATTGATCATCTTGCCAAAGAGCACGCCGCCAAACGTATCGAACACGAACGCGATCAGCCCGAGCGCAAGGATCATCAGCGTCTGCGGCACGAGGAAGCTGTCCGCCTGCATGCGCACGGCCACCGTCAGCCCGAGCAAAAGGCTGATGAGGTTGGCCAGCACATTCTGTGCCGTCTCGGACAGGGAGCGCAGCACGCCGCACTCTCGCAGCAGGTTGCCGAACATCAAAAAGCCCACCAGCGCCACGGAATCCGGCGATACCAGGCCCGCGATCACCGTCACCACGATCGGGAACAGAATGCGGGTCGCCCTGCCGATTCTGCCCGGCGTGTACTCCATGCGGATCATGCGCTCCTTCTTCGTCGTGATCAGCCGGATGCAAAACGGCTGCACAATCGGCACCAGCGCCATATACGAATACGCCGCCACAATGATGGCCG
>JAUNJB010000096.1 GCA_030535375.1 Clostridia bacterium | reverse complement strand
GGAGCGCGCACGGCGCGCTTTTTGCTCGGTGCCCGGGATTGCATCTCCCCTTCGGGGAAATATGGCCCTTTGCCGAAGGGGGAGGGCCGCTGCCTGCCGGGAGTGACGAACGGGCGATTCACGCTCTGCGGGGCTTCATGAAGACGGTGAGCTTAAAGATGTGATGATCCGCCTGAACGGAGGCGACGCCGCCGTACTTTTCGGCGATTTCCTGAATGGAGCGCAGGCCGAAGCCGTGGCCGGAGCCGTTCTTGGTGGTGACGGGCATGCCGTCGACCATGTTCAGTTCGTCGTCGAAGAAATTCTCCACGTGCAGGACGACCATCTCGCCGTGGGCGGCGGCCTTGAGCGAGATCACGCGCTTTTCGTGGTCGCTGACCTTGCTGCAGTTCTCCAGCGCGTTGTCAAGCGCATTGCCGAACAGGGAGTAAATCTCCATTTCAGACATGAAATCGAACAGCGTGCCGTCGATGATGTAGGAGAATTTGACGCCGCAGGTGGAGCACAGGATGTTTTTCTCCGTCAGCACGACGTTGATGGTTTCGTTGCCGCAATCGACCACCGTGCTGTATTCGTTGATGGAGTCCTCCAGCCTTGCGATATATTTGTCAAAGCTGGCCTTTCCGGCCTCCGAGCGGATGGCGGCGATCTGATGCTTGAGGTCGTGGCACTTGATTTGCAGGGAGATGATGCCGTCGTGGCTCATCTGGTAGTACTGCATCTTATTTTTAATGAAGTTGTGCATGTCCTCATTGTCCTGGCGATAGTAATTGAGCTGTGCAATCGCCAGCAGCACGACGTAGTTGATCGTCGTGTACATGAGCGCACAGAGGTAATACAGGAAGATGGCCTGATTGTCTGCGGTAAACACATGCCCGCAGAACTCCAGAATCATCTGGCAGCCCATGAAGACGAATACGGTCACAAGCATCGACCTGCCGGGTGAGCCGGACGGATAGTTTTTGACAAAGCGCCTGTGGATGGCGCACGCGAGCACGCATACGGCGATATAAACGACATAGGAAACCAGCGATCCCGTGATGCTGTAGCGCGACCAGACGGAGGGAAGCTGCGCCACGCTGGTGGCGGAGCTTCCCATCTTAAAGGTATTCCACGCCAGCTTAAAAATCGTCAGCGCCAGCAGGTTGAAATACGCCTGCTCGGCGACGGAGACGCGATAGCAAAAGGTGTAGCAGCCCCAGTACAGCAGGCTCATGACCAGGATGTGGAGGCTGTAGCCCATGCCCTGCTGCGTGAGCCCCACCAGGTGGGTATCGATGATATAGCGGATGCACCAGCTTGCAAAGCACATGGAAAACAGCGCCCCCGCCATGCGCAGCGGGAAGGCGGGGCGCCTCTTGCGGTGATTGCCGAGGAGGAAGAGAAGCAGAAAGAAGATGAGCGCCGTTGAAATGCGGTGATCGACTGTGCTGATCCACCAGCTGTCTGTCATCATAGATTTTCACCCAGGAAGTTGGAAAAGTGCTGCATGATTTCCTTGCGGTGGGACTTTGAAATGGAAATCTTCGTGCCGTCTACGACGAGGTATTCGTTGCACGCGCTCGACACATAGCGCAGATTGACGACAAAGGAGCGGTTGCACATGATGAAGCGCTTCTGATCGAGCTTTTTGGTCACGTCCGACAGACGGCCGCGCACGTCGTATACACCCTTTGTCGTGTGATAGACGAGGTTGTGGTCAAATACCTCGACATAGGTGATGTCGTTTGAGGACAGGCTGATGATGCCGCTCGATGTCTTCAGCGCGAAGATGGTGCTGGATGTGTTTTCAAGGCGGGTGAGCGCCTTGTCAAGCACGTAATTGATGGAGAACTGATCGGCGGGCTTGACGATGAAATCGAGCGCGTCGACCTCATACCCCTTGATGGCGAGCTGCGCCATATGCGTGACAAAGATCAGCACGGAATCCGTATTGATCTTTCTCATGATCCGGGCGACCTCAAGGCCGTCCAGCTTATCCATGCGGATATCCATGAATACGATATCGTGATTTTCCGTGCTGCGAATGAAGTCAAGCGGGGTGTTGAAGACACGGGTCACATATGCCTGGCTATTTTTTTGGAAATATTCTGCCACGAGCGAGTTGAGCGCAGCGGAATCATTTGGATCGTCGTCCACAATGGCAAGGCGCAACATGATGTTTTCACTCCCCTTATATATTTCAGTTCACAATATAATACCATATTTTCATTATTTGAACAAGTATCATTCCCACAATTGTATAGCATATATAAAAAGCACACGGCGCAGAGCGCCGCGTACCCGGTTTGTCAACCAAGCATGCCGCAGGCCATGGCATGGTCTGCTTATTGGCCGCTGCCTGGGATTTTTCTTCTCCTGGGGGAGAAGAATTTTTTTAGAACGATCCGGGCACACGGCGAAGAGCGCCGTGTGCCCGATCAAACCCGCGGATTCCGGACGGGGGAAGGGATCAGGCCTTTTTGGCCTTTTTGGCCTTCTTGCCGCCTATACCGGCGATGTCCAGCAGCAGCAGCGCCAGAGCGATGACGGTGAGACCGAACATCGTCCACTGGGCCGCGTTGAGCGCCGTCTGCCACCACGGCGTGACGGAGACGACCATGGTATTCGGGCTGATGCCGTCCATGCCGCGGGAGTGCAGCACGGTGTACAGCACGCGCTTGGCGGAGGTGCGCAGGGACTGCGCCACGATGGCGTTCGGGTTGGAGCCGTCCGGGCCGTAGGCCGAGAACTGGGAGATGTCGTCGCCCACATAGTTGTCCGGAATGTCGTTGCCGGCGAGCACCTCGTGCACCTTGACCATGTAGGTGTCGTCATACATGTCGGTGACGGCGAAGCCCTTCATGCCGGCCTCACCGCGCAGCCAATCGGTGAGCAGCTCGCTGTACGCGCCTGCCCAGATCGGGCCCAGGCGGTTAAAGGCGGTCATCACGCACAGGGCGTCGGCATTGACGATCGGCAGCTCAAAGGCGCGCAGGTAGATTTCACGCAGAGCCTGCTCGTTTACCCAGGTGGCGATGCCGGCGCGGTTGGTCTCCTGATCGTTCAGGACGAAGTGCTTGTTGTAGACGTATACGCCCTTGGACTGGATGCCGATGGTTTCGGCGGTATCGATCAGGCCGGTCAGGATGCCGTCCTCGGAGTAGTATTCGAAGACGCGGCCCGCGTACGGGGAGCGATGGATATTCAGGCCGGTGCCGTACAGGCCCGCGTAGCCGGCCCACATGGCGTCCTCGCCGATCAGCTCGCCGACTTCCCTGACAAGCTCGTCGTTGAAGGTGGCGGCGATGATGCCGTTGCACGGATAGCAGGTGCCCTTGGATTCCTTGTCGGGATCGTTGGTCTGCACGGCGTAGCCGTTTTCGCCGATGGAGTACTTCTGGGTCACGCCGGAGGGACCGTTGTGATCGACGGTCAGCGGCTTGCCGATTTCGTCGATGTTGATGGTCATGCGCAGGCCGTTGGCACAGAGCTTGGCCATCTGCTCATAGGTCAGCTGGTCCATGAAGGTGTCCCACGTGGGATCGTCGTACTCGTATTCCATCATGTTGACGAGCTGCAGGCCGTTTTGCTCGCCCATCGTGGGGAATTCAACGCCGGTGGCGTCGGGCAGGTCGGAATCGTCGAGCTTGGCGTCGGCCGCAATGGCGTCGGTCATCGCCAGCACGACGTTGCCGGCGGTCACGGTGCCCGCCCAATCGCTGCGGGAGTAGTACACCACGGAGTTGTCGCCGGAGCCTTCGTAGCGGTTGACGTCCGCCGCGGCGAACAGGCTGGTGACCTCGGCGCCCGTGCCGTAGGAGGTGGCGTAGGTGGAGGCGTCGAAATCGTATTCGAAGCTGTAGACCATCCCGGTGTCGCCGTCTGCGGTCATGCCGTCCGCGGTGGTCTTCTCCTTGGAGGCGAGAATGTTGTTGGCCGCCTGGTGCGCGTTCTCGGCGACGGTGAGGTAGTAGGTGCCCTCATCCAGGATGTACACGCCGGTGCCCAGCGCGTCATAGGAGGTGAGGAAATACTCGGGCACGCTTACCGTCACGGTCTCGCTTTCGCCCGGCTGGAGGAGCGCGGTCTTGCCGTAGCCCGCCAGCTCGACGGAGGCCTTTTCGATCTGGTTCTGCCTGTCGTAGTCGGTATAGGGCTTCTGCGCGTAGACCTGCACGGTTTTCTTGCCGGCCGCGTCGCCGGTGTTGGTGACGGTGACGGTCAGGGTGTATTCGGTATCCATGCCCTCGCCGGATTTGACGACGGCCATGTCGGAGAGCTTAAAGGAGGTGTAGCTCAGGCCGTAGCCGAACGGATAGGCGACGATGTCGTCATAGACAAAGCTGCCGGCGTTCGGCGTGCCGAGCACGACATCCTCATAGCGCGTCTCGGTGTACTTGTAGCCCAGGTAGATGCCTTCCTGGTACACGACGTACTGATTATACTTATTCGCGTTGGAGCCCAGGTCGTAATCGCCGGAGCCCGCATAGGTGTACGAGCCGAAATTGTTCATCACCGGGTTGAGTTGGTTGTCATTCCACCAGGTGTCCGGCAGGGAGCCGGAGGGATTCACCGCGCCGGAGATGACGTCGCCCACGGCGTACAGACCGGTCTGGCCGACGGAACCGACCCACAGCGCGGCGTCCACGCCGTACGCCTCATCGTTCAGGAAGGCGACGGAGATCGGGTTGGCGCTGTTGATGATGACGGTGATCGAGCGGATCGCGCCCTCGTCCTTGAGCTCCTTGAGACCCTCCAGGATGGAAAGCTCGTCCTCGTTGAGCGTCAGATAATCGTCGTTGAGGGTATCGTCCACGGTGACGGTCAGGTCGTTGCCCTCGCCGCCGACACGGCCCGTGACGTAGATGACGTCCTCGCCGGTGCCGATGGTGTCGTCGTTGTTCTTCTTGACCTTGCTCCACTTGACCTCGCCGATCTCGTGCGCGTTGCGCTTGGATTCCTTCTCGACATAGTAGTCAAGGAGCGCCTTGTCCACCACGTTGAAGCCGGCGCCGGTCATCACGTCATAATAGTTGGCCGCGCCGGTGGCATCCACGGCGCCGGAGCCGGTGCCGCCGTAGACGGGATCGAGCACCGTGACGCCGATCAGGGACACGTCGCTTCCGGCGGCCAGGGGCAGGACATCGTTGTCGTTCTTGAGAAGCACGATGCCCTCGCCCTCGACCTCGCGAACCTTGGCCTCACCTGCGGCCTTGAGCTCGGCCAGGGAGGAGAAGGCGCTCTCGTAATAGCGGACGTAGCCCTCTTCCTCGCCCTCCGGCAGCGTGCTGACCACCTTGGAGGTGGCGGTGCCCAGCACCGAGTTGATCTGGCCCGCGATCTCACCCGCTATGATGTTGCCGGTGAAGATGATGGCGAACAGAACGGCCGTCACATTCAAGAACACCTTTTTCAGCGCTCTTTTCGTTGAAGGTTTCATTTGAGAAATCCCCTTTCCAGATGGTATGCCTGCAAAGCTTTTGGAAAACAGGTTGCGTATCGCGGCGGTCCATGCGGTGACTGCGCGATGATAGCCGGAACCGCCGCGCCCCGCAAAGTATGCGAATCGGGGATTGGCCTGCTGGCAGCTATTTGTTATGTTTATTTTATATCCAAACCAATTTAAAAGGAAAGATGTTTGTCGTACACGAGCGTCACGCTGTCGCAATATCGAATCGCGTGAATTCACGGTAATAATATGTCGTGAATTTATAATTATAGTCGTGTGCGTTCGATTTTTGGCGTTTAACGAAGAATTGTGAAGTCAATCACGAAGTTTGGGCGCGGAATCCGTTTGCATCAATCACGGAGCTGTGTCATAATAAAAATACCCTGAATAGGGGCGGATCATCCCTTTGCGGGCGGGGGAATGCGGTTCCCCGTCCATGAGGAGGATGACGCCGCTTCCAAACCGGTTCGCGGCGTACGTGCCGCGTCGGGTTCGTGCTTTTTGGAGCCTTGGTATGCGCGGGGCTTTGAGTTTCCAAGTCACACAGGGAAACTGAAAGGAGTTACTCATATGAGCGAGACTTCCAAGACTAAAAAGGGCTTCGGCGTTTACGCAACGGTTGTTGCGGCCGTCCTGTCGCTCGCGGCGGGAATCTATTTTCAGATGATCGGCGGTACCTTTGGCGCGACCAAGCGTGTCTGCTATGATACCTCCATCGTTGTCCTGTTGATCGGCGCGGCCGTTGTGGCTGCGGTTTTGATTGCGCTCAAGCGCTATGGCCTGGCCTCAGCGGTGGTGACCGCGATGCCCGGCGCGGCGATTCTGTCTTTTGTGCACAAGTGCTACTGGTATGTCAGCGACGTGTTTGTGGCGATCGACGAGAAGGGCTTTGATCAGAAGTTCATCGCCTTCGTCGCACTGGCCGTGGCCGCGTTTGTGATCGGCGAGATTGCCATCTACGCCCGCAAGACCAGGCCTGTGAAAGCGTAATGGCACGTATGCTCCGCCTTGTGAGGGCGGAGCTTTTTCTGTTTTTCCGACGGCACCCCAAAAACGCTTTTGAGGCCCGTTTTCGTCCGTGTGCGCGCGATGAGGTCTGTTCGCGGCACGCATTTGTCGTGTGTGTCGCGGCGGCGCCATTTTGCGACCATGCCCGGCGCGTTCAAGACAACGCCCTTTTCTTTCTTTGAATATTGTGATAAATTACATAGGAGAAAAATTGTCGACTTTTGATATCTCTGCCTGAAAAAAGCCCGCCTGCGGCCGCGGTTGTGCCGCAGTTTGGGTAAATGATGCATGTATTTTTAGGCGCCGGAGGGAGATCCGGCCCTTCTCATTACAAAAGGCCAAGGAGGAGTATTCATGCGCCAGACGATCGACCTAAGCCGGGGCTGGCTGTTTACGGGTCTGGATGGACAGACCGTCGAAGTCAGCATTCCGCACACGTGGAACAACATCGACGGACAGGACGGCGGCAATGACTATAAGCGGGGAAGCTGCCGCTACGAGCTCGCCTTCCCGGCTCCCGGCTTTGACGCCGAAAGCCAGGAGGTCTGGCTGGAGTTTGACGGGGTCAACGCCTCCGCCGCGGTGTCTGTCAACGGCCGGGCCGTGTGCAGCCATGACGGCGGATATTCCACCTTCCGCGCGCGGATCGATTCGCTGCTCCGGGAAGAGAATCTGCTCAGCGTCGCCGTCGACAACAGCGTGAACGACAGGGTCTATCCGCAGAAGGCGGACTTTACGTTCTACGGCGGCATCTACCGCGGCGTTCGCCTGGTGATCGTGAACAAGGCGCACTTTGCCTTGGATGATCTGGGATCGTGCGGCATTCGCGTGACCCCGACGCCGCAGGGCGAGGGCGCGCGGGTTCGCGTGCAGAGCCGGGTCACCTCCGGCGACGTGGCCGTCACGCTGACGGATCATCTGGGGCGCGTCGTCGGCACGGGGGAGGGCGGCGATGTCACGATCCTCATGGACAAGGCACGCCGGTGGCACGGCACGGAGGACCCCTACCTGTATACCTGCCATGCGGAGGTGCGGGTGGACGGGGAACCGACCGATAGTCTGGATATACCGTTCGGCGTCCGCTCCTTCCGCGTCGATCCCAAGCAGGGCTTCTTCCTCAACGACAAGCCCTATCCGCTCCACGGCGTTTCCCGCCATCAGGACCGCAAGGGCCTGGGCAACGCCATCACCCGCGAGATGCACGATGAGGACATGGCGCTCATCGCGGAGATGGGCTGCAACACCGTACGCCTGGCGCACTATCAGCACGATCAGTATTTTTACGATCTGTGCGACCGGTACGGGATGGTCGTCTGGGCCGAGATCCCGTATATCAGCGAGCATATGCCGAACGGGCGCGAGGATACCATCAGCCAGATGAAGGAGCTCATCGAGCAGAATTACAACCATGCCTCCATCGTCTGCTGGGGTGTATCCAACGAGATCACCATCTCCACCCGGGATAAGAAGGATATGCTGGACAATCACCAAGTTCTCAACGATCTGGTGCATGAGATCGATCCGACCCGCTTTACCACGCTGGCCTGCTATGCCATGTGCGGCCCCTTCAACAAGGTGGCGCATATCACGGACGTGGTCAGCTGGAATCTGTATCTGGGCTGGTACGTTCCGGGCCTGTTCCTCAACGACCTGTGGATCAGCTTTTTCCATCTGTGCTTCCCAAAGAGGCCGCTGGGCTACAGCGAATACGGCGCCGAGGGCATGCCGAATCTCCACTCCTCCAGACCGCGCCGCAACGACCATACGGAGGAGTATCAGGCCCGGTATCATGAATTCATGGTCAAGTGCTTTAAGCGCCATCCGTACATGTGGTCCACGCACGTGTGGAATATGTTCGATTTTGCCGCCGACGCCCGCGATCAGGGCGGCGAGCCCGGCATGAACCACAAGGGCCTGGTGACGTTTGACCGCAAGATCAAAAAGGACAGCTTCTATCTCTATAAGGCGAACTGGAGCAAGGAGCGCTTCGTGCACATCTGTTCCAAGCGCTATGCCCAGCGCTGTGAGGATACGACGCTGATCAAGGTCTATTCCAACGAACCGACCGTGACCCTGATGGTGGACGGCAGGCGGTTTGCCGAGCAGACCCGGGAGGATCACGTGTTCACCTTCAGAGTGCCGCTGAGCGGGGATATCCTGGTGGAGGCCGTCGCGGGGAAGGAAAGGGATACGGCGAGGTTTGAAAAGGTGACAAGCCCCAACGACGCCTATGTGCTGAAGAAGAGCAAAAATCCGCAGAAGTCCAACTGGGTATGATGCTTGCATGACAAGCACGGAGATAGAGATTAACGAAGGAGGATTCTTTGTATGTCGAAGACCGCAGCAGCCAGGCCGAATGACGGCGTGAACCGCGCAAAGCTGTATCAGCTTGTGCTGTTTCCGCTGAATAACGGCGCCACCAATGTGTACTTTGTGCTGATTCTGTCCTATGTCGCGCAGTTCGGCTCCAGCGTTCTCAAGCTGGGCATGTTTGCCTCGATCATGGTGACGGTCATGCGCGTGTGCGACGCCGTCACCGATCCGATCATCGGCGCGATGATGGACCGCACCAGCACCAGAATCGGCAAATTCCGCCCGTTCATGATCATTGGCAGCGCGATCATGGCCGTCAGCGTGATCATGCTTTACGTGCTGCTGCCCCTGATTCCGGAGAGCATGATGGCCCTGCGCTATATCGGCTTCACGGCCGTATACTTCATCTGGGTCATCGGCTATACGTTCCAGACCAGCTGTACCCGCGCCGGACAGACGGTGCTGACCAACGATCCCAACCAGCGCCCGATGTTCACCATCTTCAACACCATCGGCTCCATGCTCGGCATGGGCGTGATGCAGTTCCTGATCCCGCTGGTCAAGGCCATGTACGACGTCAAGGACGAGGCCGGCGTGCTTATTTCCTCCGGCTATGCCAATCCGGCGCTCTATCGCATCATTGCGCCCATCGGCATCGCGGTCTCCGTGCTGCTGACGATCCTGGCCATTATCGGCATCGCCGAGAAGGACCGCCCCGAATACTACGGCATCGGCGGCGCGAAGCAGGAGAAGGTCAAGTTCTCCGAATACGCGCAGATCATCAAGGAAAACAAGCCCATGCAGCGCCTGATGGTCGCCGGCGCGGGCTGCAAGCTGGCTTTGGCCATCGCCACCAACACCACCGTGCTGCTGGCCCTATACGGCATCATGATGGGCAACTACAATTCCCTGTATCTGCCGATGATGGTGCTTGGCTACGTCTTTGCCGTTCCGTTCTTCCTGCTCTCCGTGCGCACCTCTCAAAAGCAGGGCCAGAAGGCGTCGCTTGTGCGCTATGTGACGGTGGCGCTGCTGTGCTATGTCGGCGTTCTCGTGCTGCTGGTGGTCAGCCAGTACGGCAATTCCGCGCTCATGCTGTCCTTCCCGTTCAATGGCGGCGGCAGCATCAACCTGTATACCATCGCGTTTATTCTGTGCTTCGGCATCGGCTACGGCGCGTATTACGCCACCGCCGACATGCCCATTCCGATGGTGGCCGACTGCTCCGATTACGAAACCTACCGCTCCGGCAAGTACATCCCGGGCATTATGGGCACGCTGTTTTCGCTGGTTGACAAGCTCGTCTCCTCGCTGGCGCAGACGCTGGTGGCGTTCATCTTCCTGCTGTGCGCGGGCCTTTCCGAGCTGCCGACCGATGGCACGCCGTATTCAGCGGGCATCAAGACCGCTGTGGTCATCATGTTCTGCGTGATTCCGATGCTGGCCTGGGCGGCAACCCTCATTGCCATGAAGGGGTATTCGCTGACCGGCGCGAAGATGAAAGAGATTCAGGCTGTCAACAACATCCGCAAGGCGGGCATTTCAGGCGGCATGACCCTTGAACAGGCGATGGACAAGTGGAAGACCATCGAAGATGTGGAGAACAAACCGATCTGATGAAGCGAGGAGGAAATTCCCATGAAAAGCGCATTCCGTTGGTATGGAGACAGCGATCCCGTCACCCTGGACATGATCCGTCAGATTCCCGGCATGAGATCCATCGTCTCCGCCGTGTATGATGTCAAGCCCGGCGAGGTATGGCCGGAGGAATCCATCAGGCATCTGGTGGACGAATGTGCCGCGAAGGGATTGATCTTTGACGTTGTCGAGTCGATCCCCGTCACCGAGGAGATCAAGCTCGGCAGGCCCGAGCGCGACCGCCATATCGAGAACTACTGCGAGTCGATCCGCCGCTGCGCCAAATATGGCATCAAGTGCGTGACGTACAACTTCATGCCGGTCTTTGACTGGACGCGCACGCAGCTTGACAAGGAGGCCGCCGACGGCTCCACCAGCCTGGTCATGTACTGGGATCAGATGAAGGGGCTTAACCCGCTTGAGGACGACATCCACCTGCCGGGCTGGGATTCCAGCTATACGCAGGATGAGGTGCGCGGCCTGATCCGCGCCTATGCCGAGCTGGGGGAGGAGGGCCTGTGGAAGAATATCGAATACTTCCTCAAGCGCGTGATTCCCGTGGCGGAGGAGTGCGGCGTGGTGATGGCGCTGCATCCGGACGATCCGCCTTATCCGATCTTCGGCCTGCCCCGCGTGATCACCTGCGAGGAGAACATCGATCGTTACCTGTCGATCGTCGACAGCCCCTCCAATACCATGTGCCTGTGCACGGGCTCCCTGGGCTGCTCGCCGAAGAACGACATCCCGAGGCTTGTCCGCAAGTATTCGCAGATGAACCGCATCGGCTTCATGCATATCCGCAATGTCAGGATTCTGCCCGACACGTCCTTCGAGGAGTCCGGCCATCTGACCCAAAATGGCTCCCTGGATATGAACGCCATCGTGAAGGCGCTGGTGGAGACAGGCTTCAACGGCTACTTCCGTCCGGATCACGGCCGCATGATCTGGGGCGAGGTGGGCTCCGACGCCAAGCCGGGCTACGGTCTGTTTGACAGGGCGCTGGGCACGGCCTACATCAACGGCCTGATTGAGGCAAACGGCGGCACGATCGAGTGATCCGGTGCCGATGTTGATATCTACTCCAATACCAAGAAAGGAAGGATACATCATGATGAATCTGCCCCTGAATGTGGACTTTACCGGGAAGGTGGTCGTCGTGACGGGCGCCGGCGGCGTGCTGTGCGGCGACATGGCCCGCGCCTACGCGCAGGCGGGCGCCAAGGTGGCCGCTCTTGACCTGAACGAGGAAGCCGTGAAGAAGCTCGCCGGGGAGCTCACGGCGGAGGGCTATGTCTGCAAGGGCTACAAGGCCAACGTGCTTGAGCCCGAGGCGCTTGAGGCTGTGCATCAGCAGGTGCTGGCGGATCTTGGCCCATGCGACATTCTGGTCAACGGCGCCGGCGGCAACAATCCCCGCGCAACCACGGACAACGAATACCAGCATGAGGCGAAGGAGGGCCAGAAGAGCTTCTTTGATCTGGATGCCGGCGGCGTCGATTTCGTCTTCAAGCTCAACTTCCAGGGAACGCTGCTGCCGACGCAGGCCTTTGCAAAGGACATGGTCGCGCGCGGAAGCGGCAATATCCTGAACATCTCCTCCATGAACGCGTATATCCCGCTGACCAAGATTCCCGCGTATTCCGGCGCGAAGGCCGCCATCTCCAACTTCACTCAGTGGCTGGCCACGCATTTCGCGGGCTCCGGCATCCGCTGCAACGCAATTGCGCCGGGCTTCCTGGTTTCTAACCAGAACCGCGCCCTCCTGTTCAATCCGGATGGCACGCCGACCGCGAGGAGCGCCAAAATATTGAACGGAACGCCCATGGGCCGTTTTGTTGACTCGGAGGAGCTGCTCGGCGGCGTCTTCTTCCTGACGGATGACAGGGCGGCCTCCGCGATCACCGGCGTGGTGCTGCCCATCGACTGCGGATTTGCCGCGTATTCCGGCGTTTGATCCGAGCGTAAACCGATTGTAATGCCTATAAAATCGTGATGATTTTTTGTAGGAATCAGGGCGCTCCCCGCGGCTTCAGCGGGACGCCCGAAAAAGAAAAGGAGTGTATCCATCATGAAAAAGTTCTTTGGTCTTCTCGTGGCGGTTGCCATGCTGTTCTCCTGTGCCGCGCTCGCTGAATCTGCCGTTCTCGAGGCCGATATCGACGATGTGGTGACGTTCAACCGCGAGTCCCACGTCACCGAATGGGAGGGCAGCTGGGTTCTGGCTGCCGCGTACATCGGCGAGGATTTTGCCGAGGAGTATGATGTGGATGCCACCGGCCTGATCGCCGTTGTGCCCAACGCGATCACCATGGAGCTCGCCACCATTCTTGACGCCAGCGCGAATGACCCGCAGCTGGGCACGATGGTCGACGTCGCTTCCTACATCCATGGCCATACGCACGACCTGTCCGGCACGATGACGATTTCCGCCGACATCGCTGACGGCGAGACCTATACCGTCAAGAGCGCGTGGGATGAGTGGCCGAACAACGTGATCCGCGGCGAGGACGACGGCGATTTCAACTATGGCCCGGCCAAAACCCACGTCAAGGGCGATGACGACACCGTGCACTTCACGGAGATCACCGGCGTTGAAATCGAGGATATGGAGGACTTCAAGTATATCGGCATGAATAATGCCGGTCAGATTGTCCTGTGCTATTCCGACGACAACGTGGCCAAGAAGGACGGCGAAATCGGTTTCGCTTACATCTTCGTGCGCGCGGAGTAACCTCCTCTTAGGGTGCGTTTCAGAAAAACCGGAAACACACGCTGAATGAAGACGGGGCTGTCAGGCAAAAGCCCGAATATTCTAAGAAAAAATGAAGTAAAAACCAAGTATTTGTGGCTTCCGAAGAGGTTTCCATCTGTCGCTGTCAGCGACGGAAGCAGACAGATGGAAACGGGAAGCACGGGGTGTTGGGGAACCGGAACCTGCTGTCGCCGTTTACATCTTGCCGCCGCCAGTGGAGACAAGATGTAAACCCGAAGGCAGGCGAAACGTCGGAAAGGGCGCTGTCCTCGGCCTATGGCCGGCGCGTCCGCTTCGCGAACGCAAGGAGCGCGAAAGCGCGGCTATGCGAGTTCCCCGGCTAGACCCAAGCCTCAAAAAAGCTTGATTTACTTAGATCTCTTAGAATGCTCGGAATTGGCTTGGCAGCTCCTTTTTGCTGTAAAAGAAAAATCTTCCGGCTGTGCCGGAAGAGGCCGGAGCTTTGGGCATGCTGCAAAAGATCCGGCGGCCGCACAAAGCGG
>JAUNJB010000095.1 GCA_030535375.1 Clostridia bacterium | reverse complement strand
AATGGAGACGAGGGCAGATACCGCTTGTGTTTTCATCCGGCATCTGTTAGAATAAAACCGTACATCAATGAGCACATAGAGGAGAGAAGAGCTTTTATGGATATGAAGCAGATCATCGCCGGACGCATCGCGCAGGCGGCGCAGGAGAGCTTTGAGGGCTGCGGCGTGAGCGCGCAGGATCTGGCGGCCATGCTGGAGATTCCGCCGGACAAAAAGCTGGGTGATTTTGCCCTGCCGTGCTTTCGGCTGTCCAAGACGATGCGCAAGGCGCCGCAGATGATCGCCTCCGCGCTGGCGCAGAAGCTGTCCTGCGAGGAGATCGAGCGCGCCGAAGTTGTCGGCGGTTATCTGAACGTATTTTTGAAGCGCGGCGGTCTGGCGAAGGGAATCGTGGAGGCCGTGCTTGAAAATCCGGGCCGCTGGGGCTCCAGCGAAATCGGAAAGGGCAGGACGGTCTGCCTGGATTATTCGTCCATCAATATCGCCAAGCGCTTCCACATCGGCCATCTGTCCACGACCATGATCGGCCACAGCCTGAAGCGCATCTATGATTTCAACGGCTATACGACCGTGGGCATCAATCATCTGGGCGACTGGGGCACGCAGTTTGGCAAGATGATCTGCGCCTATAAAAAGTGGGGCGATCACGACGCGGTAGAGCGCGGCGGCGTGCAGGCGATGGTCGATCTCTATGTCCGCTTCCATCAGGAGGCGGAAAAGGACCCGTCCCTGGAGGATGAGGGCCGCGCGTGGTTCAAGAAGATCGAGGATGGGGACCCGGAAGCGCTGGAAATCTTTGCGTGGTTCAAAGAGGTGACGCTCAAGGATACCCGGCGTGTTTACGATCTGCTGGGCGTGGAGTTTGACTCTTACGCGGGCGAGAGCTTTTACAATGACAAGATGCAGCCTGTCGTCGATGAGCTGCGCGAAAAGGGGCTGCTGGTTGAGTCCCAGGGCGCGTATGTCGTGATGCTCGACGATTACGGCATGTCGCCGGCCATCGTGCTGCGCAGCGACGGCGCGACGCTCTATATCACCCGGGATCTCGCGGCGGCGTTCTACCGCCACAATGAGTATCACTTCGATAAATGCCTCTATGTCGTCGCCTATCAGCAGAATCTGCACTTCAAGCAGCTGTTCAAGATCCTTGAGCTGATGGGGCACGAATGGTATAAGGGCATGGAGCATGTCTCCTTCGGCATGGTTTCCTATGAAGGAAGGGCGCTTTCCACGCGCGAGGGCTACGTCGTCTACCTTGAGGATCTGCTGAACAAGGCGGTCGAAAAGGCGCGCGAGATCATCGAGGAGAAGAGCCCGAATCTGCCCAATAAGGACGAGGTCGCCCGTCAGGTGGGCGTTGGCGCCGTGGTCTATTTCGACCTGCACAATGACCGCAACAAGGACATCGACTTCCGCTGGGAGCGCGCGCTCAACTTCGATGGGGAAACCGGCCCGTATGTGCAGTATACGCACGCGCGCTGCTGCTCCGTGCTGCGCAAGGCGGAGGCGTTTGCGCAGGCCGAGCCGGATTACGGCGTGATTACCGATGATGAGGCGCAGGACGTGCTGATGCTGCTCACGCGCTTCCCCGAGACGGTTCGCAAGGCGATGGACGCGAACGAGCCCTCGCTCATCACCCGCCATACGACGCAGCTGGCTCAGGCGTACAATAAGTATTACTTTGAACACCGCATCATGGAGGAGGGCGACCCGGCGGGCACGGCGGCGCGCCTGAACTTGACGCGCGCTGTGCGCGACGTGATCAAGACGGGGCTGTATCTGATCGGCGTGGAAGCGCCGGAGAGGATGTAAGACGGCGTCACGAAGAGGAGCCAGGCTGTGACGGAAGGGCTTTCTTCCCCGGAGGGACGGGAAATGCTGCGGGCAATAGCTGGAAAAAATCGATTCCGCCATGGGCTGCAGCTTTGCTTATGTCAACAAACTGGCGGCCCGATGAGGCGCATCGGTTTTGGCGCGGAGCGCCAATGATCACCAAAACGAAAGAGGCTGAGCCCATGGACAACAGGGAACTTTGGACGCTGCTGACCGATGTCGAATGCATGACGGCGCTGCGCCACGTGAAGAAGAATCCGGCCATCGCGGCGCTGATCCGGCTGCTTGCGGCCTGCGGCAGCGACAATACGAGCCCGGACGTGCTGCGGGAGGCGTATATCGGCGTGTATGACGCCTGGCTGAGCGCGGCGGCAAAGGGGCGCGGCGGCTTTGCGCGCGAGGCGCTGGAAAGCGTGCTCTTTGAGGAGAGCGCGGCGGCGATGCTGTGCGCGGGGATGGAGGCGGACAGGCTGCCCTACAGCCTGGTCAGCTCGCTGGCGCACGATCTCGACACGCTGGGCCGCCTGACGGCTATCGAACCGGCGATGTGCCTGCTGCTGTGCCAGCGGGCGGGCATGACCGGGGAGACGGCAGCGCGCCTGCCCGTGTGGGAGCCGACGCTGGGCGTCGGGCAGCTCGATCCGCGCATGGATGTGGGCATGCTCTCGCGCGAGGGCGCCAAGCGCGTGACGGCGTTTTTCCGCAAGCACGGAAGCGGCCTGTTCGCGCGTTGCCCGGGCTCGACATGGGTGGGCGTGAGCGAACGCTATCCGCTTGGCCTGCGCGGCATCCGCGAGCCCGATCCCATCCGGCTGGAGGATATGGTGCTCTATGAGCGCGAGCGCGGTACGCTGGTGGAAAACACAAAGCGGCTGCTCGCGGGCCGTCAGGCGTGCAATATCCTGCTCTACGGCGACAAGGGCACCGGCAAATCCGCGACGGTCAAGGCGCTGCTGACCAATATGTGGCTCGACGGCCTGCGGATCGTCGAGGTGCCGCTGGCGCATCTGACCAACCTGCCGACAATCTTTTCCATTCTGCGCGAGCAGCCGGGCAAATTCATCGTCTTCGTCGACGATCTGGCGTTCAACGATTCCTGTCCGGAGTATACCGCGCTCAAGACGGTGCTCGAGGGCGGGCTGGAGGCGCGCCCGGCAAATGTCGTCGTCTACGCGACGAGCAACCGGCGCAATATCGTGCGGCAGCGCTTTTCGGAGCGCCAGGACGATGTCAACGAGCGCGATACGCTGGAGGAAAAATTCTCGCTGGCGGATCGCTTTGATCTGCGGCTCACGTTCCTTGCGCCGACACAGGACGAATATTTCACCATCGTGCGCACGCTGCTTGACAGCCGGGGCATTGAGTACGACTGGGAAGCGCTGATGCCGCGCGCCCGCGCATGGACGGTCAGCCACAACGGGTGCTCGCCGCGCATCGCGAGGCAGTTTGTCGACCTGATTGAGGGCGAGGGCAAGGAAGACAGAGGGATGGATTCGATTCAGGAGGAATGACGCCGTTACGGCGCGGGATGGGACGCTGCCCTGGGCGGCGTTCTTTTCTGTGGTGGGGATACGATGATTGAGGGGAAAAGCATGCTGAAACCGGTGAAAATGGGGCTTTGTATGGGCGTGCTGTGCGCGATGCTGGCGCTGTGCGGCGCGGCGGGGGCACAGGAGACGGCGTTTTATGAGGAAATGCCGCCCTTTCTCCGCGTTGTGCAGAATACGCAGACGGAAACCGTGAGGGACAATGTGTACATCCGACGCACCTATCCGCGAACGGCCAATCCGGAGATCGACGCGCAGCTCTGCGGGCTGGTGGACGAAATGGTCGAAAAAAACCGGGAGAAGCTTCCGGGCGCGTCGGCATCCGTGCCCAGCTATCTGGAGGTTGGGCCGGTCATCACGCGCACGGGGACGAGCTGGATGAGCTTTCTGACGCTGGCCGAGGTGTCCGGCGGGCAGGAGCAGCTCAGCGTGGATTTTGACGCGCGTGTGATGGACATGGAGACGGGGGAGCGGATTACGCTTGAGGATGTGTTCCCGCCGGACAGCGAGGCGTGGGCGCTGCTTGCGCAGGCCGTCCGGGAGCAGCTGAGCGCGGCTTTTCCGGGTGAAGCGCCCGATGAGCAGGCACTCAGCGCGCTGTGCGCGGAGAAGCTCAGGAGCGCGCCGTTCACGCTTGGCGCGGAAAGGCTGACGCTCACCTATCGCGCGGATGCCGTCTATCCCGGCAGGCAGACACTTCTGCATGTGCATCTGTATTATCCTCAGATTCGCCCGCTGATGACGGAGCGCGCGCGGCAGCAGACGGACAACAGCCGCTTCCGCATGGTCGCGCTGACCTATGACGACGGAGGAGGGCGCATTTACACGCGCAACCTGCTCGACGCGCTGCGCATGTATGCGGCAAAGGCGACGTTCTTCGTGGTCGGCACACAGATCGGCAGGAATCACGACACGCTGTGCCGCCAGCAGGACGGCGGGTATTCCATACAAAGCCACACGTACACCCACGCTTATCCGGGCAGCTTTACGGTTCAGCAGGCCTTTGAGGACAAGGAGCGGTTCAGCGTCGAGCTGAGCGCCGTGATCGGCGTGACGCCGACCATGATGCGCTCACCCGGCGGCATGGACCAGTTTTATGTGGAGAATGAGATCGGCTATCCGCTGATTCACTGGTCGCTGGCCAGCGGAGATTCCGGCAACAACGACGGCGTGGAGCGGATCACCAATCGTGTGCTTTGGGGCGTCGGCGACGGGGATATTGTGCTGATGCACGATATCAATCCGAATTGCGCCAATTATACAAAGCGCATTCTGGAGGCGCTGAGCGGCCAGGGGTACCTGTTTGTGACGGTGGAGGAGCTGTTTGCCCGCGAAGGGGTCGTTCCGCAGGCGAATCACGTCTACATGCGGCCTGACTGGGAGCAGACGGAGTAAGGGAGAGGGGACGCCGGAAAACCAGCGTCCCCTCGGACTGTCGATAAAAGGCTCTTTCTCTCCCCCCTCCGGGAGGGAAAAACAGGCCATGCCCCGCCTTGGATGGTATTGATGCTTCTCCCGGCATGCCTATGCGCTGTGGCTTTTCTGGTATCTGATGAGACTGTCGTTGAGCCTGCGCGTATCCTCCTCCTGACGGAAGCGAATGCCAAGCAGGATGCTGAAGAATCCCACGAGCATGACGCAGCCGAAGAGCAGGCTGACGCCGACGCCGTGCGGGGCGAACCAGCCGCCCCAAAGGCTTGCCAGCCCGGAGACGGCGGCGGAGACGGACGCGAAGAGCAGGGTGCGTCCGATGAGCAGGCCGCCGGTGAGATCGATTTCATCCGGCAGGATGAAGACCTGAAACAGTGCGATGGCAAGGCTGGTGACGAGCATTTCCAAAAGGGCGGTAAGCCTGAGCGAATCGCCGCCGAAGAATGCCGTGACCACGCCGCAGAAAAAGACGATGGCGGTGAAATAAAAGCCCATAAAGGATTTCATGTTCAGGCCCCAGAGATAGCTTTTTTTGAGATCATTCATGATTCATGCTCCTTTCCATGTGCTTGGGCGAGAAGCCGGCGCAGTGCGCCGGCATAGTGCCGGGAGATGAGGATTTGTTCGTCGTTGGTGAGCGTTGCCAGGATTCGCCCGCCTGCCTGGCTCCGCAGCCTGCGGATGGCGCTGATGCGCACGAGCATCGATTTGGCGCAGCGGAAGAATGAAGGGGAGAGCGATTCGAGCTGCGTGAGCGAAAGCGGCGTGGCATACACGGCGTCCCGCGTGCAGAGGAACACGCCGCGGTCCACGAATCCGGCGTAGAGCACGTCGGCCGGGGATACGAACAGCTGCTCATCCTGCGTTCTGGCGGGGATTTTGCGTTCCGCCTCGGCCAGAAGCACGAGCAGTGCGCGGATGTGCGGGGCGTCGGCGTTTGGGCAGCGGAGGATCAGCTCCTCCTCGCCGGCGGGTTCGATGGTGAGTTTCATCATGCACCTCCTGTGGGCGGCGCGGCAGATCTGCGGGCCTTTCACGGGATCAGTATAGCAGTCCGGGCAATTTGGAACAAGGGGCATCGGGCCAAGAGGTATATTTGGGCGCATGAAATGCGCAATGCGGCATGGGTGGAAATGGATCGCGGATATTTTGGAAAAATAATTGGAACGGTGGAGATAAAACGCGGATGTGAAGCCGAATTGCCGGACAAAGTGGAGAATAAATGGAGAAACGCCGGACGGACAGGACGCGATGCGCCGCCCTGGGGAAAAAGGGGAGACGAATGAGCGGTGTTTGTGGTATACTAAACGCGATATGACATGCGATCAGGAGGAGCCATGAGAGGGAAAAAGAAAAAACGCGTCCTGGCCGGCCTGCTGACGGGGCTGATCGGTCTGCTCTGCGCGGCGGTACTGGGCGCTTTGTTTTATGGGACGATGGTGTACCAGCTGGCGGGCGAGGCGGATGCGGATGGGGCTGTCCGCGCGCAGGCGCGCGCTCTGGGCACCCCCATCCCGCTGGAGCAGGGCACCGACATCCGTTCGCTTCTCCCCGGCGCGCTGCTGGCGCTGGGGGAGGGCACGCTCGTCGAGGAGCAGGCGCAGGAGGTGCGCATGGGCGGGCGCACCTGCCGGGTGATCACGCGCATTTACACCCTGGCGGACGGCACACAGGCACGGGCGGTGAGCGCGACGCCCGCGGCATATTTGGAGCGGCTGTCCGAGGAGGGATGGCAGCCTCAGCTGATCACGGGCTTTGTCATCGACGAGCTGGACGCGGTATACGCGCTGCGGGGGGAGGAATGCATGCTGGCCGCGAGGGACGGTGAGTTCGTCTACATGATCGAAGCGCAGGCGAGCGAGCAGACGGCGTACGCGCTGGGCGCGCTGGCTTACCTGGAGGGGGAAAGCTGAAGGAGGGCGGCCGCTGATGGGCTGCCGGTCCCCGCGGGGCCTGAAACGGACGAAAAGCTGGTGCCCGTGGGGCGCATGATGGGCGCGGAGACCCCGGTTTACAGCGCTTTTTGCGCATGGGTCAGCGCGCAGTCTTGCTTTTTTAGGCGTCAGCGGGTATAATGAAGAGGCATGCCAAGGCGTGCGGACAGGAGGATAGATCATGACCCCGGAAGAGATGCAAGAGCGCGATGTCGTCGAGTTTACCGACGATGCGGGCAACAAGCTGCTGCTCGAAGTGATGGATTATTTCTTCTACAACGGCGAGGAATTCGCCGCGCTGTGCAACGCCAAGGAGGACCCGGCCGACGACGATCCCGACGATGATCCGGTGTATATCATGAAGATCAACAGCTTCGTCGACGAGGACGGCGAGGAGATGGAGGAATTCGTCCCGCCGGAGGAAGAGCTGATGGAGAAGCTGATCAGCGTCGTGCGCACCCGCTTTGTCGAAGGCGCGGATGACGAGGATGAGGAATAATCGCGTAAACACGATGCGCGGGGCGGAATATGTTCCGCTCCGCGCTTTTTCAAACGGTGCATTTCCGGCTTTGACTGCCTGAAGCGAGGCTTGCGCGGGGAAGCGACGGGAGGAAGCGACATCCATGAATGACCTGCTGAGACTGAAAATTGAAAAGCTGCCTGCCTGTCCCGGATGCTATCTGATGAAGAGCGAGGGCAAGATCATCTATGTGGGCAAGGCGGTCAACCTGAAAAACCGCGTCAGCCAGTATTTTCATGCTTCGCGGGATCATACGGTCAAGGTGCGGGCGATGGTGTCGCGCATCGATGACTTTGACATTGTGCTGTGCGATACGAACCTGGAAGCGCTGATTCTTGAGTGCAACCTGATCAAGCTGCACAGGCCGCAGTACAATATTCTCCTCAAGGACGACAAGCATTACCCCTATTTGCGCATCGACGTATCCCAGGATTATCCGCGTGTGGAGCTGGTCCGCCGGGTGGAGAAGGACAAGGCGCGCTACTTCGGCCCGTACATGGGCGCAACCGGCGTGCGCGAGGTGCTTGATGTGCTGCGGGTGCTGTTTCCGCTGCGCACCTGCGCCATGCCGATCAAGCCGGGGATGAACCGCCGCCCATGCCTGCACCATCAGCTGGGCGAATGCCTGGCCCCCTGCGCGGGCCTGACCACGCCGCAGGAATATGGCGCGGTGGTGCAGGAGGTCATCGACTTTCTGAGCGGCAGGAGCGATTCGGTGCTCGAACGGCTTGAGCGGCAGATGACGGAGGCGGCCAAGGCGATGCGCTTTGAGCAGGCTGCCCAATTTCGGGATCGCATCCGCGACGCGCAGAAGCTCATGGAGCGCCAGAAGGCGATCAATGTGCGCGGCGGCGATCAGGATATCCTCGCCTGCGCACGGGACGACATCGATGCGATGGTAGAGGTCGTCTATGTGCGCGGCGGGCACATGATCGGTGCGGAAAACTACGCGCTCGAGGGCGCGGGCGATCAGACCTGCGCGCAGGTGCTTGGCCAGTTCCTGGTGCAGTTCTACGACGATGGACGCCAGCCCGCCTCAGAGGTGCTGTGCATGGAGCTGCCGGAGCAGGCGGAGGACATCGCCAGCGTGCTGGCCGAGCGCAAGGGCGCGAAGGTAACCCTGCGCGAGCCGCAGCGGGGCACCAAGCATAAGCTTGTGGAGCTGGCGCTCAAGAACGCGAACGATGCGCTATCAAAGCGCAATGCGCATCTCGCCCGCCAGCAGGAGCGCACTGTCGGCGCGTGCGCGGCGCTGGCAAAGGCCGTGGGCATGGAAAAGGTGCCCCGGCGCATCGAAGGATACGACATCTCCAACACGCAGGGCGTGCTTTCCGTGGCGAGCATGGTCGTGGCGATCGACGGCGAGGCGGCGCACAAGGAATACCGCCATTTTAGAATCAAAACCGTCGAGGGCGCGAACGACTTCGCTTCCATGAACGAGGTGCTCACCCGCCGCCTGACGCGCGCCAGACAGGAGCGCGAGGCGCTCGCTGCGGAGGGCAGGCTGCTGCCGGACGGTACGCTGCCGCCGGGCGCGCAGCCGCTCACCGGCTTTGCAGACCTGCCCGATCTGATCCTCATCGACGGCGGCCCGCAGCAGCTGCGCTTTGCGCGCGAGGCGATGCTGAAGGTGGGATATGACATCCCGATCTTTGGCCTGGCCAAGCGCCTGGAGGAGATCTTCCTGCCGGATCGGGAGGAGAGCATCCTGCTTGACCGCAAGTCTCCGGCGCTGCATCTGATCCAGCGCATCCGCGACGAGGCGCACCGCTTCGGCATCACGCATCATCGCAATCTGCGCCAGAAGGCGGGCATGCGCTCCACGCTGGAGGACATCCCCGGCATCGGCGCGGTGCGCCGGCGCGCGCTGCTGACGCATTTCAAGTCCATCGCCAACATTGCTGCCGCCACGCCGGAGGAGCTTTGTCAGGCGGAGGGCATCGGCCCGGCGCAGGCCAAGACGATCTGGGCGCATTACCACGGGGAAAAGGGCACGGATTCCTGCGCGGCGCAGGAGCAGGACGAATGACAAAGGGGGCGGAGTGATGCTATCCAGCGTAAGCAGCCTGGGGCTCACCGGCATTGAGGGATACCTGGTGACGGTGGAGGCGTACAGCGCCGACGGCATGCCGATGTTTGAGATCGTCGGCCTGCCGGATGCGGCGGTGAAGGAGAGCCGGGAACGCGTGCGCGCGGCGATGGCCTCCTGCGCCCTGAGCTTTCCTGTCGCGCGGCTGACGATCAACCTCGCCCCGGCGGACGTGAAGAAGGAGGGCCCAGCCTATGATCTGCCCATTGCGCTGGCCATCCTCGCCGCGTGCGGCGTGATCGACGGGGACGCGCTGCGCGGCGTGGCGGCGGTGGGCGAGCTGTCCCTTTCCGGCGGGGTGGTCGGTGTGCGCGGCGCGCTGTCCATGGCGATTGCGGCGAGGGAGCAGGGCGTGCATACCCTGCTGCTGCCCGCGGAGAACGCGCAGGAGGCGGCCTGCGTGGACGGTCTTGAGGTGCTGCCGGCGCATCACCTCAGGGAAGCGCTGGAGCATCTGCAGGGACGGCGGCGCATGGAGCCCGTCAGGGCCGTGCCGTATGCCCGGATGCTGCGGGAGCGCCCGCTGCGCTGCGACTTTGCGGACGTCCGCGGGCAAAGGAGCGCCAAGCGCGCGCTGGAGATCGCGGCAGCGGGCGGGCACAATGTGCTGATGATCGGCCCGCCGGGCAGCGGCAAGACGATGATGGCGCGCTGCCTGCCGGGGATTCTGCCGGATATGACGCTCGCGGAGGCGCTGGAGGTGACGCGCATTCACAGCGCGGCGGGGAAGCTGGACGCGAGGAGCGGGCTCATGCTCGAGCGCCCCTTCCGCGCGCCGCATCATACGCTCAGCGCGGCGGCTCTGGTGGGCGGCGGCAGCAAGGCGCGGCCCGGCGAGATCAGCCTGGCGCACCACGGCGTGCTGTTCCTTGACGAACTGCCGGAATACGACCGGGCGGCGCTCGAGGCGCTGCGCCAGCCGCTGGAGGACGGATTTGTGAGCGTGGTGCGCGTGTCCGCGCAGGCGAAATATCCCGCGCGGGCGATGCTCATCGCGGCGATGAATCCGTGTCCCTGCGGAAACTACGGCAGCAAGACACAGCCCTGCCGCTGCACGCCTAAGGAGATCAGCCGGTATCTGGGCCGCATCTCCGGCCCTCTGCTCGACCGCATCGATATGCAGCTGGAGGTTTCCGCCGTGCCGGTCAGGGAGATCGCGTCGGGCGCGGAGGAGGAGCCGTCCGCCGCGATCCGCGGGCGGGTGCAGGCGGCGCGCGCGCGTCAGCAGGCGCGCTACGCGGAGGAGGGCATCACATGCAACGCGGAGCTGACGGCCCGTCAGGTGACGAGCGTTTGCGCGCTCGACGACGCCAGCCGGATGATCCTTGAGCGCGCGTGTGAGAAGTACAACTTGTCCATGCGGGCAGTCAGCCGAATCCTCAAGGTTTCGCGCACGATTGCCGATCTGGCAGGCAGCGAATGCATTTCGCGCGCGCATGTGCTCGAGGCGCTGGCGTATCGAAATCTGGATGGGGCGTACTGGAGGTGAGGAACCGCCGCGCACGCCGTTGCCTTTTTGCTTCATATATGGTAGAATAAAGGGGTTCGCCTGAGAATATGACGGGGCGGAAGGAGATTCTATGGAGCATTGCAAAGCGCCGTATACGCTTTCCTGCGGGGAGTGCGCGCGGCTACAGCCTTTGTTTGCGCGGATAGACCGCCTGCGTGAGGGACGCGGGCGCGTGCTCGTCGCCATCGACGGGGGCAGCGCCAGCGGCAAGACGACGCTGGCGGCGCTGCTTGCACGGACGTATGGCGCCACCGTCGTGCACATGGACGACTTCTTCCTGCGGCCGGAGCAGCGCAGTGCGCAGCGCCTGCGGGAGCCGGGCGGCAATGTCGATCATGAACGGTTCGCGCAGGAAGTGCTGGCCCCGATGCGGCGCGCAGAGGCGTTTTTGTACCGCCCGTACGACTGTCACACACGGACGATCGGCGGCGGCGTGCGCATGACGCCGGGAGACGTCTGCGTGATCGAGGGGGCCTACAGCCTGCATCCGGGACTGGAGGCCGCATATGATCTGCGCGTCCTGCTGCGCATCGATGCCAGGACGCAGAGCGCGCGTATCCTGCGGCGCAACGGAGAGGCGATGCATGAGCGGTTTATGCGGGAGTGGATTCCGCTGGAGAACCTCTATTTTGAAAAGACGGGAATTGAACGGCGCTGTGACGTGATTCTGCGCGCGCTGCCCGACGGGGATGGCGCGCTGTGCGCCTGGGAGGAAGACGGATGAACATCGTGGTCATCGACGGGCAGGGCGGCAGAATGGGCCGTCAACTGATCGAAGGAGTGCGCGCGGCGGGCTTTGCCTGCGATATCACGGCCATCGGCACCAACGTGCTGGCCACCAGCGCCATGCTCAAGGCGGGCGCGGATCGCGGCGCGACCGGGGAGAATCCCGTGATCGTCGCCTGCCGCGATGCGGACGTGATCGTAGGGCCCATCGGCATCCTGGCAGCGGATTCGCTGCTGGGGGAGGTGACGCCCGCGATGGCCGTCGCCGTGGGGCAAAGCCATGCGACGAAGCTGCTTCTGCCTGTCAACCAGTGCAAGAACATCATCGTCGGCACACAGCAGATGACGCTTTCCCAGCTCATCGCCGAGGCGGTCGCGCAGCTGCGCGCGATGTCCGAAAACGGCGGCATGCCCTGCCGCGCGTAAGCCCTGAGCCTAACCGCCGGCCAAGCCGGCATCATATAGATCGCGGGGAAACCCGCAGCCTTACATAATTGCGCCAGGAAGGCGCTTCTCCCGTTCAAGACGAGAATCGGCAGGCCGCGACAGCGGCGACAAGTGCGGCGCGCGAAAGCCGGGCGCAAGGCCGGCATAAGCGCTCCGCATGACGAGTGAAAGGGAGAATTACCAATGAACAAGAAGAACCAGAATGTCCTGATGCTTGTGACCAGCGCGATCTGCCTTGCCCTGTGCATGGTGCTGCCGTTTCTGACGGGGCAGATCCCGCAGATCGGCAGCGCGCTCAGCCCGATGCATATCCCCGTGCTGCTGTGCGGCTTTTTGTGCGGCCCGGCGTATGCCGCCGCGGTGGGCTTTATCGCGCCGGTTCTGCGCTTTGCGCTCTTCGGCATGCCGCCGATCTTCCCCACGGGCGTGGCGATGTGCTTTGAGCTGGCCGCGTACGGCCTGCTGTCCAGCGTGATCTACCGCGCGCTGCCGCGCAAAAAGTCTTCGATCTACGCGGCGCTCATCGCGGCGATGCTCGGCGGGCGCGTCGTATGGGGCGTGGTGCGCGTGATCCTCTCCGGCGTGAGCGGATCGGCCTTTACGTGGGCGGCGTTCATGTCCGGCGCGTTCATCAACGCGATTCCGGGCATCATCGTGCACATCATCATCATTCCGTTGATCGTCATGGCGCTGGAGCGCGCGTTGCCCTGGCTGAAGCGGGCGTAATGTCAAAGGGCCGCATGCCGCGGGGCGTGCGGCCCTTCTGCGTCCATCGGGCGGAGACGGTGTGAAACAAAAAAACAGGAGAGACAGCCATGATTGAAAAAAGGGATATCCTCTTTACCCCGGCGGGACAGACGCGCACACTGCACATCTGGCTCCCGGAGGGATATGCGGAAACGGACGAACGCTATCCCGTCATGTACTTCTTTGACGGGCACAACCTGTTTTCGGACGGGGATGCGACGTACGGGAAGAGCTGGGGGTTCGCGGATTTCCTGGGCCGCTGGGAAAAGCCCATGATCATCGTGGGCATCGAGTGCAGCCACGAGGGAAACATGCGCCTGGTGGAATACTGCCCGTATCATATTCGCGGGGGATTTTTGGGCGAGATTGACGGCACCGGAGCGGCGACGCTTGACTGGATGGTCGCGGAGCTCAAGCCGGTGATCGACAGGGAGTACCGCACATACGGCTTCCGTGAGGCGACGGGCATCGGCGGCTCGAGCATGGGCGGGTTGATGAGCCTGTACGGCGTCATCCGTCACAACGGGACATTTTCGAAGGCGGCGTGCGTGTCGAGCGCCATCAGCTCGTGCATGCCGCAGCTTGCTCGGGAGATCGACAGCTGCGCGCTTGATCCCGATACGCGGGTCTATCTGTCCTGGGGCACAAAGGAAGCGTCGCGCCGCAAGCTCGAGGATGACATGCAGAGCGCCGTGGCCAGAAACAACACGGCCATTGCGCAGCGGCTGGCGCAGCGCGGCGTGAACACCCGGGTGATTTGCCAGCACGGCGGCCGGCACTGCGAGGCGGATTGGGAAAAGCAGGTGCCGGGGTTTATGGATTATCTGTGGCTGGATCGTTAATAAAAAAGCGCGCCGTGCGCGCTTCCATTTCCGAAGCACTTCACACTCCAAAGCATTTCTGTGCTCGCTGCCCGGTTTTTCGC
>JAUNJB010000252.1 GCA_030535375.1 Clostridia bacterium | reverse complement strand
ATGTTGCGCGCGCAAAAACGCTTGATGGAATTGACAAAATCAGCCCTGCGGAGTATAATCTTACAACATGGTAATGTGCCCGGAGAAATCGTGCTCCGGGCATCCGGTTTTCCCGCGCCGCGCGGGATAAGCAAAAAGGAGAGATGGATTATGGCAGATACCAAGCATTTGGTGGTTACCCGCGAAGGCCTTCAAAAGATGAAGGAAGAGCTTGAATACAAAGAGACTACGGAAAAAATGAAGATCGCGGAGCAGCTGAAGGTCGCGATCTCTTATGGCGATCTCAGCGAGAACGCCGAATATGACGCCGCGAAAAACGATCAGGCTGCGCTGGAGCAGCGCATCACCGAGCTGCGCCAGATGATCGAAAACGCCGTCGTCGTGGATGAGAGCAAGATCGACACCGAGACGGTCGGCTTTGGCACGCGCGTGACCATCGTCGACCTGGATGACGAGGACGAGGATGCGGAGGTTTATACCATCGTGGGCACCTCGGAATCCGATCCGGCGGGCGGCCGCCTGTCAAACGAGTCCCCTGTCGGCGCGGCGCTCATCGGCGCGCATGTGGGCGACACCGTGGTCGCGCAGACGCCGGGCGGCGCGCGCCGCCTGCGCATCGTCGATATCGCACTGTAAGACAAAGCTTTTAGAGAGGAAGAACAACGTGGCTGAAGAGTTGATCATGGCCGCGCCGGAGCTCACCGAGCAGGAGCAGATCCGCCGCGCCAAGCTGGCAAAGTATCAGAGCGAGGGGTGCGATCCCTACACCATCACCCGCTATGACCGCACGCATACCTCCGCGCAGATCCTTGCGGATTTTGAGGCGCTGGAGGGACAGACCGTATGCATCGCGGGCCGTATGATGACCCGCCGCATCATGGGCAAGGCGTCGTTTGTGCACATGATGGACGGCGAGGGCCAGATTCAGGCCTATGTGCGCCGCGATGACGTGGGTGAGGACGTGTATGCCGACTTCAAGACCATGGACATCGGTGACATCATCGGCGTGGCCGGCACGGTTTTCCGCACGAAGACGGGCGAGATTTCCGTGCACGCTGCGGAGCTGACGCTGCTGACCAAGTCCCTGCGCGTGCTGCCGGAGAAGTGGAACGGCCTCAGGGATCAGGATATGCGCTATCGTCAGCGCTATGTGGACACCATCGTCAACCCGGAGGTCAAGGATACGTTCATCAAGCGGAGCCGGATCATCAAGGCGCTGCGCGAGTTTCTGGACGGCAAGGGCTTCCTGGAGGTGGACACGCCGGTCCTGCAGACCATCGAAATCGGCGCCAACTCCCGTTCCTTTGTGACGCATCACAACGCGCTGGATATCCCGATGTACCTGCGCATCGAGACGGAGCTCTACCTCAAGCGCCTGATTGTGGGCGGCTTTGAGAAGGTGTACGAGGTGGGCCGCATCTTCCGCAACGAGGGTATGGATACCCGACACAACCCGGAGTTCACCACCATCGAGCTGTATCAGGCCTATGCCGATTATCATGACATCATGGATCTCGTTGAGGAGATGTATATTTACGTCACGCAGAAGGTCTGCGGCACGCTGAAGATCCAGTACCAGGGCAAGGAGATCGACATGACCGGCCCGTGGACGCGCATGACGATGGCGGAGTCCGTCAAGAAGTATTCCGGCATCGACTACTATGCGTGGGAGAGCGACGAGCAGGCGCGCGCAGAGTGCGAGGCCCGCGGCGTGCACGTAGAGAAGAACGCGGTCAAGGGCGAGTGTCTCGAAGCGTGCTTTGACGAGTTCGTCGAGCCGAATCTTATCCAGCCGACGTTCATCATGGATTATCCGGTGGCGATCTCCCCGCTGGCCAAGCGCAAGAAGGACGAGCCGGACATGACCGAGCGCTTTGAGTTCTTCGCCAACTGTTCCGAGCTGGGCAATGCCTTCTCCGAGCTCAACGATCCGATCGATCAGCGCGAGCGCTTTACGCGCCAGGCGCTGGCTAAGCGCGCCAAGGGCGAGCACGCGGACATTGATGAGGATTTTGTTGCCGCGCTGGAGTACGGCATGCCCCCGACGGGCGGCCTTGGCTTCGGCGTGGATCGTCTGGTGATGCTGCTCACGGATTCCGCGTCCATCCGCGATGTACTGCTCTTCCCGACGATGAA
>JAUNJB010000251.1 GCA_030535375.1 Clostridia bacterium | reverse complement strand
CAGCGAGCACAGAAACACTTTGGAGTGTGGAGTGCTTCGGAAGTGGGAACGCGCACGGCACGCTTTTTACTTGGTCTGCGAGGACAGCGCCGGAATCAGGCTCCTCAGCCCCGCGAGCAGTCCGCCGCCGCTCTGAGCGACCTGGGCGAGCTGCACGGCCTGCTGTCCCTCCAGCCAGACGCCCTGCTGAAGCAGCTCCTCGTGAATCGGGATGACACGATAGGTGTAGAGTACGCCCGGCTGTGCGCTGGTGTCGCTGTAGGTCATCGATTGGCCGCTGGAGCCGATCATCTCCGTGAGAATCACGGATTCGCCGACCGCATCGCGCTGTATGCGGTACCTTGCGGAGCTTGTCGCCTTGAAATGCAGCTCCGGATAGCCGTTCGTGTCGTGCGCGACGTAGAAGGAGGACGGCGCCGACGGCGCCTCCCAGACATCGGAGACGGCGTACGGACGGTTGGACGTGGTGAAGACCTCGCTCAGCCGGGATTCCTTCGGCGTGGAATCGCTGGCCAGCATGACGGAGCCGCGGGCCGTGAGCGCGCGCTGGTCGATCGTCAGCCATACAATGCCGTCGGGAATGGTGAACTCGGGCTTATCCCTGTCCGCATAGGCCTTTTTAAAGAAGGCCGCCGCCAGGGAAGCGGTGTTTCGTCCGCCGGTGATGCCGTTGGGGATCTTGTGCGTCGAATCGGTCTGGTCAAAGCCCATCCAGACGGTCACGGAAATCTCCGTGTTGTAGGCCGCCATCCAGATGTCACGGTTGCCGCCGGTCATCGATACGGTGCCCGTTTTGCCCGCGACGGGCGTGTTCGCGGAGAGCATGCGCGTGCCTGTGCCGTTTGATACGACCGATTGGAGCAGCGAGGTCATCAGATACGCGTTCTGCTCGGAGATCACTTGGCGTCCGGTATCCTCGCGCTCGTACACCGTGCGTCCGTCCGAGGCGACGATCTTCTCCACGCAGTATGGATCGTGATATACGCCGCCGTTGGCATAGGGCACATAGGCCGCCGCGAGCTCCACGGGGGTGACGCCGTAGGTCATTGAGCCCAGCGCCAGCGAGAGGTTTTTATCGCTTTCCACGGTGGGAATGCCCATCTTGGTCAGGTATTGGATGGCGTTGTCGATGCCGATCTCATCGAGCAGGCGCACGGCCGTCGTGTTCAGCGAATTGCGCAGGGCCGTTCGCATGGTCACAAGGCCGTAATAGCGGTCTCCCGCATTCTTGGGCGTATAGCCGCCAAAGCTCGTCTTCTCGTCCAGCAGCACGGATGCCGTCGTGTAGCCAAGCTCGAGTGCCGGGCCGTAAACGGCCAGAGGCTTGAGCGCGGAACCCGGCTGACGGCGCATCTGCGTGGCGCGGTTGAGGCCGCGCTTGACGGCATAGTCCCGGCCGCCGATCATCGCCAGGATTGCGCCGCTCTGCGTGTCAACCACCGCCATTGCGCTCTGAACCGGCGTGCCGTCCGAAGCGTTGGCTGGGAAGAAGCTTGAATCCTGATAGACGCTGTCGGCGATGGCCTGGAGCTGCGGATTGAACGCCGTGTAGATGGAGAAGCCTCCGCTGATCAGCTCGTCCGCCGTCACGCCGAGCAGCTCCTGGCTGGAGCGAAGCACCTCGTCGACATACCAGCTGTAGACCTCGGTTTCCTCCTGCTCGGCGAGCACCCAGATGTTCTCCGCCTTCGCCTCGTCGCACTCCTGCTGGGTGATGAATTCGTTTTCCGCCATCGTATCGAGAATGTAGAGCCTGCGCGAGCGGTTTGTCTCCGGGCTGACATGCGGCGCGTAGGCGGAGGGCGCCTTGATTGCGGCCGCGAGGGAAGCGCTCTGCGAGAGCGACAGCTCGCTTGCGTCCACGCCGAAGTATGCGCGCGCCGCCGCCTGAATGCCGTATGCGCCGCGCCCGAAATACACGGTATTCAGATACATCTCGAGAATCTCGTCCTTTGAATAGGTGCGCTCGATCTGGAAGGCGAGATAGACCTCCTCGAGCTTGCGGCGCAGCGTCTTCTCGGCGCTCAGATGGGTGAGCTTGGCCAGCTGCTGGGTGATGGTGCTGGCGCCCTCGGCGAGCGTGCCGCTCTTCAGATTGCTCCTCAGTGCGCCGAAGATGCGGTAGATATCGATGCCGCTGTGGTCGAAAAACCGAAGATCCTCCGCCGCGATGAAGGCCATCTGCGTG
>JAUNJB010000250.1 GCA_030535375.1 Clostridia bacterium | reverse complement strand
AAATCGCCCGATGAGGGCGAACGCGGCCATTTTTTACGCAATTTCCTATAAGTCAAAAAGCGCGCCGGGCGCGCTCCCTCTTCCGAAGCGCTTTAACACTCCAAGTGTTTCTGTGCTCGCTGCACGGTTTTTCGCGCAGCGGCCAGTGGCCGCCTCCACTTCCGAAAATCGCTGCAAATCGCCCGATTACGGCGAACGCGGCCATTTTTTGCGCAATTTCCTATAAGTTAAAAGACGGGGCAGGAAATCCTCCGATCTCCTGCCCCGCTGTCATGAGGCTGTCTGCGCAATCACTCCTGCGCCGCCGCATTGTGGCCGGCGATGCGTCCATATACGGTGATATCAGCGATGGCATCAGAACCAAGGCGGTTGGTGCCGTGGATATCGCCGGTCACCTCTCCCGCCGCGTACAGTCCCGGAATCACGTTGCCGTCGGTATCCACAACCTGGGCCTCGGTGTTGATCTTGAGGCCGCCCATCGTGTGATGGATCGCGGGGGTGGTCTTCATGATGTAATACGGTCCGTCCGTGAAGGCGATCAGGTCGCCGCGCTTGTTGAATTCCAGATCCTTGCCGTCCTGGCAGTACTGATTGTAGCGATCGATGGTCGCCTGCATCTCCACGGCATCGATGCCAAAGTGCGCGCAGGCTTCCTCAACGGTGTCCGCCTTGACCAGGATGCCGCGTTCGATCAGATTGTCATACTCCTGCTTATGGCTGGCATTGACGCCGGAGGCCTGCATGCTGGCCTCATCCCAGAACATGTAGGAAACACCGCCGGTCTGCTCGGTCACGGCCAGGGAAATCACATCGCGGCGTTCCAGCTCCTCGACGAAGCGCTTGCCCTCCAGATTGACCAGAATGGCGCGGCCCTCCAGGCGCACATCGCCCACGTAGAGCAGCGTGCCCGTCTCGGGATCGCAGGTCGGATAGGTCTGGATATACTGCATGTCCACGGTCTGCGCGCCGAGCTCCTGCGCCATGATGATGCCGTCGCCCGTGCTGCCCACAGAGTTGGTGGAGAGGATCTTCTCGTCCATATCGGGGTTGTTGGCTTTGCGCATCTCAAGGTTGGAGCCAAAGCCGCCGGTAGCGAGAATCACACCCTTCGCCGCATGGTAGGTGATCTCCTGTCCGTTATACTCCGCCTTGACAGCGGCGACCTTGCCGTCCTCCGTCACCAGCTTCACGGCAGGCGTGTTCTTATGGATCACGACGCCCAATGCCTCAGCCCTGGCCGTCAGCTTCTCGATCAGCTCCACGCCGCTGGCATTCTTCGGCACCAGGGAGCGCTTCACGGAATGGCCGCCGAAGAACAGCATATAGTCCTCAAACTCCACGCCCACATCATCGCGCAGCCAGGTTGCCGCGTCAAGCGCATTCTCGGCGAGCACGCGCACGAGCTCAGGATCATTTTCGTTATCGCCGCCGGTCAGGATATCCTGACAGAACTGCTCAACGCTGTCCTCAATGCCCTCTTTCTCCTGAAGCCAGTTGCCCGGCGCGGCCATCTCGCCGCCGGAGATCAGCGTATTGCCGCCGACATTGCTCATCTTTTCCAGAACGATGACCTTCGCGCCGTCCTCGGCAGCGGTAATCGCAGCCGCGAGACCCGCGCCGCCCGCGCCCACGATCACGACATCCGCGTCATATTCCGCCTCGCGGTCGGCAGTCTGCGTGGCGGCCTCCTTGGCCACAAGCGCCTCGGGCGCAATGCCGCTCTTGGAGAGCGCATCTTTTACCGCCTCGATAAAGCCCGTGGAGGACAGCGTCGCGCCGGCCACCATGTCCACATCGACCTGATTGGTCGCAATCATGGCCGCGCGCAGGGTATCCATCGCGTCCGCAAAACCAGGCGTCTCCTCGTGCTCGAGCACGGCGATATCCGCAATCTCATCGTTCTCAATCGTCAGCTCCACCTTGATGGTACCGCCCTTGCCGGTGCCCTCTCCCTGGAAGGTACCGTCCGCCAGAGCGACGGCGGCCGCGGCCATCAGCAGGACGCAGCACAGCATCAGGCTCATCAGTTTCTTCATGGTTCTTCCTCCTCATATCCGCCAGACTTTTTTGTTAATAATCTGACGCACATATTATATTCTCGGGGGCCCCCTCTGTCAAGGCTTAAATCCTTGCCTGCAAAGAAAAACAGCGCCGCGGAGTTCACACCCTCCGCGGCACCGTCAAAACCGTAT
>JAUNJB010000249.1 GCA_030535375.1 Clostridia bacterium | reverse complement strand
GATGCCGCGCTGGCCTGCCGCCAGCTGCTGGCGATGGGCGCGCACCGCGTGCTGGTGATCGCGCCGCAGCCCTCTTCGCGCCGAAGGCTGGATGCGCTCGATCTGACGGCGCTGTCCAGGCGCTGGAACGGCGAGGATGTGATGCCCGAGCGAACGGGCATTCTGCGCGTGCCGATGCCGGATGACGCGGGCGCACTGTGCTTTGGCAGGCTGAGCGCCTGCGAGGAGGCGGGACGCCGCGCAGCGGAGCTTGAGCTTGACAGGCTGTTTGAGCAGATGGGAATGGCATTTTGCCGTGTGCTGCCCTTTCGGCGGTCGGGCGTGCAGGGGTGACGGGCTACACGCCCGCGCCCACGGTGACGCCGGCCGTTGCCTTCTGCCGGGAGAAGCCGACCCATGCCTCGGCTGCGATGGTGTATTGTCCCTGCGCAACGGGGTTGCCCTCTGCGTCGCGGCCGTCCCAGTAGAGGTGGGCGACATTGCCGGGCGTGGGGCGTGTGAGCTGGCTGGAGGCGAGACGCCGCACGAGCGCGCCCTCCCCGTCAAAAACGGACACCGTGATTTCCGCGGGCACGCTGAGGCGCACGGCGATGGGCAGTTCCTCCGTGCCGGGCTGCGCGATCGTATCCCCGGCGACGACGGTGAGCAGCGCGTCGCTTAAGACGGGCTGTACGGCCAGCAGACGCTCCGAGCAGAGGATGACCTCGCTGCCGGAGACGGAGAAGACCTGGAGCATCAGGTATCCGCTGTCCTCCAGGGAGACATCGTCCAGCGTCAGCGAGCGCGTCTTGCGGCCGGCGGAGAGGACGGACGTGCCGTCGTCTCCGTCGTCAAGGAACGTCGTCGCGTTTTCCCAGTCCCAGCGGCCGTTGTTGAAATCGATCAGGCGGTACTGCACGGCGGTGCCGTCGCGCGTGACCGTGAAGGAAAAGTCGAATGTCGGGTCGTCGGCCATCAGGAGCGACGTTCCGTAGGAAAAGCTTGACAGGGGACGGGAGAGGATGGCGCCCTGCGCCACGGGCAGCTCGAGGCTGTCCGCGCCGGAGGAGAGCAGCTGGCTGGAGGAGGACGGCACGGCGATGCTCAGATAGCGCTGCATCTCCTCCAGGGTGACCTTTCCGTCGCCGTTCAGGTCGGCCTCCAGCGAGCCGTACAGGCCCAGGCCGCTGGAAAGCGCGGAGGCGAAATAGGAGACCGCGCCGGTGGAGAGGTTTTCACTGTCGTAATACCAGCTGGATTCGTAACCGTCCGCGGAGGTGATCACGTGAATGCTCGGGTCGGCCAGAAAGGGGGAGGCGTAGCTCGCGTCGTAGCCGGAATTGGCGGTGTGAATGCTTCCGGGCAGGCGGCCGCGCTCGGGCGTGCCCCGGCCGATCAGCGCGCCGGAGAAGCAGGCATCCAGAATGAGCAGCTTTTCGCCCTGGATGTCCGCGATCAATTCATAGAGCTGCCGGCTGCTCAGCGGGGTCTCGGTCTGTCCGTCGCCCAGCAGGAGATAGACCTGCTCGTCGTCGGAGGAGGAGATGATGCCGTGTGTGCACAGGTAAAGGATGGAGAGATCATTCTCGTCCGCCCCCGTGAAGGCATCGTCCACGGCCGTTTTGAGCTGCTGCTGCGTGCCGATGGTGCCGTCCTCGATGGACAGATCGTTCAGGCGCAGGTTGGCGCTGATCAGCGCGGAACCGATCATGTGCAGATTGCCGGAAATGGCGCTGCCCAAATCGGGCTGGGTGACGAATTCTGAGCAGGCGACCAGCAGCGCGCGCGTCTTGGCCTGGGCCAGCGCGGGCACAGACGACAAAAAAAGCATCAGCATGATGAGCCATTTGATTCTGCGCATGTGCCGCCCTCCTTTCCGTATGGCGTCAGACGGAGCGGTAAGCCTCCGCGTTTTACTTCCTATACTTTATAGACGCTCAAAATGGGAAATGATTTCACTTTTTTTGAAAATTTTTGGGAATTTTTGAGATTTATATAATGTGCTGAAATTGTATTTGACAAATTTGGCTGAATTGCACCCGGACATCCGATAAAGCTATTGTATTCGATTTTTTCTTTGCGCGCAAGGTGATCGGAAAGTATTCCCACAAAATGCCGCGATTCGGACACAATACTGACACAAAAAAGCGCGCCGTGCGCGCTCCCACTTCCGAAGCGCTTTAACACTTCAAAGTGTTTCTGTGCTCGCTGTCCGGTTTTTC
>JAUNJB010000248.1 GCA_030535375.1 Clostridia bacterium | reverse complement strand
CTGCCGGGCGCAGCCGCAGCACCTGCAGGATAGCCGGCATGCTTCCGGCCACCGGGACCCGCGCAATCAGCACCGCGACGAGCGGAATCGTCGCCCCGTTCATCTCAATGGCAGATCCGAAGACGCTCTGCCCGATGAGCTGCGCGAAGCCGAACCCGAGGAAATAGCCCGCCGTGCCGCCGATGAGCGCCGTCAGGAGGATCTCCGCCATGACCACGCCGGTGATGGGGCCGTCATGCGCGCCGATCGCCTTCAGCAGGCCGAACTCCTGCGCGCGCTCCATCACGCTGGCCGTCACCAGGTTGGATATGCCGAGCGCGGAGCCGATCAGGCTCAAAATCGTGATGAGGATCATCAGCAGCTGCGTTTTTTCAAGGATCGTGCCCTCCGATTCGGCGACCTGGCGCACCGCCGACGCCGTCGAATTGGTGATGGCCTCCGTAATCTGATAGCAAATGGCACTGACATAGGCCGTGCAATACCATGTTTCATAGTCCGCACTGGAAAGCGCATTGGGATTCTGCGCGGCGCGGACAGCCAGCTCGTTGTCCGGCGTCGTCAGCGCGCTGACCTCGATGGACGCGATCTTGCCCTCCGTATCGGAGAGCGCCTGCACCAGATCAAGCGGCGCGTAGATCTGCTCGTCCTCATCGCCGCCCGCGTCGTAGATACCCGCAACGGTGACCGTTTTCTGCGCGGCGGGGCCTGTCAGGGTCAGTGTCGCGCCGACGGTCAGGCCCTCCCGCTCGGCCAGCAGCGTGCCGACCATCACGCTGCTTTGCGCGCCGTCGGCCTGTTCGTCGATCCAGCCGCCCTCCGTGATATCCCACCAGCTCCTCAGGCCGGTCACGCCCGCATCCAGCGACTCACCCGTGGGCAAATCCAGGTGATGGTTAAACCACGTGCCCACCACCGTCGCCTGCTGTCCGCCGGGCAGCTCGGCCACGGTTTCGATAAACGGCGCAAAGTCCACGATGTTGTACGCCCAGAAGATGGTCTTGAGCTTGCCGATTTCGTTCTCCAGCAAATAGCTCTGCTGGAGCTGGCTTCCGTCGTCCTCCACGTCATAGATATCCGCCAGCAGCGAGGAATCCTTCGGCTTCACGACGATGTTGGCGCCGTATGTTTTCAGTTCCTGATTGACCTTGTTGCCTACGTCCATCATCACATTGAGCATGGCTGTGGCCAGCGATGCCCCCAGCGCGATGGTGAACGCGATGAGCGCCATCTTCTTCCACTGACGGAACAGGGCGCCGCGAATTATCCGAAAAAACATGCTGATGTCTCCTTCTCCCGCACGGGTTCATCCCCGCGGGAAATCCATTAGAACTCCTTCTCGGCGGCAAGCACCGCGCTCATGGGAATCACGATCGCGCTGTTTTCCACGCTGTATTCCAGCGGAATCGGGTTGCAGCCCCCCTTAAAGCCGATGGTGTTGATGTTCATGACGACATCGCAGCGCTTGCATACGATTTCATCCCCGCGCTGGTAATAGCCCGCCGTGCCGCAGACATCGCACGCATCCAGCCCGACGCCAAAGGAACCGCCCGGCTTCTGCACGATGATCCAGCGCACGCTGACCTTGTTTTCCGTCACGTATTCAAAGCGATGCAGCATGCCGTCGCTGACGTCGGTCACATTGATGTACACATAATCGCCGTCGATCGTATACTCCTCCGGATCAGACAGCGTCACCGCCCGATTGATATAGGCGTAAATCACGGTGAGGTTCGTCACGGCGATGGCGAAGCATACCGCAACGGCCACCGCGCGGCGGCGGCATTGGCGCGCAAGGAATTTCAGCTTGCGGTGCTGGGCGGGATTATCCCACATTCCGTGAATGCGCAGGTTGCGCAAAAAGAGCATGATCGGGATCAGCAAAGCGATTCCCGCAATCAGCACGCAGAAGACCAGCGTGTTGTTCGAGACGAACTTGGTGATCGGAAATGCCCAGGGATAATCCGCCTTGTTGTAGACAGGGAGCCACTTGAGCCATCTTGACTTGACGATCCATTTGCTCATCGCCATGCCGAAGCACCGGAACGAATTGATCAGCAGGGCCAGATTGACGATCAGCAGCACAAAGCCGCGACGGCCGAAGGCGATGGTGCAGCGGTACTGATACAGCCCATACACATACAGGAGAATCAGCGCCGCCGCCCATCCGGCCAGACGCACGGCATAATTGGTGGAGAACACGC
>JAUNJB010000247.1 GCA_030535375.1 Clostridia bacterium | reverse complement strand
TATGGTGAGCGCCCGAACGCGGGAGAGCGCCGCAATGACTATGATCGTCCGGCATTCGGCGGGCCGCGTCCGCAGCGCCGAGACGAGCGACCGATGAGACCGGATCGTCCGGTACGACCGGCTGTGCCCGACGCGGCGGAGGAGATGCTGGAGAGCAATCTGCTCGTCGGCCGCAATCCCATCCGCGAGGCGCTGCGTGCCGGACGCGATATCGAGAAGCTGCTCGTTGCCCGCGGAGAACTGATCGGCTCGGCGCGGGAGATTGTCGCCATGGCGCACGAACAGCGGATCGTCGTGCAGGAGGTGGATCGCGCCCGGCTGGATGCCATGGCGCCAAACCATCAGGGCCTGATCGCCGTGGCCTCCGCATATGCGTATCAGACGATCGATGCGATGCTGGAATTGGCCAGGTCGCGCGGCGAGGACCCGCTGCTGGTCATCCTTGACGGCGTGACCGATCCGCACAATCTCGGCGCGATCATCCGCAGCGCGGAGTGCGCCGGCGCGCACGGCGTGATCATTCCGGCACGCCGCGCCGTGGGGCTGACACCGGCGGCGGTCAAGGCGAGCGCGGGCGCTGTGGAGTACATCCCCGTGGCGAAGGAGGTCAACCTCACCCGCGTGATCGAGCGCCTGAAGAAGGAAAGCATCTGGATTTACGGCGCGGCGATGGAGGGAGAGGATTACCGCAAGGTGAACTTCTCCGGCCCGGCGGCGGTGGTCATCGGTTCGGAGGGGGAGGGAATCTCCCGCCTCGTTGCGCAGAGCTGCGATAAGCTGGTCAGCCTGCCGATGAAGGGGCATATCGATTCGCTCAATGCTTCCGTCGCCGCGGGCATCCTGCTCTACGCGGTCATGGGCGCGCGGGCATGAAGCCGCTGCTGCTTGTGGACGGATACAACGTCATCGGCGCGTGGGACGTGCCCAGGGCGGAGCATCTGTCCATCGAGGAATCGCGTGAGCGGCTCGTCCATCTGATCGCCGATTATGCGGGCTACTCCGGCGAGGAGGTGATCGTCGTGTTCGACGGTCACTACACCGACAGGCCGACGCGTTCGCGCCAGACGTGGCACGGCGTGGAGGTCGTCTACACCAAGCACGCCGAGAGCGCCGACAATTTTATCGAATCCGCATGCGCCGCCGCGCCGAAGTGGCGGCAGGTGCGCGTCGCCACCAGCGATGCCGTCGAACAGACGGTGACGCTGGGACGCGGCGCGGTGCGCATATCCTCCCGTGAATTCCTGCTGGAGCTCACGCAGGTGCGCAGCGCGGGACGCGGCCGCATGCGGGAGGAGAAGGTATCCCGCGGGGACATCTTCTCCAGGCTGCCGCCCCATCAGCGGGAAATATTCGACAGGATGCGAAAGGGCGAGGAATGAAGAACGAATCCGCAACCAAGGAGGAAGCGATGTACTACGACTTTGACAGCATGACCGACGAGGAGATCGCGCTGCTGGCACAGCAGGGCGATGTCGACGCGTCGGAATACCTGCTCAACAAGTACAAGAACTTCGTGCGCTCCAAGGCGCGCTCGTATTTCCTGGTGGGCGCGGATCACGAGGATATCGTGCAGGAGGGCATGATCGGCCTGTTCAAGGCGTTCCGCGATTTCAGGCCGGACAAGCTGGCGTCGTTTCACGCGTTCGCGGAGCTGTGCGTCACCCGCCAGATCATCACTGCGATCAAAACCGCGACGCGGCAAAAGCACATTCCGCTCAACTCCTATGTGTCTTTGAACAAGCCGATTTACGAGGAGGAGAGCGACCGCACGCTGCTTGACGTGATCACCGAGGGCCGCAGCGCCGATCCGGAGGAGCTGCTCATCGGCCAGGAAAGCTATGTGAGCATCGAAAGCCAGATCGACGAGGCGCTCTCCCCGCTGGAGAGGCGCGTGCTGGCGGCGTATCTGGACGGGAAGAGCTATCAGGAAATCGCGGAGATGCTCGGCCGTCACGTCAAGAGCATCGACAACGCGCTCCAGCGTGTCAAGCACAAGCTGGAAAAGCTCATCAACGAACGCAACAATTGAAGAACGGACGCAAAGTGCGGTTTTCCTTTGCAAAAAATGCGCCGGGCGTATTGACAATTTCCGATTATTTGGATAGAATAGGGATGTATAAACCGGTTGACAGCCATTTGCAGGTGTAGTTTAATGGCAGAACTTCAGCTTCCCAAGCTGACCGCGTGGGTTCGATTCCCATCACCTGCTCCA
>JAUNJB010000094.1 GCA_030535375.1 Clostridia bacterium | reverse complement strand
CCTGAATGAATAATGTCTGCAGCGCCATCGGTACACCGATCCCCATCATAATCTTAAGCTTATCCGTGCGAATCCGGAAGCTGTCAGGCTGAAAATCAAAGGCGAAGGCCTCCCGCCTTCGGTACAGGTACACGACGGCAAAGAAAAAAGCCAGCCCCTGACCAATGACCGTCGCCAGCGCCGTCCCCAGCGCTCCCATGTGCAGGCATATCACAAACACAAGATCCAGTATCAGATTCGAAAGGGCCGCAATTCCGATAAAGAGCAGCGGATGCCTGGAATCACCCATTCCTCGCAGGACCGAACTGACCGCATTGTAGCCGAAAACCAGGGGCATACCGATGCTGGTGATTCTGAAATACCAGAGTGCTGCTGCCCCGGTTCCAAATCCGCCTGAGGGATTTCAGACTCCCTTCCCCGCTTCGCGGCGGATAAAAGATTCTCACCAGAAAATCGTATTACAGATGGCCCTCTCTCCGGTTTTCCTCTATGCTCACAAAACAGCAGGGCTGCCCGTCCATCAAATTCGTCACTTTGCCGCACTCGCGCGCTTTCCATTCCGCGCTCCTGATTCCGAGATTCACTCCTGCTCCTTATCAAGGAAGCTCCACCAGATATACCCGATCCTCGGGCTCGCGCCCTGGGGCATCCAAAGCACGTGCGTCCATCCGCGATCCGTTCCGTATCCCTCGCCGAGCACGTACACGGCATCACCCATGTCGATCCGGCTGATCGAATTTGACTGCTTGTCCGCCTCCTCTCGGAGATTGACCCAATCCGCATGGGTCACCGTCGCCCTGGGAAGCTGCCGCGCCAGCAGGCCAGCAAGCTCGCCCTCCTCCGGGGCGATCACAGTCAGGCCGGCCGCCCCCGGCGCTTCGCCCTCCTTCTTCACCGACGTTTCGGCATCCAGCAGCTCCTCCACGCTCATGTTCTCGACCAATGCAGGCGCATACGCGTCAAACGAGCGCTCGCCGAGAAGCTGAAGCCCGTCGATTGTCGAGCGATAGACGCGCGCCACGCATTCGTCACGGAGAATCTCATGCTCATGGCCGTCGCAGTTTTCAACGGACACATAGGCGTAGGTGATCAGGTACTCCGGGGCGTCGGATGGGGAAAGATCCAGCGCATGATCCACGTTGGTTCTGGTTCTCTGGGACGCCGTCACGCTGTATACGCTCTCCCAGCCGCTTCGGAGCACGAACAGCTCCATCCGCCTGGTATCCAGGTTGTACCAATTCGACCAGTATCTCGCGGTTCCGCCTCCATGCCCATAGCCGTTGGTCAGCAGGTACCGGCCATGCGCCAGCTCCACAATCTGCGCCGTATCCGGCACATTCGCGCTGCAGAGAATCACATCGACAAGGCGCTGTGTTCCATCCAATTCTTTCACGAAGACGAAGCCTTCCTCGCCATAGCAGCCGCAGAAAAGCACGGTGATCTGCCGTCCGTCGCCGTCCATGCCCGTCCACTCGCTTTGGCCGCAGCCCGTCACATCCCAGATCAAATCTTCATCCAGCCCCAGGCGCTGCAAAAAGGCGGTATCCGTGCGGTCAAAATCCTCCGGCCGCAGCTCAATCGGTTCAAACGGCTTCGCCATGTTCAGCGTGCTTCCCTCAAGCCTGGGCTCCGCCAGCAAATCCTCCCTGGCCGTCTCTGCCCAGTGAATCTCCTCCGCCAGCCCTCCGCACGCCAGCAGCATCCATGCCGTCATCAGCAGCAGTATCCTTCTCATATGCTTCTCTCCCCCTGCCATCCTTTTCTGATAAAGACGAACGACGTTTTGGTTTTCTTCCTTATTTTCCTCTGTAAAAAACACTGCCGCCAAGGGATGTGCGCTTGACGGCAATACGAAACGCCCCGGAGTCTGCATGCGCCCGGGGCGTTTTAGGATCAGTTATCGGTATCCAGATGAGGTTCCGCATTCTCCGCTCCCGCGGGGATGAAAACAGCGGCAGGACCGGCGTCAATGCCGTGAGCAGGACCCGTTCGATCGATTCATCCGGACACCCCGCCCGTCAGCGTGGGTTTTGATCGATCGCTTTGAGATGCTTCATCACCATCTGTGCAACCACGCCGGTCAGGATGCCCGTCACCACGCCGGAGATCATGAGCACCGGCAGATAGGTGACGATCAGCTGCGGGGTGTTGAGCATGAGCACAGCCATGAGAATCTGGCCGACGTTGAAGAACACAGCGCCCAGCGCGCTGACGCCAATGATGCTCACGCCTTTGGCCCGGCTGATGAGCACCATCACCAGCAGCGACAGCGCGCCGCCCGCCAGAGAATAGAACATGGCGTTCATATTGGTGTAGATCAGCCAGCTCATCAGCGCCTTGAGCAGCATCAGCACGATGGACTGACGGATGCCCAGCATGTACAGGCTGTAGAGCAGCACCGAGTTCGCCAGCCCGAGCTTGACGCCGGGGATTGCCGCCGTCAGCGGGAACTGGCGCTCGATCAGCCCGAACACCAGCATCAGGCTGGTCAGCAAACCGGACAGCGCAACCCTTCGCGTGCTTCCATTGCGCACGGCCCTCACTCTCCTCTCGTCGCGCCCGGTCACTCCACCGGCACCAGCTCAATCGTCACCGCGTTGGGCAGGCAGATGACGTATGTGCTCAGGATGCGCGTCTTGTAGTTATCCAGGCTGATTTCGCCCTGGCCGACGCAGTCCTGATTTTCGCAGGTGGAGGATTCCATGTAAACCTTCTCCGGGGTAATATGCACCTTGTTGATCTTGCCGTCATCCTGCTTGATGGTGATGACCTTGTCGCGATCCATCGGGATCGGATCGCCGTATTGACGGTTGCCCACCGTGATGACCACGTATCCCTTGACCTCCTCGGTCTGCGGTGCGGGCATCGGCCCTGCCGCGGCACTCTGCTGGGGTTCCTCAGTCGCCGCGGGCTCCTCGGCAGCCACGGGTTCCTCGGTTTGCGCAGGCTCTTCGGCCGCAGCGGGCTCCTCGGTCGCCATGGGTTCCTCGGTTTCCGCGGGCTCCTCGGCGGTCTCCTGCGGCGCGGGCGTATCCTCCAGATACTCTACCGCGTCGGGAGCGAGCGTCACATCCGCGGTCTTCGTGCTCAGATCGGTCTTGGGCATCAGCCGCGAGGCGATCAGCAGCAGCAGGGCGAGCACGAGCACGGCGGCGATCAGCAATCCGTCTTTCTTTTTCGGCATCGGGGATTCCTCCTATTTGATATGCGCGTTACGCCTGTTCCGGCGTGTCAAAATTCAGCTCAAGCTCGTTCTGGCCGTTGGCCCACAGGCGCTCCAGCTGATAGTATTCGCGGTCCTGCTCGTGGAAGATGTGCACCATCACATCGCCGTAGTCAAGCACACACCAGCGGCCCTCGCCCATGCCCTCGCGGCGCCTGGCAAACACATCGAGCTTTGCCAGTTCCTCCTCCACATTTTCCGCCAGCGCCTTGACCTGCGGCACAGAGCGTCCCGTCGCGATCACCATATAATCGGTGATCACCGTCATTTCGTCCACCTTCAGCGCGACGATATCCTTGGCGCGCTTCGCATCCAGCGCCTTGGCCGCAGCCAGCGCAATATCCCTTTGTTCCATACTGTCTGTTCCTCCTGAATTGTTGTTGATCTCTTTTTGATGTCGGGGCCGTCAGCGCACCCGTGTGAGCTGCCGCTCATAGCTTTCCAGCGCGGCCAGCGTGTCGGGATGCAGCGCCTTGCCCTGCTCCTGCACGTGCTCAAGGCTCATGCGCAGCGCCTGATGCATGGCCAAATCGAGGTCGCGCATGCACAGCTCGCGCAGCTGATCCAGCCCCGGATACGGCTTCCTGTTCGGCTCGATCATGTCGGCCAGATAGATGATCTTCTCCAGCCGCGTCATGTCCGCGTGGCCCGTCGTGTGCCATCGGATGGCGCTGAGCACCTCTTCGTCCTTCACGCCATACACCGATTCCGCCACACAGCGTCCGGCCACCGCATGCATCAGCGCCTTTGATTCCTTCATGACCGGGTCAAGCGGCACGCCCTTGGCCGCCTTGACCATCTGCGAGAGCGGCATGCACTTGGCGCAGTCGTGCAAAAGCCCTGCAAGCGCGGCCTTCTCCTCATCCTCTCCAAAGACCACGGCCATCTTGCGCGCGGTCGCCTCCACCCCGAGGGTATGGATGAAACGCTGCGCATCCAGCGTCTTTTTGAGCTTGTACACCATCTTTTCCCGTTTCATCGGCTGCGGCTCCTCACCTGTCTGATACAATCCATGCGCCGCGATATAGGCATCCACAGCGGGCGGCACAAGACCGGCAAGCGGCAGCCCTTCCCGGACGCGCCTGCGAATCTCTGTAGAGGAGATGTCCATCTTGCGCGCGGCGAGCAGCTCCACCTGGGCGCCCCGCCCGCGCCAGCTCTCCGCCAGATCGAGCACCTCCTGCTCGGGCTCGCCCTCGCGCATCATCACCAGAAAGCCGCAGCGCCCGATGACATCCTGCACGCGTTTCCACGTGTGCAGCACGCGCAGCGTATCCGCACCAATCAGATAGATAAACCGGCAGTCCGGCATCCGCCCGGCGAGATTCCCCAGCGTGTCGATGGTATAGATCACGCCGTCGCGGTCGATCTCCTCGCGGGAGACGCCCATGCCTGCCTCGCCCTCCACGGCAAGCCGCACCATCGCCAGCCTGTCCATCTTATCCGCGAGCTCCGCGTGCTTATGGGGCGGATTTCCCGTCGGCAGGAAAAGCACGCTGTCCACCCGCCCGCTCAAAAGCGCCCGGCGCGCCAGATTCAGATGTCCGCAGTGCACGGGATTAAAGCTGCCGCCCATCAGGCCGATTGTCTGCATGTTCCATTGCCCTTTCGCCATACAGTTTGCGCACGTCAGTATATTATATCAAATTCCGCCCCATTTCGAAAGAGGAAAAGGGATACATTTTAAAAAAACAGCAAAATCTAGGCATAACCCACTGGAAATTTCAGGAGGATGCGAAGATGATCTCCCCATTCGATTCCAAAAACAAGGTTGCGACGCTGCTTGACCGCGTGGCACTGCGCGTGCTCATCCTCACGCTGTGCGTGACGTATTTCTTCATCCTCTGGCGCAGCGGCATCGCCAGCCTGTTGGCCGGCGGCGCGCTGTTTCTGCTGGTGCTGCTGACGCTCATGCTGCTGGAGCGGCGCACGCTCTCCACGCGCGACCGCCTTCTGCGCGAGCGCGTCAGCGGGATGATCGCCATGCAGGAGCTCCTGATGATGCCCAGCGCGCGCGCAAACGAGACGGTCTGCTCGCTGCTGTGCCAGATGCTCGACGCGCAGCCCGTCTCCGCAAACACCATGCAGTACGGCGGGGAGACGTGGCTGGTGCGCTGCGCCCAATGCCCGGAGGGATCAAGCGTCAGCGAGGGGGACGTGCTCGCCGCGCATCGCGCGCGCGTCGAAAGCGGCGCCGACAAGTGCGCGCTCGTCTCCACCGCAGGGCTTTCCCCCGCGGCCACGCGCGCCAGCGAATGGATGGACCCGCCCGTGCGGCTGATCAGCGGCAGGCAGCTGGCGCTGATCGCAGGGCGGCTTCATCCCGCCACCGACGAAGAGATCGCCCGGCACGCAAAGCGCCAGCGGATTCCCTTCTCCTGGCAGCGAATCCGCACGCTGGCGCTTTCCCCGGCCAAGCTGCCCCGCTATCTGCTCTGCGCCTTCCTGCTGATGCTGATGTATCTGCTGTGGGGTTCGGCGGTCACGCTGGCGGCATGCCTGCTCTCCTTCGTGCTGGCGATGCTGTGCGACCGGGAAAACCGGCGCAGCTTTCGGCTGTGAGCGCGCTCCCTGCACGGCAGCACAAGACGGGCGCGGAACAAGAGGACGCGGCCGCACGGAAAGACCACGGGGCTTGAGGCGCCGCTCGACGGCACGCTGATATCCTGCGGCAGACGCAAAGGAACGGCTTGTCCCGGGCAAACGCCGGGTCAGCCGTTCCAAACAGGGCATTTCCCGCGCATCTGCGGCCCTTCATTCTCCCGATCGCGCTGCGGTCAGCTCTCGCCGTAGATGCGCCGCATCTCCTGGGTAAAACGGCCCTCCTCATCCCGCGTGATGAGCATGGGCTGGATATGCAGCCCCGGCCGTCCGCCCTTGAGCCCCTCCGTCAGCACGAGCTTGGGCGCGCTCTGCGCCCGCGCCACGACGAAGCGCACGCGCTTGGGCTCCACGCGCGCCGCGCGCATCGCGTCGCAAAGCTGCAAAAAGCGGGGCGCGGGAAACACACAGCAAAGCCGCCCTCCGTTGCGCAGCACGCGCGAGCAGGCGGCTATCCACGCTTCCAGCGAACAATCCGAATCGCTGCGGGATACAGCGCGCACCGCATCCGGGCTGACAAGCCCCGCCCCCTGCGCCGTGTACGGCGGATTGGTGACCACAAGGTCGCATACCTCGTGCCCGATGCGCGAGGCCGCGTCCCGGCAGTCGGCCTGATGCACGCGGATGCGCGCTTCAAGACCGTTGAGGCGCACGCTGCGCGCGGCCATATCCGCCACCTCCGGCTGAATCTCAAAGGCGTCAAACGTCGTGCCCTCCGCTCTTGCGCATATCAGCAGCGGCAGCACGCCCGTGCCCGTGCCCATATCCGCGGCGCGCTCACCCCGCCGCGCCGCCGCAAAATCCGCCAGCAGCACCGCGTCCGTGCCGAACCTGAAGCCGTCCGGCCTTTGCAGGATGCGCAGGCCGCCGCGCTGAAGATCGTCAAGCCGCTCCCCGGGGCGGATCAAAACCGATTCGTCCATATCACGCTTTTCCTCTCTTCGGCCTGCGCCTGATCGCCGGCAGGCGCGTCAAATCGTCGGCCATCGTCCCATTCTCCGGCGTAATCATGCTCCACCTGCCGTCATGATATGCCGCCCGATCGTACATCCGCTGCACGGTCTCCGAATACTTCCGCCGCCCGCGTTCCGTCCGGCCCAGGATGATCATGACGCCGGCGGCTCCCTTCCGGACATACAGCGCGCAGAGCGTCTTTCCGCCCCGGCGGCATTGATGCGCACATGCCCGATTCTTTGCTCCGCCGTTCCCTATGCGCTCCATGTCATGCCGCGCGTCGATCCGCGCACACAGCGCCGTCCATGCAACGGCTTTCCGGCCAGCGCGGTCTCTCCTGCGCCGGAGGCGTCCTCCGTTCCGGCATGCGTCCGCGATCCTCCGGATATTCCTTGCCATTCATTGTACAAAAAACGCGGACCGATTGCAACCGGCCCGCGCCTTTCTCTGTGAAATTCTCATTCCCCGCCCTGCGCGCCGAACGGCGTCACATACTGGCCGGAGACGTATCCCGTGTACTCGGCCCAGCTGACATGCAGGAAGCCATTTTCGCTCTCCCCGATCACGGTGAGCACCATGCCGTACGGCAGGACATAGACCACGTCGCTGTCCGTGCTCGGCTGGGCGCGGAGCTTGAGGCCGTTGTCGCTCTGCACCACGACGCGATACGCGCCCGATGCGGCCGTCTCTTCGCTCTGCGCGGGCTGCGGCGTCGGCGTAGGCGTCGCCGTGGTCTGCGCTGCTGCATTCTCATCAAAGCTGATGTAGTCGGCGCTGACATATCCGCTGAGCGTTCCCACGCGCACGGGATAGAATCCGTTCACGCGCTCGCCCGTCACCGTGACATCCACGCCGTAACCCAGCGTCGCCACCACATCCGAATAGGCCGAGGAATCGGCGCGCAGGTTGAGTCCGCTCGGCGCGGTCACCATGCCCTTGCGGCCCGTGATGGGCTGCGACGGCTCCGGCACCTGCGTCGGCTCGGCCGTGGGCTGGGGCGTGCTGGTGGGCACGGGGATCGGCGTAGCGCTGTCGATCGCGAGATATTCGGCGCTTGCGTAGCCCTGCAGCTCCCCGTAGAGCACCGGCAGGAAGCCGTTCTGCGCGTCGCCCAGCACGATGACGCTCGCGCCCATCGGCATGGTCAGCAGCGTCGTGCCGGCGGTGTGCGGCTCATCGCGCAGCTTGAGGCCGCTCGGCGCGGTCACGGTCGCCATGACCGCCTGCGCGTCGGGAGCATCCGTCGGCGTGGGCGTGGCCTGCGGCGTCGGCGTCGGCGTGGTCTGTACCGTATCGGTGACGTAGACGTACTCGCTGGCCACATATCCCGACAGGGTACCCAGAGCCACGGGCAGCATGCCGTTTTGCTCCTCGCCGCGCACCGTGAGCATCGTGCCCTGGGGCAGCGTCATGATGACGCCGGAGGTGCGATTGGCGCGGGAACGCAGGTTGAGGCCGCTGGATGGCAGCACGATCGCCGTCTGCGCGGCGGTGGGCTCCTGCGTCGTCTGCGGCTCCTGCTCCTCGCCGCCCGCCGCGTCGTAGACGATGTAATCATTGGAGACGTAACCGCTCAGCGTGCCATACTGCACATAGGTCCAGCTCTCATAGCGCTCGAGCACGGTCAGCGTCTGGCCGTGGCGCAGGTGCGAGAGCACCGAGGAGTTGATCGTCGGCGCGGCGCGCAGGTTGAGGGTCTGGCTCTCGTCGGACAGCGCGACCGTCGCCGTGCCGCGGCTGACCACGGTGGACGGGGTCTCATCGACGCCATCCTCCTCCACGCGCAGGTATTCCGTCTTGACGTAGCCGCTCAGCGTGCCGTACTGCACGCGGCTCCACTCGCCCAGGCGCTCAAGCAGCGTGATCTGCGTGCCGTGCGGCATCTGCGCCAGGATGGCGGAGCTCGTGCTCTGCTCCTTGCGCAGGTTCAGGCTGTCCAGCGGATTGTTGAGCGTGACCACGGCGCTCAGCGCGTCGGAAACCGGCTCCTCCGGCGTCTGCTGCGTGCCGTCCATGGCGGGCAGCAGCGTGCGCGTCATCGTGTAGCGCGTGCGCACCAGGCCGGGATAGTAGAATTCCAGGATCTGATCGTACGTCATGCCCTCGGTCGCCATCTGCTGCGCGCCGCGCTGGCTCATGCCCACGCCGTGGCCGTAGCGCCGCGCCGTCAGCTTGAAGCCGCCGACCGTCTCGGTGACGGAGAGCGTCTCGTTCTTGAGCACATTGATGGACATGGAGCAAAGCCCCTCCACCTGGGAGAAGTAGTCAAGCGTCACGGTGACCGCGCCGTAGCCCGCCAGCTCCATCGCCACGTCCACCTTTTTGTAGACGCGGGAAGGCTCCGCATACTTGGGCGAGTGCGGCGTGACGGCGGTGATTGCGGTGATCTGTACGCTGCCCGCGCCGACCAGCGCGGCCGCCTCCGTGCGCAGCAGCTCCGTCAGCGCGGAGACGCTGGTCGTGCCGTCCCGGTAGAACGTGACGGACTTGGCGACCGACGCGCCGTTGCGCAGGTCGTAGGGGTCATCCTTCACCTGAAGGTAGCTGTAGGCGGGGCTGCCCCACGCGTTGCCGACCGACTCCGTCTGGCCTCCGTTGGAGGCCGTGTAATAGCTGGCCATGTATTCCCCGCCGACCGTGCCGATGATGCCGCTGGTCTCCTCCACGGCCTGCGCGCAGCGCGCGTTGCCGGAGGGCGTGCCGTTGTAGACCTGATCGCTGGTGGTATCCACCACATCATAGGTCGCGGCCTGGGCGGCCATCTTCTTGAGCGCGTAGGTGCGCGCGGCGACGGCCTGGGCCTTGAGCGCCTCCAGCGGGAAGGAATTATCCATCTCGTAGGGCAGGACGCCCCGCATGTAATCCTCCATATACACGTGAACCACGATCTGTACATTGCCGCCCTTGGCGATGAACTCGATGTCGCCCGGATAAAGATTGCTCGGGTAGCGCGCCTGCGCGATGCGCACGCCGTTCTCGCCGCTGGTCTGATGGCGGCGAAGCTTGAAGCTGCTGCCCATCGTCTGCGTCTGGCCGTTCATGGTCATCATGAGCGTGCCGCCGCTGTTTGACACGCGCAGCTGGGTTCCCCTTGCGATGGCGCGGCTGGTATCCCCGCCGATGGAGTAGCTGCCGTCGACGCTCACGTCCACCGATGTGTTCGAAGCGATTGAGGACAGATACACGCGCACCGTGCCCGACACCGTCGTGCCGGAAACGACGCCGCTGTCCGCGAGCACAGGCAGCGACAGCGCAGCCATCAGCAGCGCGAGCAGCATGCATGTGATCCTTTTTATCCGCACCATTGTCATTCCTTCTTTCGTCCTTTTTCGCCTTTGGGGACGCCGCTGGCGAATCACAAAAGCAATCGCATTGTATCACATTCCCGCAGTTTTTGTAAATTGCAAACGGCCTGTAAATGCTTGTCATTTTCCCGCTGCATGGGCCGCATTTCCAGTCCGCGCGCCTTGTAGCGCGCGCCCTTTTCTGTTATAATAAGTGAATCCTTGAAACCCGGAGGTTTTCGCAATATGAAGAAACTGGCTGCTACGCTGCTCTTCACGCTGCTGTGCGTGCTCCTCGCTCTGCCCGCCGGGGCCGCGATGAACCGCTACAGCGCCGTCTATATGGATACGTTTGATACGGTCATTCAGCTGATCGGCTATGCCGAGGACGAGGCCACCTTTGACAAATGGTCCACGGCGATGCACGAGGGCTACCAGCATATGCACAAGCTCTTTGACACCTACAACAGCTACGAGGACGAGGGCATCGTCAGCGTCTACACGCTCAACGAGCGCGCGGCGCAGGAGCCCGTAGCCGTCGATCCCATCCTCTTTTCCCTGCTGACGTTCAGCAAAGCGCAGTACGCGCTGTGCCAGCAGCAGACGAATGTGGCGATGGGCAGCGTGCTCTCCATCTGGCACGAATACCGCGAGGCGGGGCTTGACAATCCCGCGGCCGCGTCCCTGCCGCCCATGGAGGCGCTTGAGGCCGCCAACGCGCACGCGAACATCGACGATCTGGTGCTCGACGCGGAGAACATGACCGTCTTCTTCGCCGATCCCGAGATGAAGCTCGATGTCGGCGCCGTGGCCAAGGGCTATGCGACGGAGATCGTCGCCAAGATGCTGCTCGACAGCGATATGCCCTCCTTTATCATCAGCGCGGGCGGCAACGTGCGCTGCGGCAATCCCCCGGAGGACGGGCGCAGCGCCTGGGGCGTGGGCATCCAGGACCCGGACGGCCAGACGCTCGGCCTGGGCGATTACGTGGAAACGCTGTTCCTTTCCAACATGTCCGTGGTGACTTCGGGCGACTATCAGCGCTATTATGTGGTGGACGGCGAGCGCTACCACCACCTGATCGATCCGGACACGCTGATGCCCGGCGACAGCTTCCGCTCCGTCTCCATCATCACGGAGGATTCCGGCCTGGGGGACATGCTCTCCACCGCCGCATTCCTGATGCCCTACGAGCAGTCCCGCGCGTTCATCGAATCGCTTGACGGCGTGGAGGCCATCTGGCTCTTCCCCGACGGCACGAAGGAGATGACCGACGGCGCGCTGGCCGTATCCAAAACCGGCGGCGCGACAAATCAGTGAGGCAAAGCCTTCCCTCGCGGGAGGGCTTTTCTTTTTTCACATATCGACGCAAAAACGCAGCCCGAATCCTCGGACTGCGCTGATCGTTTCAAAAAATCCCAAAGTGCCGCTGCCGTCGTTTTTCACCCACCGCTCACGGTAGGTCGGTGCCCTGCGGCGCGCTTCTGCCGTCCCCTGGCGTCAAAGACGGGGGCGTGACATCCACGAACCGACTCCGGGCTCCTGTTACGAAAATGTAGGAGAAAATACAGACGACTGGCGCACACCCCAGGACATCTGACCCGGCAGCTTTGACCGCCGGCTTCTGGGATTATTATATCAGTCCCATCTTCCCCTGTCAACGTCTTTTTTATCCGTTTCGTTTATTCCGTCTGCTCCTCGGTTTCCGGCGTTTCCTTAGGCTCTGGGGAGGTGACGCTCACGCCGTCCTGCGTCTCATCGACGCCGGCCTCCATGGCCACCTCAAAAAATGAGGCCGGCACGTAGACCACGTCGCCAATCGTCGTGATCTTCGTGTCCACGGGGATGAGCAGCCCGTCCTTCTGCCAGGTGATCTGGCGGGTGGTGTTGTCGCTCACCGTCCAGGAGACGGTGATGCGGCTGCCGTCCTTGTCAAGGGTGATGGTGCGCTTTGTCTGCGTCTCCTCCTCCAGCTGCTGGCTGTCGGCGTCCCAGCCCATGGCCTCGGCCGTCTCGACAAGCGGAAGCAGCAGCATGCCCTGTTCCTTCGCCGCACCGACGGTGACTTCCTTCCCATCGGCCAGCAGTCCTATCGGAGCGGGCGTCTCGTCACCGCTCTCCTCCGGCTGCGTGCTGTCCGCGGTCTCGGGTGCGGGCTCCGCCGTAGCGGGCTCTGCCGTCACCTGCTGCGCGGGCTGCGGGGTCGGCGTGGACGCGGGCGTCGTGTTCGCGGTACAACCGGTCATCGCTGCGGCGCCTGCAATCAGGCCGGCGGCGAGAATCGCCTTTTTGCTGCGTTTCATATCGTGATCCTCCTCATGCTGTTTTGGATACTGCAACCGATACAAAGCATATGCAGCCCGCACGGCGATTATACCGAAAAGACCGCGGGACTTTTGCCCCGCGGCCCGATTTGACATATATTCCCCGCTCTGCCCGCCGGGATGAGCATGCGCGCTCATCCCTTCTTCTGCGCCTCGATGCGCTCCGCGAGGTCTGTCAGATACAGCCATCTCTCCTCCGCCTCGGCCAATTCGCGCTCCGTCTGCTCCCTCTGCGCGGCCAGCTCCGTGAGCTTCACAAAATCGCTGGCGCAGCGCTCGGTCTGCTCGTCGATCTGCGCGAGCTTCGCGTTCAGCCCCTCTATGCGCGCGTCAATCGTCTCATAATCCTTCTGTTCCCTGAAGCTCATGCGCAGCTCGCGCAGGCGCTCCCTGCGCGGCGCCGTCTGCTGCGCGGCGGGCGCCGAAGCCCTGGCGCTCTTCTCCTTCTGCGCGGAAGCCGCCTGCAGGTAATCCGAGAACGGACAGACATATTGCGTGAGCCTGCCCCCGCTCTCAAAGGCGAAGAGCCTGCCCGCGACACGGTCAAGGAACGACCGGTCGTGCGAGACGACGACCACCGCCCCCTGAAACGCGGTCAGGTAGTCCTCCAGAATCTCCAGCGTGGCGATATCCAAATCGTTGGTGGGCTCGTCGAGCAGCAGCACATTGGGGGAAGCCATCAGCACGCTGGCCAGATACAGCCTGCGCTTTTCGCCGCCGGAAAGCCTCTCCACCGGCGTATACTGCACATCCGGCGGAAAGAGAAACTGCTCAAGCATCTGCGACGCGGAAAACCGCCCCTCCGGCGTCTGCACGTATTCGGCGATGTCGCGCATGAAATCGATCAGCCGGAGCTTCGGATCGACCCTGGGGAACTCCTGGGAAAAGAAACCGATCTTCACCGTCTCCCCCAGCGTGACGCTGCCCTCGTCCGGCGCAAGCTCGCCGCTGAGCATGCGCAGCAGCGTCGTCTTGCCGCATCCGTTCGGCCCGACGACGGCCATGCGCTCGTCGCGCAGAATCGTGTAGGTGAATCCCGAAAGCAGACGCCGGCCGCCCATGCTCTTGCCGACGTCTTCGCACTCGATAATCCGCCGCCCGAGCCGGGTGCCGGTGGATCCAAGCGTCAGCCTCTGCTCCTCCTGCGGGCCGGAGACGGCGCTCAGCTGCTCATACCGCTGGATGCGCGCCTTCTGCTTGGTGCTGCGGGCCTGCGCGCCGCGCCTGATCCACTCCAGCTCACGGCGCAGGATGGCGCTGCGCTTGCGCGCCTGTGCGTTCTCCATGTCCAGCCGCGCAGCCTTCTGCTCCAGATAATAGGAAAAATTGCCGTCGTGGAGATAGAGCCGCCCGCCGTCAAGCTCCGCGATGCGGCTGCACACGCGGTCAAGGAAGTAGCGGTCGTGTGTGACCATCATCAGCGCGCCGCGGTACTGCGAAAGGCGCGTTTCCAGCCATGCGATTGTCTCCGCGTCGATGTGGTTGGTCGGCTCGTCGAGCAGCAGCAGATCCACCGGGCGGATCAGCGCCGCCGCCAGTGCAACGCGCTTTTTCTGCCCGCCGGAAAACGTGCGCACGTCGCCGGTAAAATCGGCAATGCCCAGCTGCGTGAGCAGCGCGCGGGCCTCGTACTCGTCCGGCGCGCCCACATCCTTCGGACTGTCGAAGAGCACCTGCTCCACGCTCGTTCGGCATTCGCTGTAATCCGGCATCTGCGGCAGATAGGAGACACGCAGGCCGTTTCTGCGCATGATGATGCCGCCGTCGGGCTCCTCCATGCCGCACAGCAGCTTGAGCAGCGTCGATTTTCCCGTGCCGTTGATGCCGACCACGCCGATGCGGTCGCTCTCGCCGATGTAGAGCGTCGCGTCCGTGATGAGCCTTTTGAGCGTATAATTCTTTTGAATGTGTTCTGCGGATAAGATGGCTGCCATGTTCTTCCCCCGACTGTGATGATATGATGTTGCCCTGTCAGGCCTGCGGCTCCCCGGCCGCCTGTGCGGCGTGCTCGGCCGGCAGAGGACGTTGCTCCGCGTCCGCCTCCCCCCCGAGGCCAAACGCCTCGCGAGCGTCGCGTTCCGCGATCT
>JAUNJB010000093.1 GCA_030535375.1 Clostridia bacterium | reverse complement strand
AAGTGCTTCGGAAGTGGGAGCGCGCACCGCGCGCAGGAAATTGCGCGAAAAACCGTGCAGCGAGCACAGAAACGCTTTGGAATGCAAAGTGCTTCGGAAGTGGAAGCGCGCTCGGCGCGCTTTTTTATTCCTCCGGGGTCTCGGCGCCGGCTTCCCGTACCGTCTCTTCCTCCACAGCCTCCTGCGCCTTCGCATCTGCTTCAAGCGCGGCCTCCTGCGGCTCCTCTTCGTCGCGCTCGGTAGCGGTCACGCCGACGATGCGGCTGTCGTCCGCCACGCGCATGACGCGCACGCCCTGCGAGACGCGGCCGATGACGGAGATATCGGACACCGGCATGCGGATGATCGTGCCGTCATCGGTGATGAGCATCAGATCCTCATCCTCATGCACAAGCAGCTGCGCGGCCAGCAATCCCGTCTTCTCGGTCAGGCGCATCGCGAGAATGCCCTTGCCGCCGCGGGACTGCCTGCGGAATTCGTCGATCTCGGTGCGCTTGCCGTAGCCCTTCTGGGTGATGGCGAGCACCTGCTTACCCTCCTCGACCTTCGCCACGGAGATGACCTCGTCGCCCTCCGCCAGATCGATCGAGCGCACGCCCATGGAATTGCGGCCCATGGCGCGGATATCGCTCTCGTCAAAGCGGATCGCCTGGCCCATGCGCGTGGCGAGCATCAGCTCGCTGCCGCCCTGCGTCAGCTCCACGTCGATCAGCTCGTCGTCCTCGCGCAGCGCGATGGCGATCAGGCCGTTCTTGCGCAGATTGGCGAATTCGTCGCTTCCGGTCTTCTTGATCAGGCCCCTTCTGGTCGCCATGACCAGATAGCCCTCCTCGCGTTCCTTCGGCAGCGGAACCATCGCCGTAACCTTCTCCCCGCCGTCGAGCTGGAGCAGATTGACAATCGCCGTTCCGCGCGCGGTGCGCCCGGCCTCCGGGATCTCGTATCCCTTCAGGCTGTAGACCCGGCCGCAGTTGGTGAAGAACATGATCTCTTCATGCGTGCTGGTGACCAGCAGCTTCTCGGCGTAATCTTCATCGCGGGTCGTCATGCCCATGATGCCCTTTCCGCCGCGACCCTGGCTGCGGTACGTCGCGCGGGAGATGCGCTTGACGTAGCCAAAGTGCGTCAGCGTCACCACCACGCTGTCCTCCTGGATGAGGTCCTCCGGATCGATCTCGCCGTCCATCAGGCTGATCTGCGTGCGGCGCGGATCGGCGTATTTGGCCTTGACCGCCAGAATCTCCTCGCGGATGATCGAGAGCACCATCTTTTCGTCGCCCAGCACGGCGCGCAGGTATGCGATGGTCCTCTCCAGCTCCGCATATTCCTCCTGCAGGCGCTCGCGCTCCAAGCCTGTCAGGCGGGCCAGGCGCATGTCGAGGATGGCCTGCGCCTGCTTGTCCGAGAGGCCGAAGCGCTCCATCAGCTGCGTCTTCGCCTCGCCGGTGTTGGCGCTGCCGCGAATGATGCGCACGATCTCGTCGATATTGTCAAGCGCGATGAGCAGGCCCTCGAGGATATGGGCACGCGCCTCGGCCTTGTCAAGATCGTAGCGGGTGCGGCGGACGATGACGTCCTTTTGATGCTCCAGATAATGATAGATCATCTGATGCAGGGAGAGCACCTTCGGTTCCCCGTCCACCAGGGCCAGCATGATCACGCCGAAGGCGTCCTGCAGCTGCGTGTGCTTGTACAGATAATTGAGCACAACGGCGGAATTGACGTCCTTCTTGAGCTCGATGACGACGCGAAGGCCCTCGCGGTCGCTCTCATCGCGGATATCGCTGATGCCCTCCAGCCTCTTTTCGTGCACCAGGGAGGCAATCTTGCTCACGAGCTCCGACTTATTGACCATGTACGGAATCTCGGTGATGACGATACGCTGGCGGCCGTTTGCCATCGGCTCCACGTCGGTCTTCGCGCGGGTGATGATGCGGCCGCGGCCGGTGGAGTAGGCGTCGTATATGCCCTTGCGCCCCAGGATGATGCCGCCGGTCGGGAAGTCCGGTCCCTTGATGACCTCCATCAGCTCCTGCGTGGTCACATCCGGCTTGTCGATCATCTTCACCACGCCGTCGATCACCTCGCCCAGGTTGTGCGGCGGGATGTTGGTGGCCATGCCGACGGCGATGCCCGAGGAGCCGTTGACCAGCAGATTCGGGTAGCGGCAGGGCATCACGTCCGGCTGCATGAGCGTCTCGTCAAAGTTCGGGGAGAAGTCGACGGTCTCCTTGTCGATGTCCGCCAGCATCTCCTGATTGATCTTGCTCATGCGCGCCTCGGTGTAACGCATGGCCGCGGCGCCGTCGCCGTCGACGGAGCCGAAGTTGCCCTGGCCGTCCACCAGGGGATAGCGCGTGGCAAAATCCTGCGCCAGGCGCACCAGCGCGCCGTAGACGGAGGAATCGCCGTGCGGGTGGTATTTGCCCAGAACATCGCCGACGATACGCGCGCATTTGCGGTACGGCTTGTCCGGCGTGACGCCGAGCTCATGCATCGCGTAGAGGATGCGGCGATGCACGGGCTTGAGGCCGTCGCGCACATCCGGCAGCGCGCGGGTGATGATGACCGCCATCGCGTAGGAGATGAACGAACGCTTCATCTCATGCTCCAGATCGATGGGGTAAAGACGTTCCAGATCGGTTGTATTTCCCGGCAGATTATCCTTAAAATCCAAACCTCCGGCCTCCTTTCTCAGATGTCAAGATCGAGCACGAGCTTGCTGTTCTGCTCGATGAATTCCTTGCGCGGCTCCACCTTCTCGCCCATCAGCAGCGACATGATTTCATCCGCCGCGATGGCGTCCTCCACGCTCACGCGCAGCATGGTGCGCTGCTTGGGGTCCATGGTGGTATTCCACAGCTGCTCGGCGCTCATCTCGCCCAGGCCCTTATAGCGCTGGACGTCGGGCTTCTTGTCTCGGCCGATCTCCGTCATAATCTTGTCAAGCTCCTCGTCGGAGTAGCAGTAGCGCTCCGTCTTCTGATAGGTGACCTTGTACAGCGGCGGACGCGCGGCATACACGTGCCCCTGCTCGATCAGCGGGCGCATGTAGCGGTAGAAGAACGTCAGCATCAGAATGCGGATATGGCTGCCGTCCACGTCGGCATCCGTCATGCAGACGATGCGGTCATAGCGCAGCTTCCCGATATCGAAATCCTCGCCCACGCCGCAGCCGAACGCCGTGATCATTGCCTTGATCTCCTCGTTGGCGAGCACGCGGTCAAGCCGCGTCTTCTCGACGTTGAGGATCTTGCCGCGCAGCGGCAGAATGGCCTGGAAATGGCGGTCGCGGCCCATCTTGGCGCTGCCGCCTGCGGAATCGCCCTCGACGAGGAAAATCTCGCACTTGCTGGGATCGCGCTCGGAGCAGTCGGCGAGCTTGCCCGGCAGGCTGGCGGATTCGAGCACCGTCTTGCGCCTCGTCAGGTCGCGGGCCTTGCGGGCCGCCTCCCTCGCCCGGGACGCCGCCAGGCAGCGCTCCAGAATCAGCTTGGCGTTGGCAGGGTTTTCCTCCAGGTAAGTGGAAAGCTGCTGGCCGACCAGGGAATTGACGATGGTGCGCACCTCGCTGTTGCCCAGCTTGCTCTTGGTCTGGCTCTCGAACTGGGGGTCTTCCAGCTTGACGGAGACGATCGCCGCCAGGCCCTCGCGGATATCCTCGCCGGTCAGGTTGGCGTCGTTCGCCTTGAGAATGCCATGCTTGCGGCCATAGTCGTTAATCACGCGCGTGATGGCCATGGAGAAGCCAGCCATGTGCGTGCCGCCGTCGGGCGTGTGAATGTTGTTGACAAATGTGAAAATATTCTCAGAGTACGAGTCGTTATACTGCATGGCGACCTCCACGCTCGTGGTGCCGCCCATGCCGCTGATGTAGATCGGCTCCGGGAAGAGGACCTCCTTGTTCTTGTTGAGGTACTTGACAAACTCACTGATGCCGCCCTCGTAGTGGAACACGCGCTCCACGGGCTCCTCCGGGCGCTCGTCCCTGAAGACGATGCGGATGCCGCGGTTGAGGAACGCCATTTCGCGGAAGCGGGTCTTGAGCGTGTCAAAGTGGAAATCCCCCGTCTCAAAGATGCCCTGGTCATCCTCTCCCTTGACGTCAGGCCAGAAGCGGATGGTCGTGCCCGTGCGCTCCGTATCGCCCACGACCTTGAGGTCGTAGAGCACCTTGCCGCGCTCGTACTCCTGCTGATAGATCCGTCCATCCTGATAGACATTGACCTGCAGGTGGCGCGAAAGCGCATTGACCACCGACGCGCCCACGCCGTGCAGGCCGCCGGAGACCTTATATCCTCCGCCGCCGAACTTTCCGCCCGCGTGCAGAATGGTCAGGCAGACCTCCACCGCCGGACGGCCGATCTTCGGGTGGATGCCCACCGGAAAGCCGCGCCCATTGTCCACCACGCTGCACGAGCCATCTTTGTGCAGCGTGATGACGATCTCCGTACAGAACCCCGCCAGGGCCTCGTCGACGGCGTTGTCGACGATCTCATAGACCAGATGGTGAAGACCGCGCTCATCCGTGGAACCGATGTACATGCCCGGGCGTTTGCGCACGGCCTCCAGCCCCTCAAGCACCTGAATCTGGTTCTCATCATATGTGCCCGCCATCATGGCCTGATTTTCCTGATTGTCCATATCTACTCCTCATCTCTGTTTCATGCGTTCAGCGCCGGCCGGCATGGCCTCACGGGCTGCCGCCCGTAGGATTGTCAGCCTGCGCGCCCCATGGGTATGCTTCATCGTAACCGCTCTCATGGGCGCGCTGGGCCAGCGTCGCCGTGGAAATCGGCGACAGATACACCCGCGCGTTCTCCGTCATGCCGCCCGCACGCCTGGCGCCCGCGCAGATCACCGCGCTCTTCGCGCTGATGCCCTGGCGGGCCAGAATGCGGTTTTGCCGGCGAATCTCCTGGAGCATCGCGCCGGTGACGGCGCTGTGACTGTCCGTCAAATCGATGATCGCGATGATGTCCGCCGTATGCACGGCCACATCGTCGCCCAAGTGAAGGATCATAGCTCCTCCGTCTTCCGCACAGAAACGACGGATTTATTCCGACATCTCCGCACATTTTCTTACTATAATAGTATACCAAATTTCGCAGGTTTTTTCAAATGCAGAAACGGTCTTTTTGCCCCGTTTCCGCACAAAAAAGCCCACAAAAAAAGACGCCTGTTTTCGGCGTCTTTGCGGTTTGCTGACAGAAGCGCCGCTGCGCTTTGCGTCGGGGCTTTCTTTTCCCGCCATCGTCTGATTTTTCCTCTCCCCTTGGGGGGGAAAAGCCCTTTGCCGCGGTCTGGAAGGGACGCCCGTTCCGGCGTCCCTTCCGGGCTTACCGGGCCATGATTCCGCCCCGCCCGCGCGGCAGGCGCAGCGTGTTCTTCGTCGTGTCCTCTCCGCCCTCCGGGAGCATCTTCAGCCAGTCTAAAAAGCTGCCCGAGGGGATGCCTGACGGATAGCTCCACATCGGCGTCACGTCCCGCAGCTCGGTATCCCCGCCGCCGTGCAGCGCGAGCACCTTGGCCACGGCCTCGTCATAGTAGAGCACCTCGTCGATCAGTCCCAGCTCCTTGGCCTGCAGCGCGCTGAGGATGCGCCCGTCCGTAAAGGCCTCCATCTGCGTTTCGCTCAGCGAACGGGACTGCGCAATCGCCTCCTTGAAGAACATAAAGCTCTCGTCCACCAGCGCCTGTTCGATGGCGCGCTGTTCATCCGTCAGCGTCGGATAGCCGGAAACCTTGTTCTCCCCCGTGGTGATGTACTCCCGCTCAATCCCGAGCTTTTCATAGAGCCCCGCCTCGCTGTACGAGCTCAGATACACGCCGACATTGCCCGTGAGCGTCATCCGCGAGGCCATGATCACATCTGCCGCCATCGCCACCAGCACGCCGCCCGAGCAGCATTCCTGCTTCATATACGCGTAGATGGGCCGACCCGTCTCCTGCTTGTAGCGCATCAGCTCGTGATAGAGCTCATCTGCCTCGTAGATGCCGCCGCCCGGCGTGTTAAGCACGATCAGCAGGGCGGCATTGCGTTCGTCGCTTATCAGTTCGTCAATCGCATCGAGCGTACCCGCGTGGTCATACGTGTAATCGTCCTCCGCCAGCTCGCCGTCGATCTCCAGCCATGCGATATACGCCTCGCCCGACTGCGCGGCCTTCGGCTGATCCGCCTGCGCGCCGCCCAGCACGCTCTCCAGCCAGTTCCCCTCCGCCGACGCCGATGCGCACACGGCGAGCAGCAGCACCACAAGGGCAAGTATCCTCATCCGCTTCATTTTGAACCCTCCTTATCAAAACGTGTCGTCCGTTATCCAATACAGCGCGCCGCATGCGCGCGTCATGCCCAATCGATCCTGTAGGGCATGGGAGGCCTCATTCTCCGGCACCACCTGGTCAAAGGGCGTATGGCCCGCGAGCATCGTGCGGCGGATCGCCGCACGCTCAAGCGCATAGCCGAGATGATGCCGCCTGTAATCCGGCATGACGTGCAGCATGCCCATCGATCCCTCGATGTGCTCGCCGATGAACGCCGCCAGCCGCCCGTCCACATACGCCCCCAGCATCACGCCGTCCTCAAGGCGCGCGGCGACGTATTCCCTCGAGGCGTGTCCGTAGTGGGCGTCAAGGAAGTCGAGCGCCCCGATGCCAAGCGGTCTGATGTCCGCCTCCCGCTCGGGCTCCGGCACCTCGCCGTAATACGCGTACATCACAAACCGCAGCGCGTGGCGCAGATGAAAGTGTATGCGCACCCGCGTCACCAGCTCCGGCGCATAGTCGCCGTGCAGCAGCACGTCGGTCGCGTGCGGCGGGATTTCATCCACCAGCTCCATCACGCGCGCCTCATTCTTCGCCGCGATCATGTACAGATCCGCCCGGCGGTGGTGCAGCAGCACGCCGTCCTCATCCGCAGAAATGCCGTCCGCGCCGCCCCGCACAATGACCTGCGCCATTTCCTCATAACAGGCCGGATCGCCGTAGCCGCGCAGAATGCGCAGCGCGCGCCGCTCCTCCTGCGTCATGGATCCATCCTCTCGCATATTCACCACTCCTCCGGCACAAACAGCCGTAACGCCCCGGATGACAGCGTCGCGGGCATATCGATCAGCCGCTGGTTGCGGCTCCCGCGATACAGCAGATCGAGCGACCGCTCCCGCGCGATATACGGCCCGTCGACGAGCACATCGGTCAGCCCGAGCAGGCGCATGCGATCCCCGTCGTGCTCATCCCGCAGCTGTTCAAGCGTGTATCCCGTGTAGCACCAGACGCCAAGGCCCCGCGCCCTCGCGGCCTCCGCGATCTCGCAAAACGCGGCCGCCTGCATCATCGGCTCCCCGCCGGTGAGCGTGACGCCCTTCACGAGCGGGTTTTTCCCCATCAGCCCGACGATCTCCCGCGTATCCGTCAGCCGTCCGCCGCTAAAATCATGCGTCTGCGGGTTGTGGCACCCGGCGCAGCCGTGCGGACAGCCCTGGGCGAAGACGGCCAGGCGGTAGCCGGGGCCATCCACGATGGACTCGGGCTCAATGCCCGCCAGTCGAATCTGCATGCGCTTTCCTCCGGCGTCACACGCCATGCTTCACTCTGTCGCGCTCCTCCGCGCGCTTGCCGTCGCCCCACCGGTCGAGCGTGCCGACGAGATAGCCGGTGATCCGGCGGATGCGCTCAAAATGCACCTCTTCCTCCTGCCGGCCGCATTTGGGACAGCAGTCGCCGATGATGCCGTTGTAGCCGCAGACCGGATCGCGGTCGACGGGATGATTGATGGAGCCGTAGCCCACGCCCGCGTCGTGCATGGCGCGCACGACAGCCTCAAACGCATCGAGATTGCGGGACGGATCGCCGTCCATCTCGATATAGGAGATATGGCCGGCGTTGGTCAGCGCGTGATACGGCCCCTCGATGCGGATCTTGTCAAACGCGCCGATCGGGTAATACACCGGCACGTGGAAGCTGTTGGTATAGTATGGGCGGTCGGTCACCCCGGGAATCACGCCGTAGCGCTCCCGGTCCATCCCCACGAAGCGGCCGGACAGCCCCTCCGCGGGCGTCGCCAGCAGCGTATAATTCATCCTGCGTTCCTGTGAAAGCCCGTCAAGCCGTCTGCGCATGCGCCCGATGATCTCAAGCCCCAGCCGCTGCGCGCGTTCGCTCTGTCCGTGATGCTCACCGATGAGTGCCACCAGCGTTTCCGCCAGGCCGATGAAGCCGACGGACAGCGTGCCATGGCGCAGCACCTCGCGCACCTCATCGTCCCAGGCGAGCTTCTCGCTGTCCAGCCACACGCCCTCGCCCATCAGGAACGGATAATTGCGCACCTTCTTGCGCGCCTGGATTTCAAAACGCTCGTCGAGCTGCTCGATCACCAGGCTCATCCGCTCGTCGAGCATGCGGTAAAACGCATCCAGATCGCCGCGGGCCTCGATGGCAATGCGCGGCAGATTGATGGAGGTGAAGGACAGGTTGCCGCGGCGGTTGCAGACCTCGCGCGACGGATCATAGACATTGCCGATGACGCGCGTGCGGCAGCCCATATAGGCGATCTCCGTCTCGCGGCGGCCGGGCTTATAATACTGGAGATTGAACGGCGCGTCGACAAACGAGAAATTCGGGAACAGGCGCTTGGCGCTCACGCGCATCGCTAGGCGGAACAGATCATAGTTCGGATCACCGGGGTTATAGCTGACGCCCTCCTTGACGCGGAAAATCTGGATCGGGAAGATCGGCGTCTCGCCTCCGCCCAGTCCGCTCTCGGTCGCCAGCAGCAGGCAGCGCACGGCCATGCGCCCCTCGGGCGAGGTATCCATTCCGTAGTTGATGGAGGAGAAGGGCGTCTGCGCGCCCGCGCGGGAGTGCATCGTATTCAGATTGTGGATAAACGACTCCATCGCCTGATACGTGCGCCGCTCCGTCTCGCGATAGCCGCGCTCCGCCGCGTAGCGCATGATGCGCCGGCAGGTTGCCTCGTCCGTCATCGCGAGCAGGCGCTCGCGCAGCTCGCCGTCAAATGCCTCATTCGGGCGCAGGGTCGGCCTTGCGCCGCTCTCCGCGCGGATCTGGCGGATGATGGCCTTCGCCTCGTCGTCCGCGGCGCGGCAGCCGAGCAGCAGGTCAAGCCCCGCTCCCAGCGCGCGGCGGTATTCCTTCACGTACGTCTTGGCGACGCCGGGCGCCATGTCATAGTCAAAGCTGGCGATCGCCTGACCGCCGTGCTGGTCATTCTGGTTCGACTGGATGGCGATGCACGCCAATGCGGAATAGGTGCCGATATCCTGAGGCTCGCGCACCACGCCGTGGCCCGTGGAAAAGCCGCGGTCAAACAGGCTGGTCAAATCGATCTGCGTGCAGGTCGTCGTCAGCGTCAAAAAGTCGAGATCGTGGATGTGAATGTCGCCCTCCCGGTGCGCGCGCGCATGCTCGGGATTGAGCACATACATGTCGTAAAACTGTTTCGCGCTCTCCGACCCGTATTTGAGCATGGTGCCCATCGCGGTGTCCCCGTCGATGTTGGCATTCTCGCGCTTGACGTCGGATTCCGCCGCTTCCTTAAACGTGATATCCTGCAGGATGGACATCAGGCGCGTCTTGGCCTCGCGGGCGCGGCTGCGCTCCGCGCGGTAGAGGATGTAGGCCTTCGCCGTTCTGGCATAGCCCTCCTCGATGAGCACCTGCTCCACCATGTCCTGCACGCCCTCCACCGTAGGCGTGTCGATGCTCTCGTCCCTGTTCAGCGTGCGCGTCACCAGCCGGGCAAGCCGCTGGGCCTCCCCGCGTCCCTTCGCGTTTTCCGCCGCGACAAAGGCGCGCCAGATCGCCTCCGTGATCTTCTCCTCCTCATAGGCGACCGTGCGTCCGTCCCGCTTGATGATCCATTCCGGCATCCGTATTCCCCTCTCCCGTGCGGCCTGATATGCCTGTTGCCGCGTGTTTTTTTCCGCTTTAGTTGAAGATTGATGTTGCCGTGCTCCTGCCCGTCTGCGGCTCGTAGCCCTCCGGCTTCTCCGTTGCGCACTGCTGAATCAGCAGATTCAGGAATTTGACGGCATTCTCCTCGTTGCCGCTGTAGGCCGTGACGCCGATCATGCTCTGCGCGGGATCATTGCCCCAGTCAAGCAGGCCGTAGAGCGTATCCGCCGGGATCGCATAGATGCCCTTCCCGCCGTTTTCATCCGCCATCACGCCCGCGCTCAGGTCAATATCCGCCACATCGAGCACGCCGGACTCGATGTAAGGCGTCAGATCGGCAAAGGCATAGTTCGCGCCGTCCGCCGTGAGCTTCTGAATCTCGCCCACCGGCATCAGCAGGATATCGCCCTGCTGGGCGGCGGCGTAGGTGGAAAACTGCATGGACGCATAGATGTCCCCGGAGACCAGATCGATGTTGAGCACGGTCAGCTCCTCCTGATCGGGCGAGCACTGCAAAAACAGAGGCCACAGCGTCTCCTTCATGCCGACGACATCGGCGTAGCCGTTGCAGACGTAGAGCTCGATCTTCTTCTCCTCCGGCGGCCTGTATTCCGTCGTCGTAAAGATCAGATTGACGCCCAGCACGCTCAGCACGATCAGCAGCAGATATTTCCACCAGCTGTATGTGAAATGGTTTTTAAGCCACCGCTTTGTGATCCTGTTCTTTTCCATCGCCCATGCCTCCATCGTTTTTTGATCGCCATTCCAGGATAAGGATATCGTACCACCAGTCGGCCGCAAGCGCAATCCTCAATTCGCGATGGGTCTATCCTTCCTGTATAGCACGGTGATCCATCCGTACTCCTCCCTCTCGTATCCTTCGCACGAAGAGAGATCCGCCTCAAAATCCGCGATGATCACCCCGGCGGGTTCGTCCTGCACGCCGAAGCGATACCGGGTAAAGGACGCCGCCTGAAGCCAGCGCTCGGCACCATCCTTCCAGGTCACCGTGCCGGTATACGCCCGCGGATCGGTCGCGTCGCAAAAGAGAATGCGCGGAAATTCGATTCCGCCCAGCACGTCGATCGTCCCCGTCTCCCCGGCCAATTCCTTCGCGCGGGCGACGGCCTCCTCCAGCCCCTCGCGGAAGACAATATCGATCCTCTCCGCGTAGTCGGTAAAGTAATGATGGGCAAATCCGGCAAACAGCGCGGTATACGCCGCAAGGATCACCGCGCCCGCACACCCCCGATGCCTTCCAAACATCCGAATCACCTGCTCGATGCCCAGCGTCTCCAGCATGAGCACGCCCATGTGAATGCTGTTCAGCCGCACAATATTGCCCGAAATCAGGCAGCCCAGCGCCAGGGCCGGAAGCAGCTGGATGAGCACGAGCGTCTCTGCGCAAGCCTGCCGCGACCGCAGGCCGCGCGCGGCGCGCACAGCGCAGCATACCGCGCCGATCAGGATAAACGGCACCGCCGGGAAGTAATACAGCCCATAGCCGCTTGGCGCATTGTAAAGCTCGCCGTCCGTTTGCAGGATCAGCATGCGCGCCATCGTCCTCAAATTCTCCGCGGCATGGGACAGGGAAACCTCGTCGATCCGCGCCTCTCGCATCCGGGGAATCGAAAGGAACGGCGTGCGGATCTCCGGCAGGATGTCCTGATTGATCAGCAGATACAGCAGCAGCGGCAGCGCCAGCAAAAGCAGGATCAGCGCCGAGAGCGCCATGTGCCTGTCCGGCCGCATCCGCCCCGTATGGAGCGCATAGCCCGCCTCCAGCGCGATGATCACCGGCACGACAACCCAGATCGTCGCATAGCAATACAGGCTCAGCCCGTAAAACAGCGCCGACACCGGATAAAATGCCGGGCGCTCCATGCCCCGCACAAAGAAATACAGACCGAATATCAGAAATCCCGGCGCGAGATTGGATTCAAGGCCCCATCGCGCAAGCAGGATGTGCCACGGGCAGATCGCCAGCACGAACAGCGCGGCAAGCCCCGTCCGCTCGCCAAACAGGCGCCTCATGACGCCGTAAAACGCCGGAAGCGTCAGACAGGCCACAATCGCCTGCGGCAGGCGGATCGCCCACGTCGTCAGGCCGAAGAGCGCGACCATCGGCATCATCAGATAGATTTCCAGCGCATTCATACCGCTTCCCCATGCCGTAAAGTACACGGGAAATGGATATCCCCAGGAGTCCGTGCCGTTTTCAAGCAGGCAGTACGCCTCATACGCCGAAAACGCCTCATCCTGATGAACGCCGCCCGGCACCTGCCCCAGCTGCCACAGCCTCATGAACACACCCACCAGCAGCACGGCCGCCGGCAGGATACGGCGCAGCCGGTTTTCCGCATTCCGTGAAAGACGCTCAGTTTGCCGCATCGCGCACCCTCCTTCTTCGTCTTCGTCCGGCGCGACATAAATGGAGCGGTCCCCAGCCGGAGCCCGCTCCATTTCACTCTTTTACCCGCCCATCGTCTGTATTCCTATTTTAACAGATTCATAGGCCGTTAGCAACCTTTATCCCTCTACTTTTCCGGTTCCCGCCTCAGTGCAGGCGGCTTTCGTCCACCATCGATGCGGAATCGCGATCGAGGTAAAGCGTCCAGTCCGGATGCTCGCGGAGGATCGTCGCGGGAATCAGGTTGGTGACAGCCGGTGCCCGCAGCGTTTTGCTGATCGCCTCCGCCTTGCGCGCATCCGGCACGACGGAAAGGATCGCCCTGCTCTGCATGATCTGATGAACAGTCATGGAGACCGCCTGATCCGGCACCTCCTCAAGCGAGGCAAACCAGCCCTCGCCCAGCTGCTGTCTGCGGCAGCGCTCCTCCAGGGTCACCACACGATAGGCCTCGCGGCTGTCAAAATCCGCCGGAGGATCATTGAACGCGATATGTCCGTTCTCTCCGATACCGATGAGCGCGATATCAATCGGCGCCTCGCGCAGCCGGGCCGTCAGCGCAGCGATGTTCGCCTGCACATCCCCCTCGCCGTTGACGAAATAATATGCCTTGGGCCGCACCTTGTCGACGAACCGCTCTCTCAGATATCTGCGGAAGCTGGCGGGGTGGCTGTCCGCCATGCCCACAAATTCATCCAGATGGAACATGACCACTCGATCCCAGGGCACATACTTTTTCACGGTCAGCGCATCGAAAAACGGAAACTGAGATGCGCCTGTGGAGAGCAGCAGCCTGCACTCTCCCCGCTTTTCAACCGTCTCACAGATTCTCTTTGCCGTCTCATCCGCGGCGCGCTGCCCCAGCGCCGCCGCGCTGTCATCCACATATATCTTCATGATACATTTCTCCTTTGGTCAGTGCTTCGGATATCCCCGCACGGGGCATCCGAATTGACATCATGCCGAATATTTGCTACAATAATCTAAAAGGGAGCAGGTGAACAATTCATGAGCGAAGAAGGACACTTTGTCAGTCCCGGCGCACCCACCATCGTCAATGTTGCCAAGCTTGCCGGCACATCAACGGCCACGGTTTCCCGCGTCCTCAATCAGACGGATTACCCCGTCAGCGAGGCCACGCGCAAGCGCGTCCTCAAGGCCGCGCAGGACCTCAATTACACGCCGAATCTGGTCAGCAAGATGCTCAAGACGAAATCCGGAAAGACGCTGGGCATCATCATTCCCTCGTTTCAAAACCCCTTCTTCATTCAGCTGACCATGGGCATCGAGCAGGCCGCCCGTTCAAACGGGTATTCCACCTTCGTTTTCAGCTCCCAGCGTGACCGCCGCATAGAGCGCAGGCTCATCACCCAGGTGATGCAGCTGCGCATCTCGGGCCTTCTGCTCTCCTCCATCGATCACAAATCGGATGCCCTTGACAGCTACCTGGCCTCCGGCGCGGTGGCCGCCGTTTTCGAGGCGGAGTATCCGCTCAACAGCGCCGTCATCGATGCCACGCCGCACATGGATGAGAACGGCTATCTGGCCACATCCCATCTCCTCGATTCCGGCCACCGGCAGATTGCCTTCCTGACGACACCCCTCAAGCGCCACAATCGTACCATGGTCTGCAAGGGCTTCCGGCAGGCCATGGAGGATCGCGGTATCCCCGTTGAGCCCCAGGACATCTTCGAATCCCACGCGGAACGCGAGTTGGACGACGGCCTATACGAGTTTGAGGCCGGTAAAGAGCTCGCCCGCGACATCCTCGCCTGCGGCAGGGCCTATACGGCCATTGTCGCGGTGAATGATCTCCTCGCCTGCGGCATCGTTCACCAGCTCGTCAAAGCCGGTGTCCGCGTGCCGGAGGACATTTCCGTCGTCGGCATCGACGATATCCCGCAGAGCGCCATGATTTCGCCGGCGCTCTCCACGGTCAATCAGCAGAGCTATCAGCACGGACATGACGTATGCCTGCATCTGATCGAACGCCTGAAGGACAATCGGGTGGTTCATGGAGAGCGCTGCTATAAAGCCCCTAAGATGGTGGAAAGGGAATCCGTTTTAAAGCTCTGACAGATCCCGATCCTCCGTCTTCCCTAAGCTGGCCTTGGGTCAGCTTTCTTTTTACTTTATAGGAAACTGCGCGAAAAACCGGACAGCGAGCACAGAAACACTTGGGAATGTGAAGTGCTTCGGAAGTGGAGGCGGCCACTGGCCGCTGCGCGAAAAACCGGGCAGCG
>JAUNJB010000092.1 GCA_030535375.1 Clostridia bacterium | reverse complement strand
ATCAAAAAACGGAATCAGCCCTTGACGCCCGCCTGTACGGAGATGCCCTGCAGGAAATACTTCTGCGCGAACAGGTACAGCAGGAACGGCGGCACCATCGAGATGATGCACGAGGCGATCATGTGCGCCCAGCGCTGCTCATACTGGCCCATCAGCAGGCGAAGGCCGGCTGTCAGCGTCTGATTGTTCGCATCGGTCATGACGATCCGCGGCCAGAGGTAGTCGTTCCATGCGCCGTTGAAGGCGAAGAGCCCGACCACGATCATCACGGGGGCGATGGAGGGCAGGATGATCTTCGTGTATACCTGGAAGCTGCTTGCGCCGTCGATGGTGGCGGCCTCGTCAAGCGCCTTGGGGATGCTCTTCATGAAGTTGCGGATCAGGAAGATGTTGAACACGCCCGCCATGCCCTGCCAGATCAGCGCGTTCAGATTGTTCACCCAGCCAAGCGCGTTGGCGATGCGGAACTGCGGCAGGATGGAGACGACATTGGGGAACATGCTCATGTACATGAGCACCCAGAAGATCTTGTCGCCGCCCTTGAAATCGAGGCGCTCATACGCGTAGGCGGACAGCGAGGTGATGATGACGACGCCGACCGTCTGCGCGATGGAGACGATGAACGAGTTTTTGAACATTGCCATGATATTGGCCGTGGTGTTCACGTTTTCGCCGCCGACAAACATCTCGATATAGTTGGAGACGGTCCACTGCTGCGGGATGAGCCTGCTGATATAATCGAGAGGCCCCTTGATGTTGGCAAACGAGGTGATGAAGTCCGAATCGTTCTTAAACGAGTTGAGAATCAGCCACAGTATGGGGACGAACCACACGATGCCCAGTATCAGAAGGAAGATGAACGCGACACGCTTTGCCGTTTTGCTTTCTGCCATTTCTTGCTTCCTCCTCTCAATCCGCGTTGTTCCTGACCATCAGGCGCATCTGTACGAACGAAACCGCCATGATGCACAGGCCGAGAATCAGCGCCATGGCCGAGGACATGCCGGCAACCTGCTTGACGACGGCGTTCTGGTAGACGTACATCAGCAGCACGGCATTGGCCTCCTGATTGGTGAAGCCCATCAGGATATCCGGCTGGCCGTAGATGTTGAACTGCGCGACGACCGTGGTGACGAGCGTGTACATCAGCGGATAGCGCATATTGGGCAGGGTGACGTGGATGAATTTTTGAATCGTCCCCGCGCCGTCGACGGCCGCGGCCTCATATTGATCCTGTGGGATGGAGGCCAGCGCGCTTTGATAGATGACCATCGTGCTGCCCGTGCACCACCATACCGTGACGACGACGAGCACAATCCACGAATAAGGGGGAGTGAACCAATTGGACGCGGAACCGAAGAACTTGTTCATGATGCCGTAGTCCGGGTTGAACACGTAGCGCCATGTGAGCGTGACCGTGGTGATGGACATCAGGCTGGGCAGGTAGTAGAGCGCCTGATAGAGCTTGCTGCCGCGCGGCCGGGAATTCAGCGCGCAGGCCAGGGACAGCGGCACGACGATGCAGAACGGCACCGCGTAGATGACGAATTTGATGGTGTTGAGCAGGCCGTTGCGAAGCTGCCTGTAATAGGTGTTGCTGGAATCGAACAGCAGCGTCTTGAAGTTTTCCAGGCCGATGAACACCGGCTCGCTGAACAGATCCCACTTGGTGAACGCGGCGTACACACCGTAGATGGCCGGCGTGACGAAGAAAATCACAAAGAAGAACAGATGCGGCGCGATGTAGGCATAGGGCAGCAGGTCGCGCCGGAGAATCCGGCGGGCGCTGTCCGTTCTGAAGGAGGGCTTGGCCAGGATGGTCGTCAGCGCGGCGCAGATGAGCGTCGCGTAGGTGACCGGGGAAAAGGATGCGTCAATCCTGCTCACGTCGCGCTTTTTGAAGCTGACCTCCGCCTCCTTGAGCGCTGCGCTGATGGGCGTATAGAGCGCCGAATTCGCCTTTTCCAGGGAGAAGAGCAGCATAAACAGCGCGAAGGTCACAAATGAGATGCCGGCAAAGAGCATGCCGACGTTTCGCTGATCCTGGATGAGGGCGATGAACGCCGCGAGCATGGCGCACAGCGAGAGCGGGATGAGCAGAATGCTCGCGCTGGAGAGCGAGAAGAGCAGCTTGGGCGCCGACATGCCGATTGTCACAGTAGTCTCTTTGACTGTCGCTGCCGCCGTCACGCCGGAAAAGCAAAAGAGGACGATGAAGGCAAGCGCAAGCAGCGCTGCAATCCGGGAACGTGTCATCACGACACCTCTTTTCTGTGGAGTTTCCGATGAATGAGAGGACAGGGCAGGGAGCTGTGCCCCCTGCCCCGAATCATTGAATCAAAAGCGGATCACTGTGCAGCGATGGCGTCGTTGATTTCCTGCTCGATCTGCACGAGGGCATCGTCGATGGAAATGGCATCCACGAAGTCCCAGCCGACGCGGCTGAACGCCGTGTCAAACAGGCCCCAGTACTGATAGGAGTAGATCGCCAGCTCATCGGCGCGATCCGGATCGGCGAGGAACGCCTGCGGCATGTCCTTAAACTCTTCCACATCATTGATGGAGAGGTGCGCCGGGCACTGGCCGGCATTCTGCGCCCAGGTGATGGAGTTTTCGCCCATCCAGTTGACGAACTTGGCCACGGCCAGATCCTCTTCCTCGGTGCGGTTCTCGTCGGCGAACTGCACGAAGTTGTGGGAGGAGGTCCAGTTCTTGATGTTGCTCGGATCGTAGCAGACGCTCGGGATCATGCCGAAGTTGATGCCGGCATCGACCACGGCGGCCTTCATCCAAATGCCCTCGGACCAGACGAGCAGCTCGCCGCCGTAGAACTTGGAGGAGTAGTCGGTGTTCTTGACGGTGGTGTAGCCGCCCTCCCACAGATCCTTCATGGTCTGCATGGCCTGCTTCATCGCGTCGTTGTTGATGGCCGGATGGATGCCGTCTTCAGTCAGCGTGGCGTCGCCCAGCTGCGCATAGTAGCCCAGCATCTGCGCGCGCATCCAGCCGAGGTCAAAGATTTCGCCGTCCCAGCCCGCGGCGCGCGCCTTGTCGCCCAGGGCCTTGATTTCGTCGAAGGTGAGCACGCCGTCCTCGACAAACTCGTTGAGGTCGTACTTGTCGAAGAGATCCTTGTTGTAGTAGGTCACATAGGAGTGCACGTCCAGCGGGATGCCGTAGTGCTCGCCGTCGATGTCGGAGCGCGCCCACGCGGAAGAATTGTAGTTCTCCTCCTTGACGCCGGCCTCGGCGATGAGGTCGAGGTCATAGCTGTAGAGCATTTCCTTCTCGACGAAGTCCGGGATGCGCTCGATGTGCACCACGGCGACGTCCGGCACGCTGGTGCCGGTCTGCACCGTCAGCGGAATCTTCTGGTAGAGATCGTCGGCGGTCATCGGGGTGTGGTTGACATGCACTTCATCCTGCGAGGCGTTGAATGCATCGACCATGCTCTGCATCGTCGCGCCGTCGGCGCCGGTGAATACGGACCAGTAGTCGATTTCCACAGCCGCCATCGCGGAGGACGCCGCGAGCAGCAGCACGAGGGACAGCACGAAGGCTAAGGTCTTTTTCATTTGGGAATACCTCCTTTTTATTACTATCGCGCATCTGCGCGATGAGTTGCAGCGTTAAATGACCTGATTGGTTTTGCCCGGCGGGTTTTGGTTGAGGGCGGCGAAGCGCGCCACATCCATCTTGGGCTGTCTGTCCGGGGTGAGCAGGCCGTTGATCTCCTGCATCACGTCGGTGAGCTGGGTGTAGCAGTAGCCCTGGCAGTAGGGAATCTCCCGGATGGCATCGGTGACCCCCTTGAACCGGGCGAAGAATGCCTCTTCATCCGTCACCTTGTCGTGATAGCCCCAGGTTTGCATGCCGCCCATCTCGCCCTGAATGCCGACATTCAGGAAGGCGATGCCGCCGTACTCGGTGACCATGAAGGCCTCCTTGCCGGTGGGCGTTTCGCCCTGCGCGTAGCAGGGGCGCCAGTCGCACGCGTGGCGTTCGACGTCCTCCCTGCTGGCGAAATGATCCGCCATGTCCGCCTTTTCGGCGGCGTAATCGTGCAGCGCACAGATGTCGGTGATCACCTGCTCCCAGCCGTCGTTGGAGGAGCAAAGGCGCGTGCCGTCGGCCGCCTTGGTGATGTGGTAGAGCATGCGGGCCGTGGCCTGCTGGCGCTTGTCCGTGTAGATCTGGCGCACGCCCCAGCTCTCGTTCATCGGCACCCAGGTGATGATCGATGGATGGTTGAAATCCCTGTCGATGAAGCCGAGCAGCGTATCGGCGAGATTGGCGACGGTTTCGTCGGAGAAGTCGTAGGCGCTGGGCACCTCGCCCCAGATGAGCAGGCCCATCTTGTCCGCCCAGTAATAGTAGCGCGGGTCCTCCAGCTTCTGATGCTTGCGCGCGCCGTTGTAGCCGAAGGCCAGGGTGTAGCGCAGATCCTCCTGGATGGCTTCGTCGCTTGGCGGGGTGATGAGGGAATCCGGCCAGTAGCCCTGATCGAGAATCAGGCGCTGATAGACCGGGCAGTTGTTCAGGTAGACCTTGCCCTCGCGCACCTCCACCTTGCGCATGCCGAAATAGGTGGTCACCGTATCCACGGCTTCGCCGCCCTTGAGGACGCGCACTTTGAGGTCATACAGCGCCGGCTTGTCCGGCGCCCAGATGTGGATGGGATCGAGATCCGCCCGTGCGATCATATCGACCGGCACGCGGGTGATGCGATCCTGCGACGTGAGGCGCACGGTTCGCTTCACGCTGCCCTCGTAGGAGACGGTCAGTTCCAGCTCGAGCTGTTCCTGAGGCCGTCTGTCGAGCGCGATCTCCGCGGTGAACATGTGACGGTCGATGTCCGGGGTGACGTGAATTTGACGCAGGCCGTACTCCCCGACCGCCTCCAGATAGACCGTCTGCCAGATGCCGCTCACCGGCGTATACCAGCAGCCCATCAATCCGCGATCCCAGTATTGCTTGCCGCGCGGCTGCGTGCAGTCGGGCTCATCCTGTACACGCACGCACAAATCGTTCTCTCCCTCGCACAGCAGCGGGGTGATGTCAAGCGCGAAGGGGGTATAGCCGCCCTTGTGCGTGCCGGCCAGCCTGCCGTTGATATATACGGCCGCCTCAAAGTCGACGGCGCCGAAGCGGAGGAGTATCCGGCGGCCCCGCATTTCCTGCGGAACGATGAACGCGCGGCGGTACCACATCACGGGATGGATTTCATCCGTCGGGCCGATGCCGCTCATTTTGCTCTGATAGCAGAAGGGAACGACGATCTCCCGCTCCAGCTTTACGCCGGGGTTCATCCAGCCCGCGTGCACGCCGTGATCCTGATCGTCAAAGGCGAACTGCCAGGTGCCGTTCAGGTTCAGGAAGGTGTCACGCATAAAGTCGGGACGGGGATGCTCCGGGCGCGGAATGGAGTTCTTCGTCACACTGGACATGTTCATTTCCTCCCATAATTTATTTTGCGTACAAGAAATACGCCTATTAAATTCTAAAAAATTTGGAACTTAAAGGATGATTATTTTAAATTTCTGTGATGGATCAGTCCGTTATTCTGATGTTTCGAACAAAAAACCTTCGATCGATTTGCTGTATAGAGCATATCATAGATCGAAGGCTTCGTCAATTGTTTTAAATTATTCTATAAAACCCGTAAGTCCTGAAAAAATTATTCCAAATTATTTGGAGTGCTGTCCTCGCCCGTCCGCATATGGTAGCCTACGCGCAGCACGAGGGGCTGTTCGTAATCGCCGAAGTGCTCGCCAAACAGATTGATGCCGCCGATGTTCTCGACATCATCGGGCACCTCGATGCGCACGCTGATGTATCCCCGGTCGTGCAGCCCCAGATCGCAGAGGCATACATCGCTGATGCGCATGTTTTCCAGATAGCTGCCCTCATGATCGACGTGCCATGTCTTGAGGAAGCCGTACTGCGTGGAGAGATCGGACCACCAGCCCGGCGTCAGCTTTCCGTGGCGGCCGCCGCAGTCGCAGGGGCTTGTCCAGATGCCGAGCCGCCGGCCGTTGATGGCCACGGCGATGTCGCTCTTCCATGGGTCGCGGTACATGGGCGCCTCGGAGCAGGCCTCGAAGGAGATCTCCAGCCAGTCGATTTCCATGGCGTCGATTTCGGGGAAGGCAAAGCGGTATTCGAGCGCCCCCTGCCGGAACCAGATGAGCTGCGCGCCGAAGCGGTCCGGCACGTAGAAGGAGGCGGGATTGTCCATATCGCCGATGTAGGTGTTCTCGTTGGCCAGGCCGCAGGTGGGCTCGATGCCGTCGGCGGTGCTGTAGCCGCCGATGGGCATTTGCAGCGTGAGAATGCTGGTGTGCACCTCGTCGATGGGCACGAGCGTCACGGCGATGGTGTCGAGCTTGCGGCTGCACAGCTTCATGGAACCGCGCGCACCGGGCTGCGCCTCTGAGGTGATGATTCCGGCCTCTTCCAGCGTCTTGACGGCGAGCGCCGTGGTGGACATGGGCACATCCAGCAGCTCCGCCAGCTCTCCTACATTCATGCTGCGCTTGCCCAGCGCCTGCATGATCTGTATGCGCACGGGAGAAGAGAGGGCGCGGGCGATCTTGCAGAGCATTTCCGGCCGGTCGATGCTGAGATCCGCATGCTTTCCGTGTAAAACTTCCACAAATATCCCTCCATTCTTTTATTCATTTTAGTTTCGCTGTTTTTCCGCGAAATCCTGCCGGAGGGAGGTGAATGCGGACGCTTTACGGGGCTGTCTTTATCCGCAGCGTGAGCACCTGGAAGGGCGCGGCGTGGAGCCTTGCATCGGGAGGGAGGCAATCGCCGGCAGGCGTCTCCAGCATGTCGCAAAGCCGGAGGGAGAGCACGGGCAGATCGCTGCGAAGATGGAAGAAGGTATCGGCCTTCCTGCTCTCGTACAGGCGCAGAATCAGATCGCCGCTGCCGTCATCCGCGGGCTTGAGCGTGTCGATGATCATGCCCGGATGATCGGCGGAGAAAGCGCTGAAGCGCGATGTCAGGCCGGGGATGACGGAGGGCGGTTCGTTGAAGGACAGGCCCTGGTGCACCACAAGGCTGGATGCAAAAGGGCCTTCCCACGCGGTGAAGCCGTAGCGGAAATGGTGCCCGCCCTGATCGCTGCCCATTTCGGGCGAGGCGGCAGCGCGCAGCAGGGTCAGCTCGATGCTGTCCTGCTCCACGCCCACGCCGTATTTGCAGTCGTTGAGCACGGCGCAGCCGTGGCCGTTGTCGGCCAGCGCGGTATAGCGGTGGTTGCACACCTCGAAGCGCTGCTGATCATAACCGCGGCTGCGGTGCGTCGGGCGCTCCACAAAGCCGAACTGGATCTCGTGCAGGGCGTTTTCGGCGCGGATGCCGACGGGGAAGGCCGTCTTGAGCAGGCGGTGCAGCTCATGCCACTCAACCGTGGTGTCAAAGGTCACGACGGGGCTGCCCGCTGTGACGGAGATCACCTGACGAATGGAGGAGTGGCCGATCCGTCCTTCCCAGCTCACGGATGCGGTGAGGCCGCAGGCGCATTCCACGTTCATCGCGCATGCGCTGGAGGCGAAGCGCTCCTGCTCGCGATAATTGCTGTCGATATCCCACGCGTCAAAGAGGCGGGGCACATCCTTGTACATCGTCAGGACGTTCATCGGCCGTCCGGCGCCCATCTGCCGGCCGTTCAGCGTGTAGGATTCCATCTGGCCCTGGGCGTTCAGGCGCACCTCGATCTCCCCGGTGCGCAGCAGCGCGCCGCCGGGAACAAGCTCGGCGGTGGCGAGCGCTTCGGGCTGGGCGGCTTTCCCGGGGATGAGGGAGACCGCGCCGAGCGCGGGCAGATGGATGAGCGCCTTTTTGCCGCAGACGGGCACGGTTGCGCCCTCCGCCGTGCGTGCGCCGCCTGCCAGGCTGTCCGGGAGATCGACGACCTCATCGCGCTCAAAGCCCAGGGAATTGAACACCGTGATGCCGTCGCCCCTGCCGACCAGAGCATCGCAGGCCGCGCGGGTCAGTCCGGCGGCCTCCTTTTGCAGCGCCAGATGCGCCGCATTGGCCTCGACATACACCTGCGCAATGGAGGAACCGGGCAAAATATCGTGGAACTGGTGCAGGAGCAGCACCTTCCACAGGCGTTCCGCCTCGGCAAAGGGATAGGCGTGTCCCCGCAGCATGGCTAGCGCGCCCCATGCTTCCAGATCGTGCAGCGCGAATTCGCTGCGGCGATTGTTCCTCTTGATCGCCGCCTGCGTGGTATATGTGCCGCGGTGCGCGTTGAAATACAGCTCGCCGTCCCATGTGTAAGAGGGGCCTCCCTTTTCGTCCAGGGCCTCAAAGAAGCGCAGGGGCGAGGTCATCTCCACCCGGGGCATTCCCTCCAAATCGCGCTCGCGCAGGGCGTATTCGATGTGGTCGCGGCAGGGACCGCCGCCGCCGTCGCCATAGCCGAAGGGGATGAGAAAATCCTCCAGACGGCGCTTTTGAACCCGCGCGCGCCAGACGCCGCAGAGCTCCTTGGGATCGGTGCGGTAGGTGTAGTTGGTGGGCAGGAAGGAGGTGACGCATGTGCCGTCCATGCCCTTCCAGCGGAAGTAGTGATAGGGGAAGGGATCGCCTTCGTTGTAGCTCCAAAAGATCTTCTGCGTGACGAGATAATCGACGCCGCAGCCCTTGAGCAGCTGGGGCAGCGCGGCGGTGTAGCCGAATGTGTCCGGCAACCAGAGAAGGCGGCTGTCAACGCCCAGCTCTTCCCGGTAGAATCGTTTGCCGTACACCAATTGACGGATGAGCGCCTCGCCGGAGGGCATGTTGGTATCGGGTTCCACGTACATGGCGCCTTCGGCGATCCAGCGTCCCTCCCTGACGGCGGCGCGGATCTTTTCATAGAGCGCGGGGTAGTGCTCGCGGCACATCTCATAGGCGGCGGGCTGGCTTTGGATGAAGCGGTATTCCGGGTAGCGCTCGAGCAGGCGCAGCTGCGCGGCAAATGTGCGGGCCGTCTTGCGGTGGGTCTCCTGCTGGGGCCACAGCCATGCCAAATCCAGATGGGCGTTGCCCACGGCGGCCATGACCGGGACGGACGGCCCGTTTTTTGCCTCCATCAGCGGACGGAGCGCTTTGCGCGCCCGGCGGTAATCGGCGATGCGCCCCTCCAGGGGCTGCTCAAAGTCCACGATGCGGGTATATTCCTCGAGTCCGTCGGCGATTTTCGCGGCGCGCAGGGAATCCTGGGGAAGCTCGCAAAGGAGCATTTGCAGCGTGGAAACGTCCAGCCAAAGCTGATAGGCGTCCTCGTTCCACACGCCGAACGTGGAATGCCCGAGGCGAGCGCGGCGGCCCTCCTCTTTGGGATCGCCCAGCGTGCCGGGCAGCACGGGGCCTGTGGCGCAGCCGCCCACATCCGGAAAGTAGTGGCCCGCATAGACCTCGAACAGCAGGTCAAAGCGCATCCCCTCCTCACCGGAGAGGGTCAGCACGTTGTCGGAGATATAGTGGTGGGGCACGGAAACCCACTCCGCCCTGCGCGTGCCGAAGGCTTCACCATTCACAAACAGCGTGGCCTCGCCGCCCAGGTCGAGGGACATCGCGACGGGCTTTCCCTGTGCGTCCCCGGGCAGGGTGATGCCGGCGCGCAGCCACAGGTATTCCCAGGTGTGGCCCCAGAGCGTGCCCTCGGCAAAGGGCGTGAAGGCGCCGGAGCGGGCCTGTTCGGGAGTCAGGTGCTCCGTGGTGGCGAAGCCCTCAAAGTGAATCTCCTCCAGAGGATGGTAAAAATCCGCTGAAAGAACCCGCTGCCAGTGGGCGACGCGGGCTGTGTATTCGGAATGCATCAGACTCATGGTTTTATGCTCCTTGACAGGTATTTGGGGGATGGGGTCAGTCCTTCCCGCGCAGCATGGGCACCACGCTGCCGCCGTATGGGATGACGTAGACCTTCTTGCCCGTGAAATCCACGCCGGTGAGCAGCTCTTCCACCGTTTTGCAGGCGGTCATGCCCATGGGCGCGGCGATGTCCGGGTCGATCATCGTCAGCGTTCTGCACTGTGCCTTGCGCAGATTCTCGACGGTCAGGTAGAAGATGAAGCCGCCGATGGTGAAATCCGCGCGCAGCGCCGGGTCAAGCCGTCCGCCGCGCAGCGGCGTCAGCCATGCCGTATAATCCGGCGCGCCGCAGCCCTCCGGGCATTTGCACAGCCAGAGCAATTCGCCGCCCGGCTTCACGGCACGCATGGCGTTGAGCATGCCCTTGCAGCCCTGGTAAAGGTTCATGTCCTTTGGCGCGCCGCCGCTTGAAACCAATACGATATCCGCTTCCTCGTCGATCCACGTTTCGTAGCACTGCCGCTGGTAATCGCAGCTTGCTTTCCACGCGTCGGCCAGCGCACCGCAGAAAAAGCCGCTGTAGCGTCCGCTGGCCGCCACCACGATGTTCACGCTGAACGTCGTATCGACCATGGCGGCGGCTTCATCCATGTCCTCGTGAATCGGGTTATCGCCCAGCAGCCCGGTGCCTACGCGCGCGTCGCTGTGCGCCCGGTTTGGGTCGAGCGCGCGGCAGTGGTTCTCGCGGATGGTCCGGCGGCTGCTGACGCCCGGCAGGATATTCTTGCGCCCGCCGCCAAAGCCGGCCATCATGTGATGCACCGTGCCGCCCACGACGATCACCTTGCGGCCGACGACGAGCGGGTTGACCTCCACGCGGGTGCCTCTGCCCGTCGTGCCGACGTGGACGCAGGGGGCGTCGCAGTCATGATCGATGACGCGGCAGTTTTGGTAGAGATACTCGCCCGCGATGATGCGCAGCTCCGCCTGTGTCGAGTGCCTGTGCGTGCCGAGGGCGACGAGCACGACGATATTTTCGAAGGCGATGCGCAGCTCATCGTGGAGATAGCGCCCCAGCACGGTGAGTACGTCGCCCTGGCGCATCCAGCTTCGGGTGATATCGGAGACGACAATGGTCACCATATCCCCGGCCGTGACCAGCTCGCGCAGGGGTTTTGTCCCGATTACGCCCTCCCCGACGGCGTGCAGCAGCTCTGCGGGCATGTCCTCGATTTCCCGCATCGGGGTGGGGCGGATCTCCCGGACGGATGCAGCCCCGCGGATGGGCAGGGTCACCGTTTCCGTGCCGTATTTCAGTGTTGCCGTGTAATCCATCGTCATGAAACTCCTATCTCTCAAAGGAAAATCGCGGAAATCCCGATGAGCACGGCCACAAAGGCCATGGCCAGCGCGTCGCGCGCGCCGAGGGGATATTCCTTGAAGCCGCTCGTCCTGTTTCGCCTGGAAAAGCCACGCATTTCTGCGGAGATGGCGCTGGCATCCACCTTCTTGAGGCTGGAGACCAGCAGCGGCACACACAGCGGCGCGGCCAGCTGAATCTTTTTGATAAGATTCTTTGTTTCGAATTCCACGCCGCGGGCGCGCTGTGCGTCCTCGATTTCCCGGAACTCTGTCGTAAAGAGCGGCACGAAGCGGAAGGCGGTCGTCACGATAAAGGCATAGCGGTATGGCAGGTGAGCCTGCTTGACCAGCGCGTTGCACAGGTCGTTCATCTGCGTGATGGCAAAGAGCATCATGAGCGGCAGCATCGTCGCGATGACGCGCAGGCTGAGAAGCAGCGCGCTTTTCAGGCCGCCGGATGTGAAGACGCACAGATTGCCGATGACAAGCAGCGGCGAACCGTCGCGCACGAAGAGAAGCTGCAGGACGAACATGAACAGGCCGAGAATGGCGAGCGTTCTGGTCAGGCGAAGCGCACGAGCGCCCAGTCCCGCCGCGGCGGAGATGGCGAGCATCAGGAGGATGAAGCCAACTTCTCCAAGGACGCTGTCGCACAGGATACAGGCCACACCGTAAAAAAACGCCAATGCAAGCTTGGTGATGGGGTTCAGCCTGTGCAGGAAGCTGCTGCCCGGCGTGTAATGAAGCAGGTTCACAGCGGATGGCCCCCTTTCAGCACAGCTTCCATGTCGTCCACGGTGTAGACATCTGCAAAGCGCTCGTCAAAGCAGAGCGCCAGCGCCGGGATCTGCGCCGGAAGGACGCGCGCCTGGCCGAGAAGCGCCGTATTTTTCATGATGGTATTCACTGGGCCGTCGCCCAGCAGCCGGCCGTCGTTCAGGACGAAGACGCGGCGCGCATAGCTTTGCACGAGCTCCATGTCGTGGCTGACCATGAGAACGGTCACGCCCTTTTCTTCGTTGAGCGTCTTTACATAGTCCATGATGCCGATGCACTCGAGATAATCAAGGCCGGTAGTCGGCTCGTCCAGGATCAAAAGCTCCGGCTCGCACACCAGCACGCCTGCCAGCGCGATGCGCTGACGCTCGCCGCGGCTGCGCTCAAACGGGAACCAATCCCCCTGCAAATGAAACGTGTCCAGCGCCGAAGCGATGCGCTCCTCGATCTTTGCCTGCGGCCAGCCCTGCGCTTTCATGCTGAAAGCGATCTCATCGCGCACCGTGTTTTCACAGATCTGCCTGTCCGGATTCTGAAAAAGGAATCCGACGCTGCGCGCCAGGCGGCTGGTCGGCGTGGTCAGCGTGTCCTGGCCGCAGAGGGTGACTCGGCCTGCGGTCGGGCGCAGCAGGCCGTTGCATAAGCGGCTGATGGTGCTCTTGCCCGCGCCGTTTGCGCCGATCAGTGCGACAAAATCGCCCTTTTCGATCGTGAACGACAGATCGCGGATGGTTTCCGCGCCGGGCGCGTAGCCGAAGGCCACGTGATCAAATTTTACCATCTCTGCCACGGATGAGCACCTCCTCCACCATCGCGCGGGCTTCCTCTACCGTGAGCGGCGTCTGCCCCGCGTAAAGACCGTCCGCCATGAGCCGTCCGGCCAGCTCGGAAACGCGGGGCAGGTTGATGCCCAGCTCTTTGAGCAGCTTTGTGTGGGAAACGACGTCGCGGGGCAGGCTGTCAAGCACGAGCTCGCCTTTGTGAAACACGACCAGCCTGCTTACATATTCGCAAAGCAGCATGATCTTTTGCTCCACCACGACGATGGTGATCCCCTTCTCCCGGTTCAGCCTGCGCAGCAGCTCGTAGATCTCGCGGCTGCTCTGGGGGTCCAGCTCGCCCGTAGGCTCGTCCAGGACGATGAGGCGCGGTTCCAGGGCGAGGATGGAGGCGATGGCCACCTTCTGCTTCTGCCCGCCGGAAAGGCTGGCGATCTCGCGCGTGCGCAGGTTTTCGATGCCCAGCTCGCGCAGAACCTTTTGCAGCTTCTGCTCGATTTCGTCGTGAGGCACGCCAAAGTTTTCAAGACCAAAGAGAATCTCGTCCTCCACGACGGAGGCGACCATCTGGCTGTCGATATCCTGGAAGACCTCTCCCACCGTCAGGCAGAATGCCTCCGGCGGATTGTCCACGGTATCCAGGCCGTTCACCCTGACACTGCCATAAAAATCCCCCTGGAATTCGTGCGGGATGATGCCGTTGAGCAAAAATGTAAGCGTCGTTTTGCCCGCGCCGCTGGTGCCGATGATGCCGACAAATTCACCCTCCCGAATGGAAAGCGAGAGATTCTTGAGGGCTGGCTCCGCGCTGTTTTTATAATTGAAGGTCACGTCGTTGATCTCGATCATGGTGTGGCTCCTTGGAACTGTAATGACAAAGGACAGGCAGCCGCGCAGGCCGGAATCCCGACCTGCGCGACAAAGCTATAAGATGAAGGTTCCCCTTCAGTTGCCCATCACCTTGTTGACGGGGATGGACAGGACGCTGACGATGATCATGTTGAGCAGCGCGGTGACGAGCGTGACGGTCGCCATGCTTACAAACTGGGCCATCGGCATCGGATTGGCGTAGGTGAGCGCGGCCAGGCCGACAAAGGCAAAGCCGGAGATGCAGGTCGCCACAAAGGTGCAGATGAGGGGCTTGACCACCTTGGGCATGGGGATGGAGATCAGCAGGAACATAGCGACCGCGCCGATGGTTTCGCTGCCGAGGCCGAGCCATGCCATGCTGGTGCCGATCTGGCTGATGCATCCGCTGATGAAGCCGATGACGGCCGCCTCCTTGATGTTAGGCCGGATGATGAAGATGGACAGGCAGTAGGTGGCGATGAGGAAATTGGGATGCATATTGCCTATGGCGATCATGCCCGCGCACAGGCGCAGGACGATGCCCACCGCCATCATGACGCCCACCAGGATCAGGTTGCGGGTGTTGCGGAGGCCCTTCTTTTCTTCGACGGCGACGGTTCTCTTGGTGCTCATGGTAATTCTCCTTTTCTGGCCCATAGGCCGGTCGGTTGGTAGGCTCCTGTTGGCAGAGCCGGTTGACCGCCGGGACAGGCAGCGCGAGCTTCGATCCATCCGCCATGCGGATGACCGGCCGGAACCATACAAAAAATCCCGTCCCTGTGCGTTCACACAAGGACAGGACTGAAAATCAATTCAAACCTGCGGTGCCACCTTGTTTGCCGGGAAAACCCGACCCCTCGACGAAAGCCAACACTTTCCTCCTCTGTAACGGGAGTGCCCGTCGGAAGCTACTAGGCGCCTGCCTTTCGCCCCGCCCTCAGCGGCCCATTTGTCTGCTTCGCTTTCTGCCCGTTTCCACCATCGGGGCTCTCTTGAAGTGCGCCAGCAGTTTTATTTCCGCTTCACTGGTTTGAATTCATTTTAGCGCTTTATTGCAAAAAAGTCAAGGCTTTTTTCACGGAAATGTCGGTTGGGGGCAAATGGAAAGGGAGAGTATTGTCTCGACG